>JALYJW010000163.1 GCA_030775085.1 Acidobacteriota bacterium | reverse complement strand
CGCAGAATCTCTTCGATCTGTTGCGGCGGAAAGAACTTAGACAACGCCCCAAGGCTCACACCAACCGGTCTCACTCCCATCACCCACCTCCACCCGGTTTTGATGAGTTCTTATCTTAAGACCGTTGGGGTTAGGGTGAGGGGCGGCTCTCGCGACAACCCATGACCCAACTCTCCATCCACCGCGGTGACATCACCAAACTTCACGTCGATGCGATCGTGAACGCGGCGAACTCTTCGCTTCTTGGCGGAGGCGGGGTCGATGGCGCGATTCATCGTGCGGCGGGGCCGGACCTCGTGTTCGAGTGCCGCATGCTCGGCGGGTGTCCGACAGGTGAGGCGCGCATCACGCGCGGGTATCGGCTGCCTGCGCGGCACGTGATTCACACCGTCGGGCCGGTGTGGCGCGGCGGCGGGCATGGCGAGGCGGAGCTTTTGGCGTCGTGTTACCGCAACAGTCTCGCGCTCGCCGTCAAGCACGACATTCACACGATCGCATTTCCGGCGATCAGCTGCGGGATCTATGGCTACCCGATCGATGAGGCCGCGCGGATTGCCGTCGCCGAGACCGAGCGATTCTTGCGCGACCATTCTTCGATGGAGAGCGTGACGTTCGTTTGTTTCGAAGACAACGTTGCGCGCGCGTACCAGCTCCTGATCGCAGACCAGTAGGTTTCTTCTTCGCGGCTTCGCGCGTCCAACGTCGCGTGTGGAGGCTGCCCGTGAAGATGAACATGAAGATGAACATGAAGTACGTCGTCGCTTTGCTGGTCTTGTTTCTGTTGTTCTCGTGCAGAAAAGCGGAGAGTTTTGCTGCGCCCGAGCAAAGCGTTGCATCGCCCATCGTTGCGCCCGCCGCGGATGCGCAGAATGCCGGCGTGCAGCTCGCGGGACGCGGTCTTCCCGCGGGTGTCGAGGCCGCGCCGAGAGCGATGCCGCGCATGATCGTGCGCACGGCGGAGATGCGCATCGTCGTCGCGGATACGACCAAGGCGATCGAGGCGGTCACGAAGTCGGTGGAGGCGATGGGCGGGTTTGTTTCCGGCTCGAACATCTGGCGCGAGGGAGAGCTGTTGCGCGCCACGCTGAAGCTGCGCGTCCCCTCGGACAAGCTCACCTCGACGTTGGCTTCGATCCGCGGGCTGGCCAGCCGCGTCGACAACGAAACCATCGCCAGCGAAGACGTGTCGCAGGAGTACGTCGATCTCGAATCGCAAGTGCGCAACCTCGAAGCGACGGAGACGGAGCTGCGCGAGCTCCTGATCGTGGCGCGGAAGAGCTCGCGCAAGGCCGCGGATGTGCTGGAGGTCCACGAGCAGTTGACGATCATCCGTGGACAGATCGAGCAGGCCAAAGGACGGATGCGTTATCTATCGCAGGTGACGGCGCTGTCGCAGATCTCGCTCGAAGTGATGCCCGATGCCATCACCAAGCCTGTGGTCGAAGCGGGCTGGCAGCCGTTCGTCATCGCCAAAGATGCCGTGCGTGCGCTGGTCGGCGCGCTGCAATCGATCGCAACGGTGGGAATCTGGCTTCTCCTTTACGTCGTGCCGATCTTCGGCATGCTCGCGCTGGTGGTCGTCGCGCTCTGGAAGATCGCGCGGCGGTCCCGGCACGTTCGCTCTACCGAGGAAGCATGAGAGGAAACCTCATCAGCCTTGGGATGCCCTCGTGCGCTGCGATTTGTTTCTGTACAGGTCGCGATCGGCGGCGTCGAGGAGTTGCGTGAGCGTTGGTTGCTCGATCAGGCGCGATGTGGCCAGGCCGGTCGAGACTCCGATCGTGAACGTGTCCACGCCAGCAGACCACTGCAGGGCGCGGATGCAGCGGCTGAGGCGTTCGGCGACGTATGCGAGGTTTTCGAGGGCGAGGTGCGGAACGAGCAACACGAATTCGTCGCCTCCGTAGCGCGCGATCAGGTCCTCGGCGCGTGTGTGGCGATCGAAGAGGGTGCCGACGTCGCGGAGGACGCGATCGCCGGTGAGATGGCCGTAGGTGTCGTTCACCCGCTTGAAGTCGTCGAGGTCGAACAGCACGAGATCGACAACGCTCTGCGCGGCCAGCAGCCGTTCGGCCTCGGCGAAAAAGAAACGCCGGTTGAAGACGCCGGTGAGCTCGTCGCGCGTGGCCAGTCCGTACAGCTCGCGCACGGTCGTGTCGAGCGTCCTTTGCCGCGCGGCGATGCGGCGTGCCACGACGAGCTTGGCCAGGATCTCTGCCTCCGGCGAGGCTTTGCTCAGGAAGTCGTCGAAGCCGGCGCCGAGCGCATTGAGCTTGGTCTCCATCCCGGCGCGGCCGGTGAGCATGATTGCGTAAACCTGCTGGTTGCGCTCCTGCGCGCGGACGTTGCGAATGACTTCGATGCCGGTCATGCGCGGCATCTCCTGATCGATGACGGCAATCTCGAACGATTGTTCGCTGAGCCGTTCCATCGCGGCGTGACCATCGGCTGCCACGTCGACGGCGAATCCCATGCGCCGTGTCACAGCGGCGAGCCAGGTGCGATAGTCGGGGTCATCTTCGACGACGAGTAACCGAAGCAACTCCGGATCGCCAGCGTCGGTCGCACGTCTGCGTTCGAGTTCTCGGTTCAGTCAGAGCACCGCCGGCGCGGAGGGCCTTCAACGTTCGAGCCAGACGGACCGAACAGCGTGACCGGCATCACTAAACTGGACGTGGAAAAGTTTCCGCGGCCCGTTATCCCTCCATCGCGGCCGCCGCCATCGCGTGGATCAGGTGACGATCTTCCGCGTTGCCGCGTGAGTAGTTGTCACAAAGCGTTTGGATGTCGGCATCCGGAGAATCCGATCGGAGCACGAAGCCGTCCTCCGGTTGCTCGCTGCTGCTCGTGTGCTTGATCTCCCATCGGTTGCCGATCAGACGGCAGCGGATGAAGGACGTGGCAGGAGCCGGAGTCGGGTCGGATTGCGCCTCATCGTTCCAACCGCGCAGGTTCGCTACCTGCCTCCGCGTTGCGCCTCCGGCGATCTGTTCGACGATCGTGGCCAGCGCACGCTCCGAATCTTCGTCGACCAGGATGAAACGGACGCGTGACTCGTAAGAGGGTCCGAGGCCCAGGCTGATCACGCGCGATGAAAGCACCTCTGTCGTAGCCGAGAAGCGGGTGTGTCGCCATGTGAAACTGACGCGGACCGCCGCGCCTCGCCGCACCGGCGCGGAGTGGCGGATGCGCGCGCCGCTCGGGCTGATGTCGATCAGTTCTCCTTTCCCACGTCCGAAGACGACAGGGATGGATCCTTCCACTCGCACACGATCATTTCTTCTGCGATTGGGACTGATATAGGGGAGCTGTTCGAGAGCGCTCAAGGGACGGTTTCCTTTGGGGTCAGGCGGCGGTTTGGCGGATGGCTTGCGGCGGCGGCGTACCGATTCGATCGCGGCCGGCGCTCTTTGCGACGTACAGCGCGCGATCGGCGGCGGCGATGAGTCCTTCGATGTTGTTGGAGTGATTCGGAGAGATGGCAATGCCGGCGGAGACCGTGATGCCGGAAACCAGCCGGCCGTCGCAGTTGACATGGAGGTCGCGCACGCGCTCGAGCAGACGCGAGGCGCGGCTGTACAGCGCTTCGGCGGACATGTCGGGGAGCACGATCAGAAACTCCTCGCCGCCGTAGCGGCAGACGATGTCGTTCTCGCCGTCGAACGTGTCCTGCATCAGGCGCGCGAGCTGCTGCAGCAACGCATCGCCACCGCCGTGTCCCCACGCGTCATTGAAACGCTTGAAATGATCGACATCGATGAGGATGACACCGACCCGGGCCTGCGGATTGCCGTTGGCGAGGAGCTCGACGGTGACCGACTCTGCAATGCAACGACGATTGAAGAGGCCAGTGAGAGAGTCGGTGATGGCCGCGGTGCGCAGGTTCTCCTGCATGCGCAAATTCGAGAGAGCGAGGGCAACCTGATGTGCGAACGGCTGCGCCAGCCGGGCGATCCCCGGAGGGAGCGGCATGCCGCCCGCGGCACGGAGGATCAGCAGCCCGAACGCCTCGCCGGCGTCGAGCATCGGCACGCAGATGGTTGCCGCGTCGGGGCTGGTGGAGGAGTGCTCGCAGATCGATTCGCCGGAGACGTGCGTCGTTCCGAGACGAAGTGCATTGCACTCGATGGAGTCGATTGCATCCTCTTCGCAACGGTTGCCCCACGCCGCGGTCAGCTTCAGCGATTCGGTGGAAGCCCGGCTGAGATAGACGGCTCCTTCCAGACGCGGGAACAGGCGGTAGCCGAACGAAGGCAGGATTGCGGACGCATCTTCGATGCTGGGACCGAGCTGCAGTCTCTCGCTCAGTTCCACGAGCAGACGGAGACGGGCCGCCTCTGCGCGCGCGTAGTCGACCAGGACCGCCGCACAGCCGATGACCGCGAAAAGAAGGATGGCCAGCGTGATGATCATGTTCCCGTTCTCCCTCTACGCTGCTTGCTGCGCCGGATTCAGCGAGTTCCAGTGCGAAGCGGCGCGTGCGCGACTGAAATGGAATCCCTGTGCGAGCAGCACGCCTTCATCGATGGCTGCTCGCGCGGTTGCGTCGCTCTCGATGCCTTCGAGGATCGTCTCGCAGCCGAAGTCGCGCGCCAGTGCCACGGTGTGGCGGACGATGCGTCGTTTGGTCTCGTCTTCTTCGAACGCTGTGCCGAAGCAATTGCTGATCTTGATGAACGACGGACGGATGCGGCTGATCTGCCCGAGGTGCGAATAGGCGGAGCCGTGGTCGTCCAATGCGAAGCGGACGCCTGCAGCCAGGAGCTCGTCGAAGATCGGACCGGCTGCGTCGTCGCTGAAGCCGGAGCGTTCCGTGATCTCGAGGACGATCCGATCCATGGCCAGATTCGCCCGGGCCGCGGCCCTACGCAGTGCAGGCACGAGTTGCGGCTTGCAGAAGGTGAGGGGATCGATATTGATGAAGATCGCCGAGTCTTCAGACAGCGCTGACGCCTCTTCGATGGCGCGCGTCATCATGGCGATGTTCAGCTCGGGCAGCTTGCCGCGGCGCTCGGCGTACTCGAACAGCGGCGCCGGTCCGTTCACCCAGTTTCCGGCTACCCGCGTCAGCGCCTCGTACGCGAAGGTCGTCGATCCGTTCGGAGTGAGGCGAACGATCGGCTGGAAGGCGATGGACAAGCCGTCCCCGCGAAGAATCTCTTCGATCGACGGGATGCGGATGACTTCGTACGGAGCGTCCCAGCTCGCGGGCGTCGTTTCGGAGGCCGCCGGAGTGCCGAGCGCTGTTTCCAGCGCGGCGGTAGAAAATGGTTTGGCCAATACGGATGCGCCGTGGACCCCAGCGGCCTGACGCAGCGAGGGTGTGGCGTTCCCGGTCATCAGCAGGATGCTGCAGCGCGGAGCCTGTGCGCGCACGCGGCCGAGGAAGTGCAATCCTTCGAAACCGAAATCGCCCGAGAACTGCACGTCGGTCACGAGATGCGTGACCGGATAGCGTGTCAGCGCGATCTCCGCTGCGTCGATGTCCGAGCAGAGGATCACGGTCCTGCCCGGGCGCTCCAGCGTGAAGGAAAGTGCCTCGGTGATGGTGTCGTCATCGTCAGCAAGGAGGATGTACTGTCGTTCGGCGTTCATCGTTCTTTCCTCAAGCAGTGAGCGCGAGCGCGGCGCGCCCGGTCACGAGATTCTGCGTCTCGAGATAGAAACGGACATCGCTGTACTTCAGTGTGTGCAGGCGGCGATCGCCTCCGCGTCCGGTGGCGCTGAGGAAGCCCGTACCGTCGTCTCGAATCATGAGCACGTCGCCCGTGAGCTCGATCGGCAGGTCTGCCAGCAGGCTGAGAAAGTCCTCCGCGGTACCGGCGCGATCGATGATCACGCGCTCGATGTTCAGTCCGTCCGGATGCAGCGTGGTGCGGACGGCGAACTTCAGAGCATTGAGCGAATCGACGAACGCTACGTGCGCGTTGTTGCAGCCCGGGTAATTCCAGTCCACGTCGGGTTTCGTCGGTCCGCGGGCAATGAGTGTGATTCGTTTCTGGTTGGGCATCGTGTCTCCTGATCTCGGTGAAGCTGCTCTGTGGTGCTCAGTGAAGCCGCAGCACGGCCGTGATCACAGCCAAGGCGAAGGCCGGACCGCCGAGGGCGAGGAAGACGCGCCAGCTCTCGCGTCCGTTGCGCATGTCGATCACGGTTGCGTTCAGAAATCTGCTCATTTCGAACCTCCTGTTTCATTCGTGTTGCTGCTCGTACCGGTGGGCGAGGGGAGAGGGATGTCGCGAAACCCGAATGGGTCGCGAGGCCAGACATCGAGAGGAAGCGAATGGCCGTTGATGGCGTAGGTCGTACGGCGGCGGTCGGCGATGAGCTCGACCCAGCCTTCTTCCGGGACCTGGTAGGTGTCGCCGGCATAGCGGAACTCCTGACCAGCCTTTCCACGGAAGCGATAGCCGACCGTGACGATGCCGCATGTGACGACCGGCTCTTTGGCGCGGCTGCGCTTGATCAGAGAGGTGAGATCGAGATCGACATTCATGGACGCTGTGAGGACCGCTGCGAGGATGAGCATTTGGTGTTCTCCTGTTGAACCGCTGCCGTTCCCCTAGTCCAAGGCCAGTACCACACCTCCAAAATCGGCTAAGAGTCGTACATTCTTGGACTTAGCCTGTTCTGACTTCGAACTGATAGCGTATTGCACCTGAACGGGTGTATGCTTTCCGGACAGATGACAGACCCTTTGCTGCCCCGCATCCTCATCGTTGACGACGATCCGCAAGTTGCAGCCGGGCTGGAGGCTTTGCTGACCGACGATTGGGATGTCCGGACCGCCGGCGACGGGAAGAAGGCGATCGTGGCTTTCGGCGAGTTCTCACCGGATGTCGTTCTTCTGGACGTGGAGCTTCCTGACACGACCGGCGTCGATGTGCTGCATCAGTTCAAGATGTACTCGGAGTCGACGGCAGTGATCATGATGTCGGGCGTCGGCTCGCTGGATCGGGTGGTGGAGTCGATGCGGCTGGGCGCGGAGACGTTTCTGCAGAAGCCGTTCGATTTCGACACACTTTCCGCGGCGCTGCAGCAGGTGCAGCGGATGTTGTCCTCGCGCCGCGAGCTCATCGCCCTTCGTCGCAGCGAGGCTGAGCAGCTGGAGAGGCTTCCGGGCATCTCCAGAGCCATCTCGAACCTCAACGACATCCTCAGTAGCGTGGCGCGCGTGACTTCGCCGGTGTTGATCGAAGGCGAGTCCGGAACGGGCAAGGGCGTGATGGCGCGGCTGATCCACAACCGCTCGACGCGTGCCCGCGCCCCGTTCGTCGACCTCAACTGCGCCGGGCTCTCGAAAGAACTGCTCGAGTCGGAGCTGTTCGGTCACGAGCGCGGCGCGTTCACCAACGCCATGAACACCAAGCCCGGGCTTTTCGAGATCGCCGAAGAAGGAACGTTGTTCCTCGATGAGATGGGGGAGATGGAGTTGACGGTGCAGGCGCGGCTGCTGAAGGCGCTCGAGGAAAAACGCTTTCGCCGCGTCGGCGGGCTGCGCGATCTCCGCGCCAACTTCCGCCTGATCGCGGCCACGAATCGCGATCTGCAGGCCGAAGTCGCTGCGGGACGATTCCGCAACGATCTCTACTATCGCCTCAACGTCATCCGGCTGCGCATGCCGCCGCTGCGCGAACGGCCTGAGGATCTGCCCATCCTGACGCACGAAATCCTGCGTCCGCTATCGAAGGAGCTCGGCCGCACGATGCCGAAAGTCAGTGCGCACGCGATGCGGAAACTGGAAGGCTACGCGTGGCCCGGCAACGTGCGCGAGCTGCGCAACGTGCTGGAGCGGGCCATGCTCACGCTCCGCGGCGCCGAGATCCGCAACGAAGACCTCATCCTCGACACCGCCGCCGCCGTCCCGCAATCCACCGCCCTCTTTCCCGCCGCCGAGTGGGACATTCGCCCGCTCGACGAAGTGGTCTCGAAATACGTCACCGCCGCAGTCTCCGCCACCGGCGGCAACGTCCGCAAAGCCGCCCGGCAACTGCAGATCAGCCCGAGCACGTTGTACGCGCGGATGAAGTGATAGCGCGAGAGCCGCCCCTCACCCTAACCCTCTCCCCACCGCGATGAGGCTGCGGCGGAGAGAGGGGACTGTTCCAATTCAACGCATGCCCCCAGTCCCCTCTCCCCGCAACAGCGGGGAGAGGGTTAGGG
>JALYJW010000162.1 GCA_030775085.1 Acidobacteriota bacterium | reverse complement strand
CCGGCTACGCGGTGCGACTCGAGAATGCAAACCTTTCCGGGGGTAGCGCGTCTGCGCGCGCAACCCCCGGCTACCGTCTCCGTACCGCTAACGCGGTACACCACATGGTTCGAAGTGTGCAAATTGCAGTTGGTTCCAGCCCGCGTAGTAGCCGATATTCGGGCGCCGAGACGGCGCCCAGCCAGCCGGCGGGACGTCGGCGCTCCTTTTGCTCGATGCGACGATCCTGAGCCGGCTCAATCCTCCTCGAAGAGACGGCCGGTGCGCACGTGGCTCATCGTCGAGACGATCCTCGATCCTTGCGGCTGTCGTTGCCTTCTCTGGCTGCAGATCGGCGAATGACCGGCAATTGACCCTCCTGGCTCACTTCCGCGTTCGCACGGGGAACGGTGGCCGCGTCAGTTTCTTCGGCGGATTCGCGGCCAGTTGTTCCAGGGCGATGGCGATGGCTTTCTCGAGTTGAGGGTCGCGGCCGGCGATGACGTCGGCGGGAGTTTGTTCGACTTCCACATCGGGCGCGACGCCTTCGTTTTCCACGATGAATCCGTCCTCGGTCCATATGGCAAGGTTCGGGGCGGTGATGGTGCCGCCGTCCATCAGGTCCGGGAACCCGAGGATGCCGACCAGGCCGCCCCAGGTGCGCTTGCCGACGAGCGTTCCCAGCTCGAGTTTGCGGAACATCCAGGGAAGCAGATCGCCGCCGCTGCCGGCGGTCTCATCGACCAGCATCACTTTCGGTCCATGAATCGCGCCGAGCGGCGTTCGCAAATCGGCGCCATAGCGGAACGCCCACATGCTGATGAACGGACGGCGCAGGATGTCGATGTAGTAATCGGCGACCTGCCCTCCCCCATTGTGGCGCTCGTCGACGATGATGGCGTCTCGGTCGGCCTGCGGGAAGAAGTAGCGCTTGAAGTATTCGTGGCCGGCAGTGCTGGTGTTCGGCACGTAGACATACGCGACGCGGCCGTTCGTGGCCGCGGTGACTTTGCGCAGGTTGCCTTCCACCCAATCTCGATTGCGGAGCTGCGCTTCGTTCTCGATCGGCACGACCTGCACCGCGCGCGAGCCCTTGCCGTCCGCGCTCGGACCGACGGTGATCTCGGTGATGCGTCCGGCGGTTCGTTCGAAACGGCTGTAGAGATTCTCCGGATAGCGAAGCTCCTTGCCATCGACGGCCAGCAGGTATTCGCCCGTCTTCACGTCGACGCCCGGTTCGGTGAGCGGCGCGCGAAGCGCGGGATTCCAGTTCAAGCCGCCGTAGACCTTCTTGAAACGATAACGTCCGTTCTCGACGCTGTAATCGGCGCCGAGGAGTCCGCCCGGACGGGCGTCGCTATTGGCGAGACTGTCGCCGCCACCGAGGCGATGGTGACCGACGGCGAGCTCGCTCGAAAGCCAGCGCATCACGCGATTCAGATCCTGGCGGACGGCGACATGCGGCAGAAGCTCCGCATACTTCGCGCGCAAAGCCTTCCAGTCCGCGCCGTGCATGTTGGGGTCGTAGAAGTAATCGCGATTGATGCGCCAGGCCTCGTCGTAGATCTGCGTCCACTCCGCGCGCGGATCGATCTTCACTTCGATGCGATCGATGGGGAGCTTGTGCTTGGTGGTGTCGATCTTGTCGCCGAGCGCGGCGATCACCCAGGTCTCCTTCATGACGAGGAGAACTTTTTTCGTGTCGCGCGAGATCTCGAAGCCATTGACACCGTCGAGCAGCGACTCGTCCTTGCGGCCCTCGAGCTTGAAGCGACGCAGCGCGCCCGGCTCATCGCTGAAGCGATTCACGCCCGTCGCGTTCTGGAGGTAATAGATCTCGCCGCTCTTCCCCGCCTGCAGGCTGGAGTAGCCGCTTGCCTCGACCGGCAACGCCAGGATGCGTTGCGCGAGACCGTCGAAATCGATGCGAACGTCGACCTTCTTCTCGGCTTTCTTCTCTTCTTCCTTCGCTGCCGGCTTCTCATCCGCAGGAGCCTCGGCGGCCGGCGTCGATTTCTCTTCATCGCTCTCGCGCGCGAGCGGCGAGGGAACGCCTTTGGCCAACACGGCCATGTAGATGTTGCTCGTGGCGAGCATGTCGGCGTTCGACATCGAGAACCAGTCCTGCACCGGACCGGCATTCGTCGACACGAGGAAGTAGATGTATTTCCCGCTGGCATCGAACACCGGCGCCACGGCGTCGCTGAGACCATCGGTGAGCGGCTGCGAAGCTCCTGTCGCGACGGAGTAGAGATGGATCTGTCCCATGTACGTCGGCGTGCGGCGCACGTAGGCCAGCCACTTCGAATCGTGCGACCAGGCGTGATTCGGTTCTTCGTACGGACCCGGCGAGTAGAGCGTCTGCGAGGAGATCTTCTTCACCGCACCGCTGGCGACATCCGCAACGTAGAGCGAGCGTGAGTTGTCGCTGAAGGCAATCTTCGTCCCGTCGGGCGACCAGCTCGGATACGCGTAGAAGCCTGCGCCATTCAACGCGATCTTGCGCGGCGCTCCCTTGCCGTCCTGCGCGCCGATGAACAGTTGATACTCGCCGGATGCGTCGGAGAACCATGCGATCGATTTGCCGTCCGGCGACCATGCCGGAAAGCGATCATGCGCGGCGGGACTGGCGGTGAGATTGCGATCGTCGCCCTTTTCCGCGGGAACAGAAATGATCTCGCCGCGGAACTCGATGGCAGCACGCGCGCCCGTCGGCGAGAGGCTGCCGTTGCGAACGTACTTCGCTCCTTTCACAAAGCGCGAGCGCGTCTCGAGCAGATCGGCCGCGACGCCGATCTTCAGGCGCTGTTCTTTCGCGGTGGCGGGATCGAAGAGATGCAGCCAGCCGGCGCGCTCGAAGATGATGCGGCCGCCGCCCGCGGACGCAGCCACGATCGGGAAGTCGTCGTGTCGCGTGATTTGCGCAACAGCCTTCGAGCTCGGATCGTAGGAGAAGAGATTGAACTCACCGGCGCGATCGGAGAGAAAGTAGACGCGACCCCCGACGACCATGGCGTCCGTGTCATTCGCGCGTGCCGCCGGCTGCGGAATCTGCTCGACGGCGTAGTTTTTCGTGTCGAAGAGCAGCAGGCGCGCAGCCGTTCCTCCGCGATAGTTCTTCCACTGTCCGAACGCGTCCGCCAGCGGCTGGTAGACGATGCGCGATCCGTCATCGAAGTACGACGCCTCGGAGGCGTTGGGAATCGGGAGCTTCTCCGCCGCGCCGCCGGCTACAGGAACAGTAAAGAGCTGCCGGTAACGCATCGTGTGAACCTCGCGCGGCGAGGTGAAGAGCACCGACTTGCCATCCGGCGTGAATCCCTGCGGAAGATCTTCGCCCGGATGCCACGTCAACCGCCGCGGCACACCACCCTCGGTGGCCACGACGAAGATGTCCGTGTTGCCGTCGTACTCCCCCGCGAACGCAATCCAGTTTCCGTCCGGCGAGAATCGCGGCCGCGATTCCACACCCGGATGCGACGTCAAACGCCGCGCACCGCCGCCATCGAGACCGGCCACCCACAAATCATTGGCGTAGGCGAACGCGATGCGATTGGCGCTGACCGCAGGATCGTGCAGCAGCCGCGTGTCATGAATGTCGACCGCCAGCAGAGACGATGAAGTGAGCGCAACGACGAGGGCCAGGTTCACAACGACACGATGCATTCAAATCTCCTTACGAGTGTGCGGCCGGCATAGCTCTCCGCGCGGCGCGCTTTGGAGTGCGGTCAGCTTGCTGCCGCTTTCGGTAACGCGGCAGGTACCGCTCCGTTGCATGCTACACAAAGCGGCGGCAACCGCCGCACTCCAAAGCGCGCCGCGCGGAGAAAGGCATTCACGCTGGCCGGCTTCGTGACCTCTGTCCCCTCTGCTACGCTTGCTCCAGCACATGCCACTGCATCCAGAGCAGATCCGCGCTCTCGCCTATGCGCGCAAGCGTGGCACCGACGCTCCCGTCGAATCCATTCGCGAACGCGTCGCGGCGACGTACGCGGACTTCGAGGCGCTCGTAGACGGGACCCCGGCGTCACTCGCTCGCCAGTCTCGCAGTGCGACGGAGTGGTCCGTCCAGGAAGTCGTGGACCATCTCGTCGAGAGCGACCGTGCTGCCATCGAGCAGCTCAGTCAGTTGTTCAGCGGTCAATCCTGCGCCGTGCCCATCCCGGCCAGCCTGCAGTCACAACATCCTCGGGATCTCGACTGGGACGCCCTGCGCCATCAGTTCCGCACGGTCCACGAAAACGTCCTCGCGTTGCTTGCAAAAGCGACGGACGACATTCCGTTGTCCGCCACCGCCGCGGTGCAGATGGTCGTCAAGTGCGCTGACGCCGAGGGCAACATGCGGCCTGTCAGTTGGATCGAGCACTTCGACTGGAAGGCCTACTCCATCCTTCTCCACGCCCACAACCGCGAGCACATCGCGCAGACACAGAGAATTCTCAGTGACTCTTCCCGCTAGTGTCGAGTCCATTGCAAATGAGGGTGCAACGCGAGAGCGCGGCGGCGAGACGCCACCGGGCCAGCCCGCGAGGACGCCGGCGTTCCGCTTGCGAACGAGCGCACTGCAAAGTGGAACGCTGGCGTCCCGCCGGCTGGCTCGGTGGCGTCCCGCCGCCGCCGCGCGCCCGTCGCGATGCATGTGCATTTCACGGCTTCGAGGAGCAGCGTAGCTACCCAATTGGACTGCGCGAGATTCAAGTAGTCTTCGCCCCTCCGCAGAGGGGAGAAGGTGCTGAAAGCGGATGAGGGGACGCCCTCGTGGCAGAACGCAAGGGCTTGTCATCGCCTCACCTGTGGCGCGAGCGCCATTCACTCGCTTCAGGATGACGGGGAACTGGACACCAGCGGAACCGTCCGCCGTTGCGCGAACACCCACGACCACAACTCCGCCTCACCATACGCACGATCCCAGGCATTGTGACCAACGCCCTCGTACTCCGTGTAGCGGACTTCGGCACCAATTGCGCGCAACGCGTCATGCATCTTTCGCGACTCCGAAGCCTCAATGACCGTGTCATCGCCACCGTGAACCAGCCAAACCGGCAAATGACGCAAACGCCGCGCAGTGAACGCGTACGGATCAGACTCCCCGATCGTCAGCGGCGATTGCCGCACAGAAATCGCGGAACCATGAGGCACGATTCCGCCGCAAACCGGAACGAGCGCCGCAAAAACCTCGGGATGAGCCAGCGCCAAATGCCACGTCCCAAATCCGCCGAGCGACAATCCTGTCAAGTAGACACGCTCGCGATCCCCGCCAAGCTCGCGCACCACCGCATTGAGCGCTGCCATCGCCGCATCCGCCGGAGCCCCAATCCACCGCCCGTCCGTTGGCGCCTGCGGAAACACAACCAGCGCCGGGAACCGCTCCGGCGCGCTCCGAATCGCACTGCCCAACCCAACCTGCACCGGCCGCTGTCCATCGGACCCACGCTCCCCCGCACCATGAAGAAGCAACACCACCGGCCACGCGCGATCACGACTCCAACCGCGCGGCACGTAAACCACGTACGGATACGAGCTCCCGCCAATCATCACGCTGCGATCGAGAAAACCAGTTGGCATCATCGAAGACGAGCTCCTGCAACAGAGGAGAAGGAACACTACCGAGAGCGTCCACAAGCGCGGCATTCAGGTCGGATCTTACGTGGAAAGACACGACTGTGGAGTGCGTCGCGTTGTCGCAGCAGAGATGGGCGCTTTGTAGCGGGTGTCGTTTCACACGACGCGCACCGGACGCAGGCCGCGCACGCGAGAGTCGAGTTCGCCGCCCGGCGCTACCTCATGCAGATCGCCTCACAAAAAACCCGCGCTACGCGAAACACGATGATGGCTCAAACCAACAGCGCATCTGACTCAACGCTCAGCCGCCGCCAACCCGCGCCGCGTGAGTCCGGAGTGCGGTACTCTTTCGCGTGCGGATTGGCGCGGCTGAGCGTCAGGCCGTTGGCCCGCCGTGGCAGCCGCGCGTAAGATTGAACCGAAATCGAGGTGTGTCGTGGACATCAGCGAGTACCAGGCGAAAGCACGTCTTACCGACAGATCGAACAAGCAGCCATGGATTGGCTTGACGCAGAATGCGTTGGGGCTCACGACCAAGGTGGGAAAACTCGCAGGAATTCTCAAGAAGAAGATCCGAGATGGCGTGTCGTATCAGACGTTCACAAAGGATGCGCGTATTCAGATGGGCCAAGCGTTGTGGTACTTGACGACCTTGGCGAGCCACTTGAACATGAATCTCGATGAGATCGCACAGGAGAATCTTGCTTTTCACGAGGAGCGATGGGCCACGCTAGGCGACGGCCAGCGCCAATTGTTTTCACACCTACTTGACGGCAGCTACTCTCTTGAGGAGCAGATTCCTCGCCAATTTACCGCGCGATTTGAACTGCGGGAAGGGCCAAACAGTACTTCTTGGCTCCCAATTGTCCAAGTGTGGATAGACGGTGTGCCTTTCGGAGATCCCATCGACGACAACATCGGGACCGAAGATTTCTATCGACTGCACGATGTGCTTCACATAGCACACGCCGCCATCCTCGGCTGGTCGCCGGTGTTGCGAAAGCTGCTGGGACGGAAACGCAAGTCGCGACCAGAGGTGGACAAGTTTCAGGACGGTGCTCGTGCTCGCGATACCGAGGAAGCACTGGCACGCCTTATCCGTAGCGAGGCGAAGAGGAATAACTACTACGCTGGCGTATCCGCGATCGACACGCCGTTTCTCATCAAAGTTCAGAGCTTGGTGGCTGACCTTGAAGTCGGTGTTCGGCAGGCGGGCGAATGGCAACACTGTATCCTTGAGGCGTACCGAGTATTCCGCCTTCTAAAGGAAAACTCCGGTGGCTATATTGATGTCTCGCTCCCAGAGAGAAGCCTAAGCTTCGATGTTCTTCCAACGTTCAAAGAGCAAGGGTCCGCGGACTAGCTGCGCGCTCCAGCCGACCGGAACCGCCGCACCAGCGGCGTGGGTGCTACAGTAGCGCGTGCGGTTCCGGCGGCTGAGCGCTGGGCCGTTGGGCGACGGAACTAGAATGGCATCTCATCGTCATCATCAACTGTGTGTTTCTTCGGTGGTTGCCGCCCGACCCGTCCGCCGCTGTCAAGGGCATTCATGATGTCCGCGAGCGTTTCGTCTGCACGGAGCACCTTGCGTCGTGCGAGATCGAACAGGTCGTGTAGTAGCCGTGTACCCTCGCCGTGTGAGTTGAAGTAGATGACACGCTCTCCGCTCTGGTTCAAAACGTTTCCTTCGATCAAGTTGTCTTCCGGGTCCTCCCAGATGACGATCGACGAGGTGGGAAAGATCACAACGTAGTCACCTTGCGAGTGTCCGGCGGCTGATGATTCGAGCCACTCCACTTCTTTTCGCTCCGATCGCTCGAGAAGCTTCGTTAGCAACGAACGCACGTCATCTGGAATCATTGGTTTCTCCTAAAGCTTCGAAGCGAAGCTCCTCCATCCACGAACTCATTTCGGCGGCCGCGTCGCCAAGCACCTTGTTCGCTACCGGAGCCGCAAACTGAGCATCGCCATTCACTAGCACCTTTTCCAATCGGTCCTGAAGCAGGCGTAGGTCTGTCACAATCTTCTGAATGCGTGTCTGGCGAACGTCACCCTCGAAGAATCTTCTCGTTCGGATTCGCGCAAGACTCTCGCGCGACATCTGCGCCCGAAGGAGTGCGGCCTCGTAGCGCGCACCCCTGAGGGCAACCTGAATTTCGCGCATGCCTGCCTGAACGGCGGCGACATCGGAGATTGTGTCAGCCTGGCCAATCGCTTCTGTGGCGGCCCGGCTACCGCGCGCCGCAGCTTCAGCAGCACTGGTTGTCTTCTTGAGTTGGAACCAGAGAATAACGAACCCGATGAGGGAGAGCGCGATACTTACCCCGTCCGAGTGCGCCTCGACAAAGGTCCACGCTTGGGATAGCGCTTCAAGGAATTTTGCCATCCGGCTGGTATTCTACAGCCGAGGTCCGTCGCCCAACTCAGCGGCGCTGCAGCCGACGCGACCCGCCGCCTTCCTGCCCTCCAGGTTGTGTCATCATCGCGCCGCTGGCCGCACCGCTGAACCCTGATCCGTTGGACGCCAAGGAGACATCATGACGGTCAAGCGTATGGACAACGTCGGCATCGTGGTAGAAGACATTGACGCCGCCATTGAGTTCTTCACCGAACTTGGCCTCGAGCTTGAGGGGCGCGCGCCAATCGAAGGAGAGTGGGCAGATGGCGTCACTGGATTGCGCGACATGCGCGTCGAGATTGCCATGATGCGTACGCCGGACGGTCACAGCCGGCTCGAGATGTCCCGATTCCTCGCGCCGCC
>JALYJW010000161.1 GCA_030775085.1 Acidobacteriota bacterium | reverse complement strand
GCTTTGCGGCTTGCCACCGGCTACCCTCTTGCTGTCCCTCCGGGACATGCCCCGCCCCGAACGCGAGCCCCGAAAGGGCGAGGCGTAGCCGCGAAGCGGCGGCATCGAATGTCCGCGCGAAGGAACCTACTCCTGCGCGAGCTGCTGAAATACCTGCTCGCCGGCATCGAAGCCGACCCAGTGCGTGCGCACGAGTAGCTTCAGTTCCTCGAACAACTGCCGTTCGTCGAGGTGCATCTGTGCCATCAACTCGCGCGCGGTGCGGCGGCCGTCGCAGGATTTGAGCAGGAGATTGCCGGCCAGCGTCGGCGGGGCGTAGCGCGTCGAGCCTACCTCGGCCTGCCGCAGGTGGCGCGGCACGATGGCGTCGAGATACGAATCATCGCGGCGATCGACGATGAGGTCTGCGGTCAAGAGTCCGACCAGCACGGCGCGCACCTCTGATTCCTCACGGTTGGAGCTCTCGACGATCTGCCGCACGCTCCTCTTGCCGTTGACGAGCGAAAGAATCCGCCACTCTTTCGCAGTCAGCCGGATGTCGTCGTCCGGTGGCTCGGGAGCGACGAACAGCGGGTGATCATCGCCCGGCAGGAGGCTGGCCACGTGCGACAGCTCGTCCATCCGCCGCAGCCCTTCGAGGATGAGGTTCTGCACGTTGTCATCAATGGTGCGCTCGAGGTGCGTTGAGGTGCCTGCGAAGAACTCGAAATGTCCGCTGCTGAACGCGATCGCCGCGAAGACTGCCTCGCGTCCCACGATTCCGTCGCAGTTCGCGTGCAGGATCGTGGACTGCTGATAATGGATGACCGCGCGGGCCTTACCGGCCGCATCGGTGATCACCAGCACGCCGTCCCTGCCGCTGATGTTGATGAACTGCAGCAACTCCGGCACCGGCAACGCGCTGATGTCGCCTTCGAAGGCCTTCACACCATTGCGTGAACCACTGTGCGAACCATGGTGCGATCCATGGTGCGATCCGGTCTGCGAGTCGAGTGTCGTCATCATCCTCGTGTGCCTCGGGTGCAATTCATAACCATCGATCGTGGCCGTCGTGCCATGAGGCGGTAAAGGAGAGGTCAAGCTGTGCGGCAATCCGCGGGACGCCAAGAGCGCGTGATGCTCCTGTAAAGAGCCGATGATCCTCCGAACCTCGCCGCGGCGCGGCCGTATCCACGGTCATGCAAGAACGAGAAATCATCTACGCAGCCATCTCCGGAACCATCCTGGCCATCGAGGTCGAAACCGGCCGTGAAGTCTGGCGTCAGGCCATCAGCAAGGGAACGGGCGTCACCACCATTTATCCGCGAGGCTCGCGCGTGATCGCCGCCGCCGCGGGCGAACTGTGGGCGCTCGACGCGCAGAACGGCCAGATCCTCTGGCACAACAAGCTCAAGGGACTCGGTCTCGGCTTCGTCTGCCTTTCCGGCGCACCGATGGGTGCCGCGCAGGCCACGATGGCGGGCGGCGAGGAAGCCGCGCTTCTGGCAGTGATTGCCGCTACTGCGGACGGCGGCGGATGCGAGAGTGCCGACTGCGGCGGGGCCGACTGAGCGCGCACTTCTTGACACCGACTTCACGCGTCCAGCAACGGCGTGCAACGGGCCGGAGGTAATCATTCGTCATGACCACCATGGAGATCGAACGCAGCGAAGAGGTTCTCACCGGGGGACGAGTGCGCGCTGATGTCGCGCGCGCGCATCTGCAGTGGGTCCGCGACTACCAGGGAGAACACGCGATCGAAGGGCTCGTCGCGCTGTTGCCTGATGAGGACTGGATCTCATTCGAGAGCCTGATCACACTGGACAGGACCATCGAGCGTAAGTTCGGCCGAGGCCGCCGCGGTTTTTTGCGTGAGCTGGGACGCTATTCGGCGCACCTCAACCTCAGCGACGCGCATGGTGCATTTCGTGGCGAAGCGATCCACGACTTCTTCCATCGCGCCGCGATGCTCCATACCCGTTTTCAGGACTTCGGAACGGCCGCGTATGTAGAGCACGACTTCACGAGCGGCAAGATGGTGCATGCGGCCTACCCATGTTTCAGCCGCGTCTATTGCGCCAGTGCCATCGGCTATTACGAGCAGGCGTTGCTGATCCATCACGCCATTCCGAAACGGGTGGAGGAAACGTGGTGCCAGTGCAACGGCGATCCGAGCTGCACGTTCGAGCTGGCGTGGGCGTGAGTCATGACGAAGGAAGACGTGGAAGCAGAACGCGGCCGCGTCATTCGCGAGTGTCGCGCATCGTAGCGTAACGAAGGGTAACGCGATCACCGTTCTCCCAGCTTGCCGCGACCGCGGTCTAAACTGTCCCGGTGAAGCGCGCGCTGTTCTGTTGCGCCCTGGTGATCGCCGCGCGAGCGTCATTCGCGCTCGACCCGTCGCTCGCGATCTCGCAATACGGTCACACGGCATGGCGTGTTCGGGACGGTCATTTCCCCGGTACCGTCACATCAATCGCGCAGACGCGCGACGGCTATCTGTGGGTCGGAACCGATGGCGGCTTGTTGCGTTACGACGGCGTGCGGTTCGAGCTGTGGGTTCCCCCCGGCGCCGTGGAGTCTCCGAGTCGCGTGGTCGCGCTCCTCGGCGCGAGCGACGGCAGTCTCTGGATCGGCACGAGCAGCGGGTTGGCGCAGTGGACCAGCGGCCTGGCGCAGTGGAACCGCGGCCGCTACGTCATGCATGAAACGGCCGGCCGCTTCGGGGCACTTCTCGAGGATCGCCGTGGAACCGTGTGGGCGGGGCGTACGCGTGGCCGTGGGTTGCCTCCGCTCTGCCGCGTCGAGCAGGGACGCTTGCGGTGCTTCGCGGCACCGGGAGAGCCGTCACTGGGGTTCATCAGCGCGCTGCATGAGGATCGTGAGGGCGAACTGTGGATGGGCGGAGCGGGAGGAGTCTGCCGGTGGCGTGGGGGAAATCCGGAATGCTTCCCGATCCCCGAGCTCCTCACGCGCATGAACAAGACCGGGGTGTTCCGCATCGGCCACGACGCGGAAGGCGTGCTCTGGGTCGACTCGGCCAACTTCGGGGCGCAGCGACTCCTGGCCGGAGAGTGGTCGAAGGGTGAGACCGCGCCAGTCTTCGAGTTGAAACTCGACCGGGCGGGCAGCTTCTGGATCGGGACGCAGGAGCAGGGTCTCATCCGCCGCATCGGCGCCCGAGTCGAGCGATTCACCGAAGCGGACGGCCTGTCCGGGGATTCCGTCACCAACGTCCTGGAAGATCGAGAAGGAAACGTCTGGGTCGCTACGACGGCGGGTCTCGACCGATTCCGCGATGTGAAAGTCGCGACAGTGACGACGCGGGAAGGCTTGCCGTTCCGGCACGTTGGCGCAGTGACGCGCTCCTCGATGGGCGGAGTCTGGGTGGCGAACCATCGGGCGTTGGTTCGCATGACCGACGCCCGCTCATTGCCTGCCGCGGTCGTACGGCCGCCCGGCGCCGAGTTGGCCGGCCTGTTCGAGGATTCGAGGGGCCGGCTCTGGGTGGGTGTCGACGAAGGACTGGCGTCATTCGCGGACGGCCGCTTCTCCCTCATCACGCTGCCGGATGGTTCGAGGACCGGAGTGGTTCTTTCGATGGCCGAAGATCGCGATGGCGATCTGTGGCTCACGACCACACACGCGACGTTTCTGTTGTTGCGCATCCGCGACGGCCGTGTGATCGAGACAGTCTCGCGCGACGCGATCGGTGTTCCCTCTGTGATGCTCGCGGCGCATCCGGAGGGCGGTGTCTGGCTTGGCGTGCGCGACGGGCAGTTGCTTCTGTACCGCGCCGGTCGAGTTGTGTCGCGCCTGCCAAGCCCCGGCAATGGCATGCTCCTCCGCGATCTCCTGGTCGACGGCCGCGGAACGTGGGCCGTGACGAACCGCGGTCTGCTGCTCTACCGGGAGAACCAGGTCCACGCATTGGGCGTGCGCAACGGGCTCACATGCCAGGACCTCGACGCGGCCGTGGAAGCCGGTGACGGCGCGATCTGGCTCAAAGGCCCGTGCGGATTGATGAGAATCGGTTCGCGGGAGCTCGACGCGTGGGCGATGGATCCACGCCGGCGCGTGGCGGTACGCCTCCTCGACGCCTTCGATGGGGTTCAGGCCGGAGCGACCCCGTTTGCGCCCCGTGCTGCGAAGTCGAATGACGGCCTGCTCTGGTTCGCGAACGACGCCGGAGGCCTGCAGGTCCTCGATCCGTCCCGCCTCGATCGCCGTTCCGATCCACCACCGGTCCAGATCACGCGCGTCATTGCGGATCGCAAAAGCCATGACCTTCAGCGCGAGATGCGGCTCCCGGCGCTCACGCACGATCTGGAGATTCATTACACGGCATTGAGTCTTTCCATCCCGGAGAAAGTGCGCTTTCGCTATCGGCTGGAAGGAGCGGACGCGGACTGGCGCGAAGTCGGCACGCGGCGTGAGGCGTATTACGGCGATCTCGGACACGGAACGTACGTCTTTCGAGTTCTCGCGTCCAATCACGAAGGAGTCTGGAACGAGACGGGCGCCTCGATGGT
The DNA here is from genome assembly GCA_030775085.1 of Acidobacteriota bacterium. GTDB lineage: Bacteria > Acidobacteriota > Thermoanaerobaculia > Gp7-AA8 > Gp7-AA8 > QHVT01. The sequence continues at coordinate 3,981 of JALYJW010000161.1, read as the reverse complement.
GATCGTCATCCCTCCGGCATTTCACCAGACCCGCACGTTTCTGCTGATCTGCATCGTCTCGGTCGTGACGCTGGTGCTGCTCCTCCTGCGCTGGCGTATCCACATCATGCACCGGCGCATGCAGCAGGTCTTTCGGGAACGGCTCGACGAGCGGACGAAGATCGCCCGCGAGCTTCACGACCGCCTTCTTCAGGGTCTGGTCAGTACGTCGCTGCAACTCCACGTTGCGCTCGAGGAGTTGCCCACGAAGGTCGAAGGGCGGGGACGCCTCGAACGCGTGCAGGAGCTGATGGGTGGTGTCGTGGACGAAGGACGGCGGGTGCTCGATGGTCTGCGCTCGGAGGACGCCGAGCATGATCTGGCGAGCGCTCTGTCGCATGTGGGAGCGGAGATCGGCCTGCCGCAGCCGCGGGTGCCGATCGCCGTCTCAGGCACGGTCAGGCCGCTGCAGTTGGAGATTCGCGACGAGATCTATCAGGTGGCGCGCGAGGCACTCGTGAATGCCTTCCAGCACTCGCAGGCCGGGCGTATCGACGTGCGGATCACCTACGGATCACGCGACCTCAGGGTCGTCGTTCGCGATGACGGCATCGGCATCGACGATGAAGTCCTGCGATCCGGACGCGAAGGCCATTGGGGCCTCGCGGGGATGCGCGAGCGGGCCGCGGAGATCGGCGCGAAACTGATGATTCGCACGACCAGAGCGAAAGGCACGGAGGTCGCGATCGTGGCGCCGGCGGCGATCGCCTACGAGGACCATCGCGGCCCGGTCTGGACACGATTTCTGTCCCGGCGTGCGCCGCGCGAAACGCGGCCTGCGCCGCGCGAAACTGCGAGCTCTTCGAGACTCACAGATGGATGATGCCGCGCCGCAGCGCGATGGCGACCGCTTCGGTGCGGTCCTTCGCGCCGAGCTTTTCCATTACATGCCGGACGTGAATCTTCACGGTCATCTCCGCAATGCCGAGGTTCGCGGCGATCTCGCGATTGCGGTTGCCGCAGGCCATGGAAGAGAGGACCTCGAGCTCGCGGGCCGTCAGGGCCTCCGCTGCGAGATTTTCGGCGAGCTGCGTGGCCACTTCGGCAGGGATCCGCGTCAGGCCGCGATGAACGTTGCGGATGGCATCGAGCAACTCCCGTGGAGGCGTGCTCTTGAGCATGTAGCCGCGCGCTCCAGCGCGCAACGCCCGCTGGATCTCGACGTCTCCCTGCGAGGTGGTGAACATGATCACCCGTGCGCTCGAATCCTCCTTGCGAATGGCGATGAGCGCGTCGATTCCGCTGATGTCGGGCAGGCGGATGTCCAGCAAGGTCACGTCGGGCCGGTGTTCGCGAAACTGCTGGATTGCTTCGAGCCCGCTCGACGCTTCCGCCACCAGGGCCAGGTCTGGCTCTTTCGCGATCAGCGCAGCGATGCCCTCGCGCATCAGAGGATGATCGTCGACGCAGAGAATGCGGATGCGTTCCGGCATGTGTGCACACTTTAGCGCCGAGACACCGCGCGAGACAGATCCGCGCGGCGTCTCGGGAGAGTGCGGGCGTGCTTACTTGCTGGCCGTGACCGTTTCTTCGCGGGCAGCCTTCTCGATCAGCGCCGCAACCGCTTTGGGCTGAGAGACGTACACGGCGTGGCTTCCCGGAACCTCGGTGACGGTCGAGCCGGCGCGCTTGGACATCAAGCGCTGCGCGGGCGGCGGAATCATCCGGTCGTCCTTGGCGACGAGATACCAGCTCGGCTTCGTTTTCCACGCCGGCTCGGTGATCGATCCGCTCAGGGCGCCGACTCCCCACGGCACCTGCGAGTCGGCCATGAATCGCGCCGTGTCCGCGTCCACGTCGCCCGCGAAGGAATCGCGGAACTTGGCCCTGTCCAGCATCAGGAACCCGTCGACCGGCGGCAGAATCGGCGGCACCGGCGCACCGGGGGGCGGGTTCTGAATCAGCGTCGAGACCGACTCACCTTTGTCCGGGGCAAATGCCGCGATGTAAACGAGCCCCTTCACCTTCGGATGATTGCCGGCCTCCGTGATCACCACACCGCCGTAGGAGTGGCCGACGAGAATGACCGGTCCCTCCTGCGCGTCGACGATCCGCAGCGTCGCCGCCACGTCGTCAGCGAGGGACACCGTGGAGTTTTGGACCACGTAGACCGTGTGGCCGCTCTTGGTGAGGATGTTATAGACGGGTTGCCAGCCGGAACCGTCCACGAATCCACCGTGAACCAGGACGATGGTCATTGTTGCGAGAACCGATAATCCACTCATGTTGCATCTCCTTTTTCCATTGACTGCACCCGCAATATCGGCTTTCGCGTCGCCGGCGCCATCATGAAGAAGAGGAGTCTTTTTCTAACACCAAAGCGCAGGTGCGCTTCTAGTACGAACGAGCTATCTCACCATTTCGCGGCCAGCGATTCGATCGTCGGATCAGTGTCTCGTGCATATGCGATTTGAAGACGATGCTCAACGGGCGTTACCGATCTCGCGAAAGGCGATTTCACGACGCTCCCCCATGAGCGGCCTTCAGAAAACCACAGCGCCCATCGACTGGAGCGGGGCTTACGACAAAGTGATGGTGGATGCGGGAAAATCCGCTGAGGCGATCGACATCGGGCCATACACGAGCGATGTGGGCGATTTGTTCTGGCGTTTCTGACAACACGGCCAGCACGGCCTGAATCTCAGATTCTTTTGCGCTTGTTCTCCGCACGCCGCTCATCAGAGTTTTCATATCATGTGTCGCTGGCAGTTCGCCTCCTCAGGTAACCCTCCGAGTCCTCTGGCCAACGAAACTGCGATAAGTTGTGGCGAGGAGGCGCTGCATGCAACTGGTGGCCGGCTATCCCGTCTTCATCACGCCCAAGCTTCGCGAGTGCCGCGCGTTTTATGAACGGCTCGGTTTCAGTGTGGTTTTTGAAGCGAGCTGGTTTCTCTATCTGAGCTCGGCTTCGTTCTCTCTGGCGTTCATGACGCCGGATCATCCTTCGTCGCCGCCAGACCCTGGGCCGTACATGGGCGACGGGGCTTTCGTGACGCTTCAGGTCGAGGATGCGGCGGTTGCGTTCGAGGAGCTGAAAGAGGAAGGCTTCGACATCGCGTACGAGCTTCGGTCGGAGCCGTGGGGGCAGCGGCGTTTCGCTCTGATCGATCCGGCCGGAGTGTGGGTGGATATCGTCGAGCAGACGGAGCCTGCGCCAGGATTCTGGGATTCGTATGTGTGAGCGTTCACGAACGCCCGAACCAGGTCAGCGCGGCAATGGCGAAGAAAGCGATCCAGGATAGGTGACGTCCTCGCGAGCCGATGAAGGCCACGATGCCGCAGAGGGCGCACGTTGCCGAAATGATCGTGGCGATGTTCCGACCGCCTTCGCGATCGGGTGACGCAAGGACGAGCAGGATCGCGGCGAAGCCGAACGCCAGAACCGTCGTCACGTGCCAGGCGAATCGCAACGTTTGTTTCGTGAATGCATCGTTGCCAAGCAGGGCAGGGAGGTCGTTTCGACGGAAGAGGCGGATGAGGATGTAGCGCTCGCCGAGGTACGAATGCGCCACACCGAGGAGGCAGAGCAAGGCAGCGGCGAGCAGCAGCAGGTTGTTCATCGGATCAACGCCTTGATGGGTTCGCGCATGATGGATTATGGCGGGCGCCGAGCATTGCGCGTGCATCGCGATGATGTCTGCCGCCCCTGCCGGGGCGGGAAGATCTCGCGATCGGAATTCCGGTGGCCGCGCCGCTTCGCGGCTTGCCACCGGCTACCCTCTTGCTGCCCCTTCGGGGCAAGTGTCGAACGGGAGCCCCGAAAGGGAACGGGTTAGCCGCGTAGCGGCGCTGGAGTTTGGACACTTCCGCACGCTGTGGTGTACCGCGTTCTATGAAAGCGATTGTCAAGGGCAGTTTTCCTCTTTGCTGATTGCTTTTCGGTCTTCTCCCTTGCAATCAGCCCCGACCGACCGGAACGCGGCGATCGTGAGGACACGCGGG
>JALYJW010000160.1 GCA_030775085.1 Acidobacteriota bacterium | reverse complement strand
CCAGCGTTCCGCTCGCAAGACGGCAAACCTTCTGGAATCGAAGCGGAACGCCGGCGTCTCGGCGGCTGGCCCGGTGGCGTCCCGCCGCCGCGCTCTCGCGCTGAAGTGGCATGTCACGACGGTCGTGCCGTACGATGCGCGCCGTCTTGACACGCCTTGAAAAGCTGACGCTGGCCGTGTTCGCGGCGCTCGCGCTGGTGCTGCGGGCTGTGGCGCTTTTCCGTTATCGCTTCGACTCGGATGAGCAGCAGCATCTGCACGTGGCGTGGGGCTGGACGGCGGGCCTGGTGCAGTATCGCGATCTCTTCGACAATCACGCGCCGCTCTTCCACATGCTGGCGGCGCCGCTGCTTGCTCTCATCGGCGAGCGCTCGGATGTCCTGCTCTGGATGCGTCTGCCGATGCTGCTGCTGTTCGGCGTCGCGTTGTGGGCAACGTTCGCGATCGCGCGGAAGGTGTACGACGAGCGCGTGGCCGCGGGCGCTGTCGTGCTGCTGGCGCTGTTCCCGCCGTTCTTCCTGAAGTCGCTGGAGTTTCGCAACGACAATCTCTGGACCGCGCTCTGGATGCTCGCGCTGATGGCGCTGATGCGGCGGCGCATGATCCTCGCCGGTGTGCTTCTTGGCGCGGCGCTGGCGGTATCGCTGAAGACGGCGCTGCTCGTGATCGCGCTCGTCGTCGCGGGCGCCGTCGTGTTGATCTTTCGCAAGGAACGAATCGTGGACGCGCCGCGGCGCATCGCCGCGGGATTCGTCCTCATTCCAGCGGCGGTGGCGATTTTCTTCGCATCGATGGGTGCGTGGGACGAGCTTGTGTTCTGCAACTTCACGTTCAATGGCAACTTCGCGCGAACGAGACCGCATCTCTGGATCGGCCGCGCTGCGTTTCCGGTGATGTTCGGGGCGTTCCTGTGGCTGGCGTGGCGTTTTCGCGGAGCGCAGGATCGATGGCGCTACTTTCTGACGATCGTCATCGGCGTTTTCACGATCACGCTGGTGGGATTCTGGCCGCTGATCTCCCCGCGCGATTTCCTGCCGATGATGCCTCTGGCGGCGATGTTCGTTGCGGCTTCACTGACCCGGGCAGCGAATCCGGTTCGGGCGTTCGCGATCACGGCGGCGTTGTGCGTGGCGGCGTTGTACTACTACGCCGATCGCTTCGAGAACAACACGGACTGGCACATCACGATGATGGATCAGACGTTGCGGCTCTCACATCCGGGCGAGCCGCTGATCGATCACAAGGGCGAGACGATCTATCGTCGCAGGCCGTTCTATTACGCATTCGAGATTGCCACGCGCACGCTCATCGCACGGGGCGTCATCCGCGATAGCGTGGCCGAGGATGTGATTCGCACGCGCACGCACGTCGCGCAGGCCGACGGTGCGATGTGGCCGCCGCACGGCCGCGCATTCCTCAACGAAAACTTCCTCAACATGGGCCGCCTGCGCGCGTCCGGCCAATGGATCGCCGAGGATGGAACGTTCACGATCGCCGTGCCGGGCGAGTACGTGATCGTGAGCGAGCACGGCGAAGCGCGAGGTGTGCTCGATGGATCGCCATACGCCGGAGCGCGCGAGCTCGGCGCGGGACCGCATCGATTCGTGGGCGGCGAGAAGAAGGTGGCAGTGCTATCGGCGCCGGCGTTTCGCCGCGGACACTCGCCGTTTCATTTGCGGGATCTGGAGTTTTAGTTTGGAGCGCGCGCGATCAACGCGATTCGAATTCAACCTTCTCGTAGATCGCGGCCACGGCGACGTGGCAGTCGATCGATCCAAGGTGGAGCGTGGCGTCAAGTCCGCTGACTTCCGACAGGATCCACTCTTCTCCTTCGCGGCGGAAATGCTCGATGCGGATCTTGTCCTGAGCGACCAGGACATATTCGCGTAGCGTGTCGAGACGCCGATAGTGCGCGAACTTCTCGCCGCGGTCATATGCCTCGGTCGACCCGGAAAGCACTTCCACGATCACCGTCGGATTGAGAAGTGTGTCGAAGCGGTCGTCTTCAAGCTGAACTTCGCCACAAACAGCGACGATGTCGGGATAGGTGTACATCCCGGTTGGATTCACCTTGAGGCGAAGGTCGATCGCATGCGCTTCACATGCTCTTCCGCGCAACTGACCGCTCAACTCGCGGTGGAAGTTGCCGGTGATGAGGCTATGTCGCCGGCTCGCGCCCGACATCGCATACATACGGCCGGCGATGTACTCGCTTCGAATCTCCGATTTGCGTTCGATCTCCAAGTACTCGCTCGGGGTCAGGAGGCTCGGATTCGCTGACGACATGGGACTAGTATGCACCCTAAGACTCTTATGAGAGTCATGTCTACGCGCATCTCTAAGCCTATGAGCCTCTTAGCCTACGTATACAACCCGCCGCTCACGTTGAGCACGGTTCCGGTGATGTAGCTGGCTTGTTCGCTGGCCAGGAAGACGACGGAGTAGGCGATGTCGTCGGTGGTGCCGAGGCGTTTGAGTGCGATGCGCTCGGTGAGTTTTGCGCGGGCTTCGTCGGGCAGCGCGTCGGTCATGGCGGTGGAGATGTAGCCGGGGGCGATGGCGTTGACGGTGATGTTGCGGGAGCCGATCTCGAGCGCCAGCGCTTTGGTGAAGCCGATGAGCGCGGCTTTGGACGAGGCGTAGTTGACCTGGCCGGGGTTGCCCATCAATCCGACGACGGAGGAGATGTTGATGATGCGGCCCCACCGCGCGCGCAGCATTTTCTTCACGATCTCCTGGGTGATGTGAAACGCGGAGTCGAGGTTGGTCTGGATCACTTTCGTCCAGGCCTCGGGTTTCATGCGGATGAAGAGATCGTCGTCGGTGACGCCGGCGTTGTTGACGAGGATGTCGATGGGACGCTCCTTGAGCAGCGCCGCGATGCGATCGCGAACATCGGGGGCGGTGATGTCGAGCTCGACGCCGGTGGCGTTGCCGATCTCGCCCGCGAGTTTGTTGACGCTTTCCGCCGAGCGCGCGGCGCAGAGCACGTGCGCGCCGGCTTCGCCGAGGCGGCGGGCGATCGATTCGCCGATGCCGCGTGAGGCGCCGGTGACGAGTGCGGTTTTCCCGGTGAGATCAATCTTCATGCTTTCTCCAGAAATGCTTCGAGCGTGGGAACGTCGGAAACGTTGATCAACTCGACGCTCGGGTCGATGCGTTTGATGAGGCCCGTGAGCACGCTGCCGGGGCCGACTTCCACGACGCGCTTAACGCCCATCGACACCATCTTCTGCACCGATTCGACCCAACGCACGGGCGAGGCCACCTGCCGCAGCAGTGCGTTACGTACGGCGGTGGCGGTACCGATCGGCGAGGCGTCGACGTTGGAGACGAGCGAGAACCAGAGGTCCTTGAAATTGGCGTCGTCGAGGATCGGCTCGAGCCTATCCGCGGCCGGTTTCATGAGATCGCAATGGAAGGGTGCGGACACGGACAGCGGCAACGCGCGACGCACGCCGCGCTTCTTGGCGATGTCGATGGCGCGTGCGATTCCGTTCTGGGTGCCGGCGATGACGATCTGTCCCGGCGCGTTGATGTTGGCGACCGAGACGACTTCTCCCTGCGCCGCTTCTTCACAGATCGCGCGCGCTTCTTCCACGGTCGGACCGATCAGCGCAGCCATGCCGCCGGTGCCGACGGGCACGGCTTCCTGCATGAAGCGGCCGCGCGCACGCACGATCGTCGCCGCCTCGGCTGGTGTCAGGCCGCCGACGCTGACGATGGCGCTGTACTCGCCGAGGGAATGGCCGGCTACGAGATCGCGCCGCGTGGCGCCCTGCTCTTCGAGGACCGCGTGCAACGCGGACGAAACCGCGAGAATCGCTGGCTGCGTATTCTCGGTGAGCTTGAGCTGATCTTCAGGACCCTCGAAGCAGAGCGTCGAGATGGAGAGACCGAGCGCGGCATCGATGTTATCGAAGACACGGCGCGCGGCCGGATACTTCTCGGCGACATCGCGGCCCATGCCGGCGTACTGACTCCCCTGACCGGGGAAGACGAAAGCGGTGTGATGTTCCATGGCGGCGGGATGATAGCGCCACCGCGCGCCCTGCTGTACAACTCCCTACGTCCCGAGGATCTCCTGCTCGCGCTTGTGCAGGACGCTGATCTTCTCGCGGATCTTGGTGTCGACCTGGCTCGTGGCGAAGTCACGGGCCACGCGAATGGCGTTTTTCACAGCTTTTGCGTTCGAGCGGCCGTGGGAAATGATGCAGCCGCCTTTCACGCCGAGAAGCGGAGCGCCGCCGTATTCGGCATAGTCGGTGCGCTTCTTGACGTCGTCGAAGGCGCCTTTGGCCAGGAACGCTCCGACCTTGCGGGTGAGCGTGGAGGTGATCTCTTCGCGAATCAGCGTGCGCATCATCTCCGCGAGCGACTCGGAGGCCTTGAGCACGACGTTGCCGATGAAACCGTCGCAGACGATGACGTCGGCGTTGCCGTTGAAAATGTCGCGGCCTTCGGCGTTGCCCATGAAGTTGAGGCCGGCTTCCTTGAGGACGCGGAACGTTTCCTTCGTCAGCTCGTTGCCTTTGCCTTCTTCCTCGCCGATGGAGAGGAGTCCGACGCGAGGCGCCTCGATGTTGAAGAGCATCTGCGCGTAGTAGTGCCCCATGACGGCGAACTCGCGGAGATAGGCGGGCTTGGAGTCGATGTTGGCGCCGACATCGAGCAGGACGGTGTGGCCTTTCGCGCTGGGGAGCACCGCGGCAAGCGCGGGACGGCTGACTCCGTCGATGGTGCCGATGACTTTGTACGCGGAGGTCATGGCCGCGCCGGTGTGACCCGCGGAGACCATGGCCGCGGCTTTGCCCTCGGAAACGAGGTTGGCGCAGACGCGAATGGACGAGTTGCGCTTCCGGCGCAGCGGCGCCAGAGCGTTGTCCGTCATGTCGACGACTTCGCGGGCATCGACGATCTCGATCCGGGAAGGAACGGAGCCGCCGAGCTTCTCGCGCAGGACTTCTTCGCGTCCGACGAGCAGGATCTCGACCGTCGGATACTCCTCGGCGGCGAGGACCGCGCCTTTGACGATCTCGTCAGGCGCGTGGTCCCCGCCCATCGCATCGAGGGCAATCCGACAGCGGGCACGGCCCGCAGCGTCGGTTGCCATAGGCTCCGCCATCATCGCTGCCAGTGGAGACGTCGAAGCGACGGCTCCAAAAAAACCCTACAGCGTTTCCTTGACGGCCATGACTTCACGGCCTTTGTAGAAGCCGCACTTGGGGCAGACGCGGTGCGGTTCCTTGGCTTCCTGGCACTGCGGGCAGGTGGAGAGCGACTTCAGCTTGAGGAAGTCGTGCGCGCGGCGCGTGTGGGTTCTCGCCTTGGAATGGCGGCGTTTTGGATTCGGCATGGTGAAGCTCCTTCTGTTGAAAACTCTAGTTGTTCTTTTTCTTCAGTAACTCTTCCCGCAGATCACTCAGCGCGCCCCACCGCTCGTCGACCGGTTCGTTGCACGAGCATTTCTCGCGCGTGCGGTTGACGCCGCACGTGGGACAAAGGCCGAGACAGCTCTCGTCGCACAGAGGCTTCATCGGAATCGAGAGCAGGAGCTGCTCGAGAGCAAGCTCGCGAAGGGGAATGACCGGCTCCGAGTAAAACTCGACGTCCAGCTCTTCCTCGTTAGTGATCTCGACCTCTTCGTTGTCGATGGAGGCCTCGGGGCGAGGGCGGAATCTTACGTGAAAGGCGGAAGGATTCGCAAACGGATACGGCTCCGCGCAGCGCGAGCAGGTGAGGTCGGCCGTGAAGGTGACGTTGCCGTTGGCGTCGTACTCCTTCTCGAGATGTCCGGCCTGCACGGTGACGTCGATGGCCAGGGTGCCCAGAGCGGCCACATCTTCGCGGCCGAGCTCTTCCGCGCTCACGTCGAACGTGGCGCGCCAGGACTGCGGACCCCGCTCGTCGATGATCTTGAAGTCGATGACGTCGTGCATTTGCGTGGATTGGTGACGACACACGGACGGCGTGCCTGCCAACAGAACACCCCGTAACCCGCTGAGGGGACAAATCTATTTCGATCGGACGCGGACCCGCAGCTCCTCGACTCCGCCGGCCACCGAAGCGGCGGCCTCGACCGATTCGGCTTCGCTCAGCGCATCCATCCATCCCTGAAGATCGCGCGCGGCGCGATGGAGGCGGGGGGTGGCGAAACGGAGTGCCGTGCTGTCGCCCGTCTTCCGCAGGACGGGGATCAGCCGCTTGGGATCGATCCGGAGCGCCCATCGCGTGGCCGGCCAGCTCGCCGGCAGCATCTCATCCTCTAAATACAGGCTCATGCTGGTGCGGTCGAAGGAGACCAGAATCTGATCGCCGGTATCGCGGGTCTCCCCCACCAGCGCAGCCACGCGCTCGACATTTTTCAGTTGCTCGCGTGCGCGCTCGTCAGCGGGAATGACCAGGACGCCTTTGGGTCTGGGAAGGAAAGTGCCACCGTCGACATCGTAAAGAGCGACGGAACCACCCTCGTCGACGAGTGCATCGATCTTTGCGCCGAAGAGCCGGTTCAGATCGCCGAGAACACGAGGAGGCGCGGCGAAGGAAGCGGCCAGCATTGCCCCGGCAGGAAATTGCGAACGGATCTCCCGCGGCTCCGCCGTGTCCGTCGTTGCCGCGCGAGCCACGATCACGACCTCGGCATCCGTGATCCTCACCGACGTCACCGCCGGACGTCCAATGGGCGGAAACGCGCCGCGTCCGCTCTTCGTCTGCACGACGAACACATCGCCTTCCGGCAAACCCGCCGCGAGCCTGAGCAGGGAATCGAGATCCGCGGTGGAGGAAGCGGCCGCCGCGGATGCTTCCTCGTGCATGATCAGCGTCGAGCCTTCCCAGCGCGCATCGGCGTTGCTGCTCAGCAGCAGCCAGGTGCGGACGAGCAACGCGCGGAATGAATCGAGCCGCACGGCGTAGCTCGTGACCTTGCCGCGCTTCCAGACCGCGAGATCGGCGCCGCCCAGCATCCACGGACGCGGCAGCTCGTGCTCGTCCGTCCACTTCAGGATCGGCTCGTCCGTCACCGGATTGGCCAGCAGCTTTCCATGCAGCAAAGCCGCCGAAGGAATCAGCGCGAATGAATTGGCCGAGGCGGGAACGTGCGCGAGTAGTTGGCGATGCGATGCGGAAAGAGGAAAACGAATCGGATCGGAGCTCTTCGGCGTCGTCACCACGAGATAAACGGCCACCGCGCCCGCGAGGGCGAGGATCACGATCAGAACGATGACGGTGAGTTTCCGCATTGATTGGAGTTCGAGGAAGAATTGAAAACTTCCCCCGGTGCTACCATCCCGCGCCGATGTCGCTTTTCCCGACGCTCGGAGTCGTGGCGCACACTCTACGCCATGAGCTCATCGCCCGTCTGCGGCGCACGTGGCGCGCGGCGGCGCATCGCCAGAGGCCGCTACGCATCGGCGTCGACATCCGGCCGTTTTATGAGCCGCTGACAGGCGTTGGCTGGTACCTCTATTACCTGCTGCACGAGTTGGCTCGAATGGACGGCGTCGAGCTGGTCCTTTTCGGCGATGCGCGCATCACCGATTTCGGCCCGTCGCTTCACGCGGATCTTCCATCGAATGCCCAGTACTGTGTCTTCGACCTCCGCGGTCGTCCCCTCGGCCGTCTCGATCGTCCGCTGACTGCGGCCGCGTATGTCGCGTGGATCGAGCTGGCCGGTTGCGATGTCTTCTTCGCCGCGAATTATTTTCTGCCGCGCCTGCATTCAGCGGTGGCGCGCAAGCGCGTCATCACCATCCACGATCTGACGTTCAAGCGCTTCCCCGAACTGCTACAGAAGGAAACGCTGGAGAACCTCGACCGCCAGATGACGCGCGAGATCGCGGCAGCGGACTCCATCATCTGCGTCTCGGAATCGACGCGTCGCGATCTCCTGCGCTACTACCCCGTCGATCCGTCGCGCGCCGTAGCGATCCATTCCGGTCTCGGCGCTCCGGCCAGCGCGGCGCCGTTCGACGGACTGCCGCCGCGCTACATTCTCTTCGTCAGCACGATCGAGCCGCGCAAGAACCTGGAGACGCTCATCGACGCGTACGAACAACTGCGCGCCCGCGGCGCGTACGACGGAGCGCTCGTGGTCGTTGGCAGAATCGGATGGAAATCGGAATCGCTCGTGATGCGTCTGCGCGGTCCCGGCATCATCCACCTCGACTACCTCCCCGCGACGCAACTGGCCACGGTCTATGAAAAGGCCGAAGTCTTCGTCTTCCCCTCCATCTACGAGGGCTTCGGCTTTCCGCTGCTCGAAGCGATGGCGCGCGGCGTGCCGTCGATCGCTGCCCATTCCTCTTCTCTGCCCGAGATCGGCGGCGATGCCGCGCTCTACTTCGATCCGACGGACGCATCTGCGCTGGCCAACCAGATCGAGCGCCTCGTCAGCGACGGTGCCTTGCGCGAAGAGCTGTCGCGCAAAGGACGCGCGCGCGCCGCAGAGTTCCGCTGGGACGACGCAGCCGCACGCACGCTCGAGGTATTGCGGCGCGCGGCTGAGTAGATTTTCGCGAGAGCCGCCCCTCACCCTACCCTCTCCCCTCGGCGATGAAGCCGCCGTGGGGAGAGGGGACTCGGGT
>JALYJW010000159.1 GCA_030775085.1 Acidobacteriota bacterium | reverse complement strand
CTTTGAGACTTTGCGACTTTGAGACTCTGCGACTTCGGCTGATTACTTCGCTTTCGCTGGCGCCGGCTCGTCCTTCGGCACGCGCGACCCCATGTCGACGCTGCCGCGGAACTTCGCGCCTTCGGCGACGACGATCTTTGGGGCTTTGATGTTGCCTTCCACGGTGGCGCTGGACACGAGCTCGACGCGGTCATCCGCCGAGATGTCGCCATTCAGTTTGCCTTCCACCGTCACGTTGCGGGCGTGAACCGTGGCCTCGACGCGGGCCTTCGCGCCGACCAGCAGATCTGCCGAGATGTTGATCTTCCCTCGCACCGTCCCCTCGACGACCATGCGCTCGGAACCGGAAACGGTGCCGTCGATGGTGATGTTGGGCCCGATGAACGTCCCGCCCGGCTGCGCGGGGGTCGTGGTGCTGCGCATCGTCTCGGGACGCGGAGCGGGAGCAGGTTCTTTGGAGAATAGAGCCATTGGTTTCCAGTCGCCTCGAAAAGTGGCGCCGAAGCATACGATAGACTTCCGCGCGCTTCAATGAAGCAGAGCGCGCTCTGTCCTCAGATCCTACTCTCCGGAGAAAATGTGAATCTGCGACGCACAACCACAACGCTGCTCCTGACCATTGCTCTCGTCGCTTGCAAAGGCGGCGGGAAGAAAGGCGAACAGTACAAGACCGAGAAAGTGGACCACGGCAACGTGACCATGACCGTCACTGCCACCGGGACGCTGTCCGCCGTCACCACCGTGCAGGTCGGCAGCCAGGTCTCCGGTGTCATCGCCCGTCTCTACGCCGACTTCAACAGCGAAGTGAAGCAGGGGCAGCTTCTGGCCGAGCTCGATCCCACGCCGTTCCAGGCCCAGGTCGAACAGCGCCAGGCCGATCTCACGCAGGCGCAGGTGCAGACCGACGACACGCGCATCAAATACGACCGGCAACGGCGGCTGATGCAGAGCGGTCTGACGTCGCAGGCCGACGTCGATGCCGCCGAGGCGCAATACAAATCGGCCGCGGCACAGGTGCAGCAGGCCAGGGCCGCGTTAAGCCAGGTCCTGACGAATCTGCGCTACACGAAAATCCTCTCGCCCATCGACGGCATCGTGATCGACCGGCCCTACAACGTCGGCCAGACCGTGGCGGCGTCCTTTCAGGCGCCTACGATCTTCGAGATCGCGCAGGACACGACGAAGATGCAGGTCCAGGCCGACGTCGATCAGTCCGACATCGGACGCGTACAGGTAGGACAGGTGGCGCGGTTCAACGTCGACGCCTACCCCGAGGAAGAGTTCCGCGGCCGCATCGCGCAGATCCGCTACAACGCGCTGGTCAACCAGAACGTCGTCACCTATCCGGTCATCATCGAAGTCGCCAACCCCGAGGGAAGACTGCGTCCGAAGATGACCGCCAACGTCACCGTCGATGTCTCCACCGTGCAAAACGTTCTGCGCGTGCCCAACGCAGCACTGCGCTTCAAACCGCCCACGGACAACTCGCGCGCCGGCGGCGCTTCCGGTGCTCCATCCGGCGGCGACGCCATGCAACGCGCCGCACGCAGCGGCCGCGCTGGCGGACCGGCCGGAGCGGCCGGACAACTACCGGGCGGACAACGTCCCGACGCATCGAAGGCGCAGACCGTCCACATCCTCGATGCGGAGAAGAAATTGAAACCGGTCGAGATCCGCACCGGCATCAGCGACGGACGTTTCACATACGTCGTTTCCGGATCGCTGAAAGAAGGCGATCTCGTCGTCATCGGCGTGGCCACGTCGAAAGTCGAAGGACCTCCGCCGATGGGTGGACAGGGCGGTCCCGGCGGCCCGCGCGGCGGAGGCCGGAGAGGCTGACGTGGCGATCGCCGAAATACCAGTGATCGAGATCCGGGCGCTGACCAAGGTCTATCAGCTTGGCGAAGTGGAAGTGCGCGCGCTCGATGGCGTCGACCTGCGCGTCGATACCGGCGACTTCGTGGCCATCATGGGCCCGTCCGGCTCCGGCAAGTCGACGCTGATGAACATCATCGGCTGTCTCGATCGGCCCACTGCCGGCACGTATGTGCTCGACGGCGCCGACGTCTCGCAGCTCAGCCGCGATCAGCGCGCCATCATCCGCAACGCCAAGATCGGCTTCGTGTTCCAGAGTTTCAATCTGCTCCCGCGCACCTCGTCGATGGAGAACGTGGAGCTGCCGATGCTCTATGGCGATCTCGCGCTCTCCAAACGCGAGCGTCACGAAAAGGCGCGCGCCGCGCTGCACCACGTCGGCCTGGCCGGCCGCGAAGGGAGCTATCCCTCGCAGCTTTCCGGCGGCCAGCAACAGCGTGTAGCCATCGCCCGCGCCCTCGTCACCGATCCGGCCATCCTCCTCGCCGACGAGCCCACGGGCAATCTCGACTCCCGCACCTCCATCGAGATCATGAACATCTTCCAGGAGCTCAACGACGAAGGAAAAACCGTGGTGCTGATCACGCACGAATCCGACATCGCCCAACACGCCAAGCGCGTGGTGCATGTGAAGGACGGACGGATTCAACAAGACGAACGGATCGCGCAGCATCGGGTGGGGGGAAGCGTTTGAGCGTTTACGCGGAGAATGGCGTTTTTTGTGGACTTAGTGGACTTGGTGGACGTAGTGGACGTTGTGGACAACACGCCGCGAGCCCGTCCACTACGTCCACTCAGTCCACTAAGTCCACAAAGTCCACGTCCACATAAGTCCACAAAGACCTAATCATGCGAACCACCTTCATTCGAATCGGCAACATCACCGTGGTCGGCCTCAAGTCGATCGCGCGGAACAAGCTGCGCTCGCTGCTCACGGTGCTCGGCGTCGTCATCGGGGTGGCGTGCGTGATCGTTTCCGTGGCCATCGGCGCGGGGGTCGCGGCTTCAGTGTCCGAGATGATCAATGCCCTCGGGTCGAACTTCATCATGATCATGCCCGGCGCCTCGACGCAGAGCGGCGCGCGCATGTACACCGGATCGTCCACGCTCACCGAGGAGGATGCGGAGGCCATCAAACGCGAGGCCTCGGCTGTCGCGTATGTGTCGCCGCAACTGCGCACGACCGGACAGGTCGTGGCCGGAGAAATGAACTGGTCGACGCAGGTGCAGGGCGTCGGCATCGACTGGCCGAACATCCGCGCCTGGAACGTCAAGGACGGCGCGTTTTTCAGCGAGGGCGACATCCGCGCCGGCGCGAAAGTGGCCGTCCTCGGCACGACCGTCGCCGACAGTCTCTTCCCCGCGGGCGATGCCGTCGGCTCCATCATCCGCGTCAAGAACGTCCCCTTCAAAGTGGTCGGCGTGCTCGAGAAAAAGGGCGGGAGCATGATGGGCTCCGATCAGGACGACATGATCATCGCGCCTTACACGACCGTGCAAAAACGCCTCATGGGGCAGCAGCGTTTCGGCATGATCATCGCCTCCGCGGCCTCGGCCGAGCAGGTTCAGGAAGCGCAGGAACAGATCGACGCACTGCTCCGCCAGCGCCATCGCATCCCGCCCGGCGGCGACGCCGATTTCATGATGCGCTCGCAGGAAGAGATCGCCCAGGCCAACGCGCAACAGGTGCAGCTCATGCGCAATCTCCTCCTCGGCATCGCCATCGTGTCGCTCTTCGTCGGCGGCATCGGCATCATGAACATCATGCTCGTCAGCGTGACGGAACGGACGCGCGAGATCGGCATCCGCATGGCCATCGGCGCGCGCGGCCGGCACGTCCTGCTCCAGTTCCTCTTCGAAGCCGTGACCCTCTCCATCCTCGGCGGCCTCATCGGAGTGCTCCTCGGAGTGGGCGTCGCCAAGCTCTTCGCGCGACTCATGAAGTGGCCGATCGTCATCAGCCCGACCGCGATCGTCGTCGCATTCGTGGTCGCGGCAACGGTGGGCATCTTCTTCGGCTTCTATCCCGCGCGAAAGGCCAGCCGCCTCGATCCGATCGACGCTTTGCGGTACGAGTAGGACAGGTACAATCCCCCAATGCGCTCACTGCTCATTGTTGGTGTGATCCTTCTTCTACTCGGAATCGCTTCGCTCTTCGTCCCCATCCCCAAACGCGAAAAACATGGGATCGACGCTGGTGGCCTGTCCGTCGGCTTTGAAACGACGACGCGCGAGAAAGTCCCTCCGATGGTCAGCGCGGTGCTGATCGGAGCGGGCGTCGCGTTGATGGTGACTGGCAGACG
Source organism: Acidobacteriota bacterium (assembly GCA_030775085.1). GTDB lineage: Bacteria > Acidobacteriota > Thermoanaerobaculia > Gp7-AA8 > Gp7-AA8 > QHVT01. Next base: position 4,499 of record JALYJW010000159.1, on the reverse strand, counting down.
CCGCTCACGCGGCTAGCCGCGGGCACGAGTGCCACCAATCTGATGCGCGGTATTTCTCCGCGCCGCAGCGCTTTGGAGTGCGGTCAGCTTGCTGCCGCTTTCTGTAGCGTGCAACGGAGCGAATACCTGCCATGCTACCGAAAGCGGCGGCAAGCCGGCCGCACTCCAAAGCGCGCCGCGCGGAGATGGGCCAACTCATTGCTGCGCCAGATCGAGGCGAAGGTTCTCAGACGGCGTAAATACCGGCAGCGACGATCGACGGTTTGGCGCGAAGTCCGTTCAGGATCTCCTGGGCCGCCTTTTCGTTTCGAAGTCATCTTTCGGAGCGGCGCGATGGCCGTCCTTCAGATGTCCATCGGGGACCCGAAAAAAATACAAGCCTCTCGCCGACGCCTACCCTTCCGTCTGCGCGCTCTTCCTCGTCGAATCCACCCAGAGATAGATGCACAAGCCGAGGAACGCCAGCAGCGAGATCGAGCTCGCAATCACGTCGTTGTCGTAGAACGGCGTCTTGATTCGATCCTCCGCGTACCACGGCAGGAGCCGGAGCGCGGCACCGAAGACCCCGCCCAGCGCACCGCCGGCCATGAGACCCGAGGCGATGATCACGCCACGCTCGCGCATGGTGCGGCCCGCTGCGCCACCCGCTCGCTCCGAGCGTTTGTTGACCATGTGCGCGATGTATCCGCCCACCAGCGCCGGCGTATTGAGCTCCAGCGGCAGGTACATGCCGAGCGCAAAAATGAGCGCGGGAACACCGAGCATCTCCATGGCCACGGCGATCATCCCGCCGGCGATGAAGAGGATGTAGGCAATCGGCTCCCGGTTCATGAAGCCTTCCACGAGCGCCTGCATGATCGACGCTTGCGGCGCAGCCAGCACCGGCCGCATGTCCCCCGGCGCAGCCTCGCCGAACTGGAAGACTCGGGCCAGCATGACGATCGTCAGTCCGACCGCGATGGCCGCACCGATGACTCCAAGGAACTTCACTTTCTCCTGCGCGGCAGGAGTCGAGCCGAGCCAGTAGCCGGTCTTCAGATCGGTGATGGTCTGTCCCGAGACCGACAAAGCCGTACAGACCATACCGGCGATGGCCATGACGAAGAACATGCCGGTCGTACCGGAAAGACCGAACTGCAGCAGCACCGCCGACGAAATGATGATCGTCAGCATGGTCATGCCCGAGACCGGGTTGCGCGCCGTCGTGGCAATGGCATTCGCGGCCACGGAAGTGAAGAAGAAGGAGAAGAACAACGTCAGCAGAATTCCGGCGATGAGCACCGGAATGGTGGGCCGCAGCGTGCCGAAGAAAATCGCCACACCGATGGCGCCGATGACCACGCCGGCCAGGATGCTGACGATGGACATGTCGCGATCGGTCCGCTCGCCGTGTCCCTCGCCCGCGCGAAATGCTTTCGCCGCGACGCTGAACGAGCCCACGATCACTTTCAGCGATTTGATGATGCCGAAGATGCCGGCCGTCGCGATCGCGCCGACGCCGATATACCTGACGTATGACCGAAAGATCGTCGCCGCATCCATCTGTCCGATCGGAATGCTGGCCGGATAGACAGCCTCGGGGAAGCGGCTGCCGATCATGAAGATCAGCGGCACGAGTACGAAGTTCGCGGCGATACCGCCGGCCACGAGAATCATCGACGAGCGCAAACCCATCACGTAGCCGAGGCCGAGGATGAAGGCCACCGCATCGAACCGCACCACGATGCGCGTCTTCTCGGCCAGAGTGCTCATGAACGGGATGAACCGCAGATCGACGAACTCGCGCCACACCTGGAACGTGGTGACGAAGAAGTCGTAGATCGCGGAGATGGCCGTGGCCTGCAGAAGCAACTTCGCCTGCGAACCGCCTTTCTCCCCCGTGACCAGCACTTCCGTGATGGCGGTGGCCTCGGGATACGGCAGCTTGCCGTGCATCTCGCGGACGAAATACCGCCGCAACGGAATCAGAAAAAGCACGCCCAGGATGCCGCCCGCGAGGCAGATGAAGATCGTCTGCACCGGATGTGGATTGAGACCGAGCGTGTACAACGCCGGCAGCGTAAAAATCGCGCCGGCCACGACGGAGCCCGACACGCCGCCGATGCTGGTGATGATCACGTTCTCGAGCACCGTCGAGCGGCGCCGGTACACACGCGCCAATCCGATGGCCAGGATCGAGATCGGAATGGCCGCCTCCATCACCTGCCCGACCTTGAGGCCGGAGTACGCGGAAGCTACGGTGAATAGGATGCAGAGCACGAAACCCCACCCGATGGCCCGCCAGGTCGATTCCGGTGGCGCCTGATCCGCCGGAACCATCGGCTGATACACCTCACCATCGTTCAACGGGACGTACGCATTCTCCGGCAGGGACTTGGTCTCGGCAGTCTCCATGGCACCTCTCCCGATTGGCGTTCGTGGAATCGCGAAATAGTCTCACAGTGTGGGGAGTCTCAAAGTCGCAAAGTCTCAAAGTCGCAAAGGAGTACGGCCACAAACTCTTTGAGACTTTGCGACTTTGAGACTTTGAGACTCCCATCGTCACGCGTCGCGCTTCACAATCTGATCGATCGTCCGATAACTCACCGCGTGGTACATCGGTCGCGCTTTCTCATAGATCCTGCGCGCGCGCTCCAGGCCTTCCGGCGTTTCGGCGAGTTTCTGATAGAGCGGCTTGAGAAACTTGCGGCGGCCCTGGCGCAGAAGGAAGCGTTCCAGCGCGTCGTACGAGGGCTCGTATTTGTGCTCGATGGCGTTCATCAGCCATTCGTGCAGGATCTCGGAGTTGCCGCTGTCGGTGAAGTGGAACGCTTCATCGAGATCGATGAGCTGTCCGTAGTGCAGCGTCTTCGGCAAGTGCCGCAGGAAGTGAATCCATTCGTGCGTCGACCATTTCTGCGTCGCGAGCTGTTCCGCCGGCGTACCGCCTTCGAATGCCTTCACCTGCGCTTCCACTTTCGTGAACGCGTCGGAGTGGACCTGCGGCACGTTCACCGGAATGCCCGGCGTATGCACCCACTGCTCGACGCCGATCTGGTCCTCGGCGCCGGTGAACTGCGACAGCAATTTCTCGCGCAGCTCTTCGATGAACTCCGCGGTGGTCATCGAATGGAAGGCGTGGCGATCGAAGTAGTCGCGCAGAAAAACATCCCACGCCGCGCGGCCCACGGTCTCTTCGATCAGGCGCAGCAGAAAATAGCCCTTCTCGTAGGCCAGCTTCGTGGCCGCTTCATCGGGATCGCGGCCGGTGAGGTCGAGGTAAAGATGCGTGTCGCGTGCGGGAAGCTCGGCCACGGTGGCCTCGAGATCCTGATAGCCGAGGAGCGCCAGCATCTCGGAGTAATCGCGGCCGTAGACCTCCTCCATGATGCGGCGCTCGAAGTAAACGGTGAATCCCTCGTTGAGCCAGAAATCGCTCCACGTCGCGTTCGTGACCAGATTGCCGGACCACGAATGCGCGAGCTCGTGCGCGACCAGACTGACCAGCGAACGATCGCCGGCCAGGATCGTCGGCGTGGCGAACGTCAATCGCGGATTCTCCATCCCGCCGAACGGGAAACTCGGCGGCAGCACCAGCACGTCGTACTGCCCCCAGCGATACGGCCCGTACAACTTCTCCGCGGCCGCGATCATCTTCGGCGTGTCGACGAGCTCGTAGTGCGACGCATCGATCATCGGCTTCTCCGCCCAGACGCCGCTGTTCTCGCTGAATGCGCGGAACTCGAGATCGCCCACCGCCAGCGCCAGCAGATACGACGGAATGGCCTGCGGCATGCGGAAGCGGTACACCCCGTCCGCACTCACGTCGGACGGATTCTCCGCGCTCATGATGGCCATGAGTCCCCGCGGCACGCGCACCGTCGCCTCGTACGTCATGCGCACACCGGGCGAATCCTGAATGGGGACCCAGGACCGCGCCAGGATGGCCTGCGATTGCGTGAAGAGAAACGGATCCTTCCCGCCCGCGGTCTGCGCCGGAGTCAACCACTGCACCGCCGCAGCATCCGGCGACGCCGCGTAGTCGATCTTCACCGACGTCGTGTCGGGTTTGATGGCAATCGTCAGCGCACTGCCGAGAAACGGCTGCGAATCGCCGAGGGAAAATGTCGTCTCGGTGCCATCGTTTAGTGTGATGCGATCGATGGTCAACCCATGCGTATCGAGCACAAGCTCCCGCGCATCATTCTGCGTCTCGATCGTCAACGTCGCCGAGCCCGCCAACCGGCGCTGCGCAAAATCGACGTCGAGATCCAGCGCCAGATGCCGCACGACCGCTTCCTCGGGACGAGCAAAAGAATGAATGTCTCTCATGGTGGGCGGAGCATATGACAGCTACAGCTCTCGGCTCGCAGCCACCACCCCCGTCATCCTGAGAGGCTGTGAAGAAATCGGGTGTGCTGTGGAAAAGTGATGGTGACCGTACCATCGATGCATGAGCGAGAAGCAAGAGGCGAAAGCGCGAGTGGTGGAAGCGAATCGAGCGCAGATGCGGCTGGTCC
>JALYJW010000158.1 GCA_030775085.1 Acidobacteriota bacterium | reverse complement strand
GCAGACGAGCGCTTCCTGCGCTGATCGTTTCTTCGATTCTCCGCACCGGCTACGCGGTGCGACTTCAAATACGTTCTTGTCCGTGGGTAGCGCGTCTGCGCGCGCAACCCACGGCTACCCTCTCCGTACCGCTAACGCGGTACGAGGCACCGCGGCGCGATGCGGAGCCGCCCGAAGCATGTCCAAACTCCAGAGCCGCGTAGCGGCGGCATCGTTGTAGCCCCACGCGTCAGCGTGGGGGATCGTCGGTGTTTTTGAATTCGAGCCGCGTAGCGGCGGTATCGAAGGCGTCAAAAGGACCACGTTCCGTTCTACGTGGCCCGCATGACGACGTTGAACGTCGAGTGGAAGCCGTTGCCGTTCTCCCCGAGGGCGAGCGTCAACTGATCGCCGCCGTTTCGATAGATGCTGTCGCGTTGGTTGGGGACTCGGCGGCCGGCGCGGCTGGCGTAGGGTTCGCGCGCGTGGATGCGTTGCGTGATGGCTTCGTCGAAGTAGAGTTGAGATGCGAGCTCGTAGCCGCGCGGTCCGTCCGGATTGCTGCGGATTTTGAAGTGAATGTGGACGGTGCGGCCGGAGTAGAAGCCCGGGACGATGGTTGTGAATTCGGTGGTGCCGGATGCGTCGGTGAGTTGGTAGCCGCGCAGGAAGGTGTCGTCCGAGTAGACGCCTTGCGCGTCGCACTGCCAGAGATCGACGTGTGCGCCGGGGAGTGGCGCGCATCCGGTTTTCTCGAGCAGAAGAACGTTGAGCGTCAGTTGCAGCGGCGCTCCGGGACGTCCGGCGCGGATGTCGGACCGCTTCGGCATGTTGTCGGCGAAGAACGGTCCTTCGGTCTGTTCGGGAAGCGCGATGCAGGAGCCGGCAGGCGCGCCGTGCGCTTCCCACGGTGCGCAAGCCGTCAGCAGTCCTGCGCTGGAGAGACCGAGCAGCGTGATCGCTTCCCGCCGGCTGAGCACGATTCCTCGAGGATCGTCATCGTTCGTCATCGTGACTCATGTTGCGCCGCGGCTGGCGCTCACGTCGAGCGGAAGCGGTGACTTCACCGCAAGAAGGTCGTGACCGTTTGCAACAGCGCTGCAATTGCAATCCCCGATCATGGTTCGCACGGAATGCGAACGGTGAACGTGGCGCCCTTGCCTTCTCCCTCACTTCGTACCTCGACTGAGCCGCGATGCAACTCGATGATGTGCTTGACAATCGATAGCCCGAGGCCGAGCCCGGCGAAGCGCCTTTCCGTAGCCTGCGACCGTCCCTCGAAAACGTGCGGCAGAAACGCCGGCGAGATCCCCTCGCCCGTGTCGCACACCTCGATGACCGCGAACGCGCCGTCGCGCGACAGCTTGGTCTGGACCAAGCCTCCGGCGGGAGTGAATTTGATGGCGTTGGTCAACAGATTCGAGAGCACCTGACGCAGCCGCGCCGGGTCACCGTCAATGACGACAGACTGCTTCACCTGCTTTCTGAGCGAGATGTCTTTTGCTGCTGCGATAGGCCGCATGCCGCTCACGCTATCCTCGATGACATCCCGCAAATCGATCTTTGCCTCAGTGATCGCGAACTTGTTCGTCATGATTCTGGAGACGTCGAGCAGGTCGTCGATGAGTTGGGCCTGAAGCGCCGCGCTGGTGGCGATCGAGCGCGCTGCTTCCGAGATCGTCGTGGCGTCCGGACTGTCCAGAACCAGCAGTTGCGCCCATCCGGCAATCGACGTGAGAGGGGAACGAAGCTCGTGCGAGATCGCGCTGAAGAAATCGTCCTTCGCCTGAATCGCGCTCCTGGCCTCCTCGTACAACAGATTCATTTGCTCCGCCAGCGATTGGGATCGAAGGTTGGCCAGGATGAGATGGCCGTTCGCTTCGCGGAGGGCCTCCATGAGCGCTTCAAACTCTGCCCGCACATCGGCGGCGGTTTGTTCTGGAACCTCGATGTGTTGTTCCGATGCGTGTTCCGCTTCTTTTGGGACGTTCGTCATGATCTCGCCCGCCGTTTGCGCGGTCCTCCTGTCGCCGGCGCGACCCTCGAGGTTTCTTCGGGATGGCCGGTGAGCAGCCCGTCGTAATGTGACAGCGGCGCACCGATGGCGATCCCGGCTTTGGTGATTTCGTAGGTACGGATCTCCTTGCTGTGCGCGCTGCCGCGCACCTTCACCACCGACATCACCCGCTGCAGGCAACCGTGCAGCTCGATGTAGCGCTGCATGATGATCACGTCCGTGAGAAACGCCGTGCCGTGCGGACTGAAGCGAAGTTCTGTGTAAGTGTCCTCCAGCTCCGCGGTCATCATCATGGTCACTCCCATCCCGGTCAGGACGGCGACCATGCGGTACAGCGATTCGCGGAAGTCCTCGCGAAACGTCGGGGCCAGCGCCAGCTCGAAGCCGGAGAGAGAGTCGACGACCAGGCGGCGTGCTTTCAGGCGCTGAACCTGCTCGACGATCTCATAGAGGGTCTCGTCGATCGACAGATCGAGCGGGCGTGAATGAATGACTCCTACTCTTCCGTCGCGAATCATCTGTCCGAAGGCGCGCCCGCCCGGCGGCGTCTGTGAATACTCGTTGGGACGCTTTTCGAAGACGGCGATGATGCCCGGCTCGTCGTGGCGAATCCCGGCCATGATGAAGTTCGTAGCCAGAACGCTCTTGCCCGAGCCGGAAGGGCCGGCGACCAGCACGGAGTACCCCTCCGGAATACCCCCGCCCAGCATCTCGTCCAACTCTTCGATGTCGAGCAGAAGACGTTGGCGCGACCGGCGCGCTGGTTTGTCGGGTGGACCCACGATGACGCGCGGGAAGACGTCGATGCCCCCGTCCGTGATTCGAAAGGTGTGCAGGCCGGGGACAGGAGCCTGCCCGCGCATCTTCTTGACCTGGATTTTCCGGACCATGGAATTGCGGTCCAGGCTCTGGTGCAGCCACAGCAGTCCGTCGGCCACGGTGAAGACCGGATCGTGCTCCGCTTCGTTCGGCTGATACTCGCCGATGAGAAACGTCGTGGCCTGCCATCCGGTCAGCCGGATCGCAAGCTGCTGCACGAAGCTCTGCAGGTTGAGACCTCCGTCCCGCGAACCCTCGGCCGCCTGCGCGACCGTTCGAAACGAATCGACGAACACCAGCCCCGGGTTGGTGGTCTCGACTTCCGCGATGATCCGCTCCAGCAGCTGATCGAGCGTGCCATTCACGATGTCCTGTCCGACGCTGACGAAGCGGATCGCGTCGCCGACGCGATCCAGATCGAAGAACCCATACTGCTGCTGGTAGCGCAGCATTTTCAGCGGAGGCTCACCGACGACCGTGAAGTACACGGCTCGCCGCTCGGGAGTGGCAAGCGCGAACATGATCTGATGCGCGAGCGTGGTCTTGCCCGAGCCGGGCGAGCCGACGATGAGATTGAAGGAGAACTCCGGCAACCCTCCGCCCAGGATCTGGTCGAGCCCCGGCACAAGCGTCGGGAGTTGTCGTATCGAAACCTTATCGGTCATGCCTTCTTCCCTTTCGGCTGTGCATCGGAAAACCCGTCAGGCCACGCCTTTTCCAGGTACCGCGTCGTGAGTGGCTCCCCGATCAGCGTGGTGAGCAGTTCGGCGAACGTCGCGAACATCGCAGCCGCAGCCTCGGTCGCGACGGATGGAACCTGCCTCTCCAGCCAGAGACTGGCCCGAGCAAAAGGCTCACCCGTCGTAGCGTTGTCGTCCCTGCGCTCTTCGGTCGGATACTCGCGTTGGGCCAGATCGAAGGCCCGTCCCCACAGCGCGACGACACCGGCCGAGCTGATGAGCGGAGCAAAGACGGCGGTCAGGTCGTCGTGTGTGAGACGCGCCGCCGCAGCCACGGCACTCGCCCCGGTCGAAGGACCGGCGCGCCGCGTGATCACGCGGACGACGCGCTGCCGCAGGACGGTTGTTTCGGGTGATGTCATACCTGTCAATCTATGTCCGGTTGCGAGGCCGGTAACGATGAAAGCGACGATTCAGCTCGCGCGGCCAGTCCGCTGCCAGACTCGTGGCCTGCAGGTCTTCAGCCAAGACGTCAAACAGCGTCAGGCTCGTCTTCGGATTTGTGAGTGCTTACGATCGCCCGAACCAAAGTGAGTTCCGCGACTTCAACCGCACCTGACTACGCCGACACATCCCGCAGCCACGTTCCCGTGGTCGTCTCGTCTGCGAGACGCACGCAGTTCCGGCCGGAGTGTTTGGCTGCGTAGAGGGCACGGTCGGCGCTGGCGACGAGGCTTTCGGCCGTCAGGTTGGTGCGCGGGGTCATCGCCGCCACGCCGCAACTGGCGGTCATCCGCTTTGCGCCGGGGCCGTAGGGGATGGCCAGTCGCTCGATGCCGTCGCGCAGTGTTTCGGCGACGCGGATGGCGATGTCTGCTTCCACGCCCGGAAGGAGGATGGCGAATTCTTCGCCTCCATAGCGCGCCACGATTTCACCGCTGCGTTTGATCGCTTCCGCGAGGAACGCTCCGACTTTCCGCAGGCAGTCGTCACCCGCGGGATGACCGCGCCGGTCGTTGAGATCCTTGAAGTGATCGAGATCGAGCAGCACCAGCGCCAGAGGCTGCTCGTGCCGGCGGGCGCGATTCCATTCATCGGCCAGCGCGCGCTCGAACGATCGGCGATTGGCGATGCCGGTGAGATCGTCTTCCAGCGAGAGCGCCTCCAGTTGCACGTTGGCGACCTCCAGGAGCTGTACGGTCTGCTGCAGCTCCGCCGTCTGCTCGGCCACACGCGCGCGCAGCAGCTCGGCCTGACGGCGCAGCGCGCGCGTTCGGACGCGGAACACCACCAGCACCACGCCGATCACGAGGAGAGCCAGCAGCGCGTTCGCCCACGTCGTGCGATACCACGGCGGCAGCACCGCGAAGGACCAGCGCGTCTCGCCGCCGGCGATCATGGCCGGCCCCCGTGCGCGAAGCCGGAACGTGTAATCGTTGGCCTCGAGCGTGGTGTAGTCGATGAACGGCTCGTCCGTCCACGCGCTCCATCCCGCGTCGATCGGATCGAGGCGGTATTGATACGACACGCCCGGCCGATACGACACCGGCGCGAACTCGATGCGCATGCGGCCGAAGTTGTGCCGCAACTCGGTCCGGCCGCGTGCGGGGCCGTTCAGCAGCACGCGCTCCGTGCCGGCCACGACGCGTTGGATGATCGGCGGCGGTTGCGGCGTCACGACTGCCGGCGTGGCGCGCGGCTCATAGCGGAACAGGCCCTTGTCCGAGGCGAACCAGACCACGCCGTCCGGCATCACGCGAACGTTCTGGATGTCGGCGGCGGTGACGGAGACATGCGGTTTGCCTTCCCGCGCGTACGTGCCATCGGGTTGCCGCTCGAAGACACGCGGCGGCGTGGAGTTGATCCAGACGGAGGCTTGCGGATCGCCGGCGGCGATGAAAAAACCGCGCGGCGCGGCGATGTGCCCGAGGATCGGATCGGGCACGAAACGGCCCGCGTTGTCGATCTGCAGAATCTCGCCGTTCGCGCGCACGAAGATCACGCGATCGTTCACGTCATAGACATTCATCTCGCCGCTGCCGAACTGCCGGACCCGCGGCTTCGCGCCTTGTGGGTCGTCGATGCGAAGGATGCCGTTGAAAACGGTGCCCGCCCACAACACTCCATCGCGCTCGACGACCGTGGAGATGTCGGCCGGAGTGCCCGGCACGACGCGCTCGAACGTCCAGGTGTTGCCGTTCCGCCGGATGCTCGAGACGCCATCGCCTTGCGCGAGCCAGACGCGCGACGGATCGCTCGTGGAGGGGACGACGTCATAAACCTCTCCCTCGTTGTCGATCGTGTGCTCGAGTTTGCCTGCAGCATCGACGCGATAGATCCCCTTGGTCGTGCCGACCAGAAGCTCGCTGCCTCGAGGGCCCGGAACCGTGCGCAGCCGCCACGCGCCCTCGTCCACTCCTGCGAGGCGCGTCGCCGTTCCGCCGGCAGCGATCTCGTAGAGACCGTGTGTCATCGCGGCGTAGACGCGGCCGGCATGATCGGCGACATCGCCCGCACCTCCTCGCAAGCCGAGGCGGATGTCGAAGACGGTGACCGGGGAGGACAGATCGATCCGCACCAGCGGACCTTCCATCGCCAGCCAGAGCGAGCCGTCGCGATCGACGCGCGCTTCGTTGAGCAACGCGTCGGGGAGACCCGCGTCAGCACCGATGATCTGTTCGATGGCGCCGTCCGTGCCATTGAGAATGATCAGGCCGTGCTGCCGCGTGGTGATGGCGATGCGTCCGTCGTTGAGCCGGCTGCCGCTGCTGACGGCCTTGCCTTTCAGCCATGCACCCGCATCGGCAGCCCAGGGAACCGCGCTCGGACCATCGACGAGGAAGAGGCCCTGATCGCGTACGGCGGCGACGATCTTTCCGTCGGCGCGATGAATGGCGTAGACGACGCGCTGTCCATCGAGTCCGGCCGGTGTGATGCGGTTCGTGAGCGGATCGAACTGCTGGAGTCCCTGCGGGCCGCGTAGCAGGATGTTTCCTCCCTCGGAAAGGCATCCACGCGGCGCCGTTTCAGGATCGAGCGGGGCCACGACTCGCGCGTTTTGTTTTCCATCCCAGAGGAGCAGGCTTTTTTCCGTGACGAAAAGGAACCCTGCGCCGATGGTGCAGATCGCGCGGACGTCGCCGAATGATCGTTGCGCGGCGGGGAGACTCGGCAGCAGCGAGCGATACTCCTGCTCACCGGCGGCGTTGCGAACGAGGTAACCGAAGTCGCTGACCAGACCGAGCGCCACACGCCCTTGCGTATCGGTGGCCACCGACAACGCGGCCTGGTCGTCGGGCAGTTTGAGCAACCGCCACCACGCGCCGTCATACGCGAGGAGACCCTGAAGATTTCCGAAGTAGAGGATGCCCCGCGAGTCCTGCGCGATGTCGAAGGTCTGCGGTCCGGCCTTATGAACCTCGGCGGGATAGACCGTGATCTGCGGCAATCCCTGCTCCGTTGCGCCCGCTGTCGCAGCGAGACACACGATCAGGGCAGACCGCAACGGCCAGGCCGCGCGGCGCGGTACACGACGCAGCAAAGAGAAGAGCATCAGCGGAGCCCGCTACGACATTAGCACGGCGGCGAGCCGTTGAGCTATTTACCCAGCCCAATCGCTTCTCAATGACCCGCATACCAGTCGTAACCCCGCTCCGCCCAGAAATCGGCCGGCCGGACTTTTGTGTAGCGGATCGTGCCGATCCGTTTGATGTTCTTGATCCCGTACTTCACCGGAATGGCCAGCCGCAACGGCGCGCCGTGCAGCAGCGGCAATGCGGCGCCGTTCATTTCGTACGCGAGCAGCGTCTGCGGATGCAGTGCGCTCTCCAATTCCAGGCCGACGTAATAGCCGCGGCCGGGCGTTTCGAGTGAAACGTATTCGGCGTCATTGGCCGGAGGGAACCTGGCCATGAGATCGGCCAGGCGCGCGCCTTTCCATTGCACGATCGTCGACCAGCCTTCGATGCAGCGCAGCTCCGTGATCATCTCGTGTTGTGGCAACGCCTTGATGTCATCGAGGGTGAGCAGGAGCGGCCCGGCAGCGCCTTCGATGCGAAGACGCCAGGCCGCGAGATCGATCGGCGGCTCCAGCCCCAGCCGTCCATTGATCCGCGCCCGGCTGATGTCGGATTGCCGGAACGTGGGACTGAGACGCGAGGTGCTGAAGTAGCCGCGGGCGATCGATTCATTGGCTTCGAGCACGCGCCGGTACGGCCACTGCAGGCCACCCTCGCGCGGGCGCGTGCGCAACCATGTCCACGATGCGGCGCCGGCCGCTGCGGCAAAGGTCATGGTGAAGAACCCGCGGCGAGTGAGGCGTCGGAGCTCCGCTTTGAGATCGGCGTCGTCGCTCATTCGACCACCTCCACTCCGATGACCATCGCCCGGAAGTTGTTCCAGCCCGCGCGAACGACCTGCGCGATGTGAACGAAGAAGAAGAGCACATACCCGACCGTGAGCCAGAAGTGGAGAAAGCGCGCCGCCGGATAGCCGCCGAGCACCGCCGTCAGCCACGCCAGTTGCACCGGTTTGTAGATCGCCAGGCCGGTGAGCAGCGAGCCGAGACCCATCACGATGACACCGGTGTAGGCGAGCTTCTGCGCGCCGTTGAATTTCGTTCGCGGCAGAGGTTCTTTGCGGATGCGCAGGTCGTGCAACAGCACATTCCATGCGTCGCGCAGCGTGTGCCGGTTCGGCAGCAGCTCGCGCCATTCGCCGGAAACGAGCGTGTAGGCAACGTAGGCCACTCCATTGACGACGAAGAGCCACATGAAGAAGAAATGCAGCGCCATCCCCTCGGCCAGCCGGTTGTTCACGCTCAGCGACCGCCACGTGGTCTGATCGAGATTCATCTTCACCAGCGTGAAATCCCCGATGCCGATCCGATAAGTCGGATAAGCCCAGTAAATGAGAACCCCGCTCCAAATCATCAACGCCAGCAGCGGGAAGTTGATCCAGTGAAACCACCGGATCGCCAACGGATGCTTCTTCTCGAGTCGGCTCATGGTGAGGTTGGATGCCGGGACGAGAGTGTGGTTACAGGCGTCTCCGCGCCGCAGCGCGCTTTGGAGTGCGGCGGCTTGCCGCCGCTCTGGAGTTTGGACACTTCCGCACGCCGTGGTGTACCGCGTTAGCGGTACGGAGACGGTAGCCGGGGGTCGCGCGCGTAGACGCGCTACCCCCGGAAAAGGTGCGCATCCTCAAGTCGCACCACGTCAGTGGTGCGGAGAGCTGTCTACGAAGCGTGCAGACGAGCGCTTCCTGCCC
>JALYJW010000157.1 GCA_030775085.1 Acidobacteriota bacterium | reverse complement strand
CAACTCTGCCACTTCAAACCGTCATTCAAGACTACTTCTGGCGATGGGACATCGAGGTCAACCATCGCGACGAAAAACAGCTCATTGGTGTCGGCCAAGCCCAGGTTCGCTCTGAACTTTCCGTCGAGCTCGTTCCCGCATTCGCCGTTGCAAGCTACTCCATGCTCTTGCTTGCCTCCGCTCAGACTCACGGCTTCGACGCCACTCAGCCCACCTTCACCGTTCCGAGGTGGCGACGTCCTTCCGTGGCTCTTCAGAGTCGTCTCACCACAGGCCAGATGCTCGTCGATCTCCGCCGGTCTCACCAACTCGATGACCCGCCAGGACCGCTCCCGAATTTCGACCACTTCGAAGAACGTGTCGCACGGCACATGAAGTGTTCGAAATCCCTTATCTCACGCCAACAGGCCATCGACTACGCCATGCGTTGACCGTTTTCGTACCTCAAAAGAGCCAAACTCCAGTGCAGAACGAAGTTCTGCCGCGTCTTGCGCAACACCATTTCCGCGGTTACGACGTCGCGGTCGTGACTCCGGCCGGCGGCGTCTTGTATCGGTCCGGCGCTTCATGGCCCGACGGCAGTACGCCCGACGCGGAGTTCGCGCTACGACCGGTCGCGCGGCGCGAACCGGAGCTCGGTCCGCCGGGCCGGCGCTTCGCGCGGATGCGGCAGGAGCGTCCGCCGGCGCCGCCCGAACAATGGCGCCTTCTCGTGCGCCGCCACAACGGCGGAGTGGAAGCGGCGGTGGCATCGGCGCGCCGCCGCAATCTCGCCGTGTCGTTCGCGATCGTGCTGATCCTCGGCGCAGCCGTGTTGCTTCTCGTCGCCCTGTTGCGCCGCGCCGAACGCTTGCGACAACAACAGATCGAGTTCGTGGCGGCGATCAGCCACGAGCTCAACACGCCCGTAGCGGCATTGCGGTCCGCCGGTGAAAATCTGCGCGACGGCATCATCGCCGAGCCGGGCAAAGTGGCGCGCTACGGTGAATCGATCGTGCGCGAATCGACGCGGCTCGGTGAGCTCGTCGGACAGGTCCTCGAGTTGGCCGGCATGCAATCCCGCCGCGCGCGTCCGCAGGAAACGGTCGACGTCGCGTCGATCATCGACGAAGCCATCGCGCAATCGCGCTGGCTCATCGCGGACTCCAGCATCGAGATCGAGACAAAGATCGATGAAGGACTGCCTCCCGTCACTGGCGATCGCGACGCACTGACGCGTGCCGTGCAAAACCTCGTCGCCAACGCCGTGCGTCACGGCGGCAGCGGCGAATGGATCGCCGTGCAAGCCACCCGCGACAAACACCACGTCCGCATCATCGTCGAAGATCGCGGCCCAGGCATTGACGCCAGCGAGGCCGCGCATCTCTTCGAGCCGTTCTATCGCGGCAGCAAAAGCTCCTCGGTGCCCGGCACCGGACTCGGACTGGCCATCGTGCGACAGATCGCGCTCGCACACGGCGGCTCAGTAAACGTCGAGCGCCGCCGCACCGGCGCGGCATTCGCCATCAACCTCCCAGCGTCCACAGTCCCCTCTCCCCGCAACGGCGGGGAGAGGGCCAGGGTGAGGGGCGGCTCTAGCGACACCCACGTTCGAGGCGGCTCTAGCGATGCCAATGGTTGACGACACCTTCGTGCAACGCCGCATCCTCCTCGTCGAAGACGAAGAGAGCCTCATCCTCACACTGCAGGACCGGCTGGAAAGCGAACGCTACGAAGTCACGGTCGCGCGCGACGGAGAGTCCGCGTTGGAAACCGGCTCGCGAAAACCCTTCGACTGCATCGTCCTCGACGTCGCACTGCCGCGCAAAAACGGCTTCGACGTCTGCCGCGACCTCCGCAACCGCGGCGTGCAGACCCCAATCCTCATGCTCACCGCCCGCGGACAGCTCATCGACCGTGTCCTCGGCCTCAAGCTCGGCGCCGACGACTACCTCACCAAACCCTTCGAGATGATGGAGCTCCTGGCGCGCATCGAAGCACTCCTCCGCCGCGCCCGCACCCTCACTGCCAGCAGCGCCGACGCCTACTCCTTCGGCACCGTCACCGTCGACTTCCGCCGCGCCGAAGTCCACCGCGACCACACCCCGATCGACCTCTCCGCCCTCGAGCTCAAACTCCTCCGCTACCTCGTCGAGCACCGCGGAACAGTCCTCACAAGGGACGAGCTCCTCGAAAAAGTGTGGGGCTACGACGCCACCCCCGTGACCAGAACCGTCGACGTCCACATCGGATCGCTACGGCAGAAACTGGGAGGAGAGTTCATCCTCACCGTGCATGGGATTGGGTACAAGTTTGTGGGGTGAGGGGGAGGAGGTTGGGGGTGTGACATACCGAGCACCAACGGTGGCTCACGCCGTATGTTCACTTCTACAACAATCGCCGCACCCACTCCTCACTCGCATACAATCCACCGATCAGTCGCACTTGATATGACAACGTCCGGACACGCAACTGTTAGTTAGGCGACGCTACATCTGATCATAGCTAAACATCCACGTGCCCGCCAATTCCCAAGAATCTTTGGTCACCGCGTTCACTGTTGGTTTAAATGTCTCCAACCGCACAAACGTTGCCCTATTCGCATCGCACCACTGCTTAGCATGAGCACGGCCAACGCCTTTTAGATCCTCCACAGCCGCGTGGAGTTCTTTCCCATCCAATTTGTCACCGATGGTCCGGCGCGGCAGTTTTACATCAACTGACGTCATAAATCGCCCTTCAGCGGTGTCCAGACTATCCACAATGCACGCGATTGCTTTGAGTGATAGCTCATGCGCTGGATCACTTGGCTTTCGCAGCCAGTTTGCGATCTTCAGCCATTGCCACTCGTTGGGCTGAGCCAAGCGACGCAAACGTGGATTTATCCGAAAGAATGCGCGCTGCCATCGTTCCGCCATCGCCTTGGAGTTCAGGAGACAGATTGTGGCAAGCAGCAACAACATCAACGCCATTGTGCATTGAAGAACTAGTAAGGCGACGACTTCTACACCATAGGCTGCGCCGTGCTCCATTGTGCCGAAGTTTCCAACCACGACCCAGGCGTATGCCACCGCCGGAATGTAAAACACGAGATAGAGGTGACTCAGCATGCTTCGATCTTCCCACCTGGCCAAAGTAGGCGGCGAACTTAGAACCTGACTCATAGCAAGCGCGTGGTACAAGAGGTTTGCACGACTGTCACCGTGCTTGCGTCTCGCCTCCTCCTCATCGTGCAGGCTCCTCACCTTGTACAGGGCTAAAAATAGATTCTCATGTTCACGCATTACACAAAGTGCCTGAACAAGCATGAGCAGGCACAACGCTACGCCGCCGACTAGCCCGATATCATTCACGTCGATCGATACACCGGGTATCGGTGACGCCGCAAACACCGCACGAGCTGTAAACTGCTTCAGGTACTCCTCACGTGCCGTTTGCAACTGATCAGCATCCCCACGGAAGAATGGAAAGGTCTTCACCGTAGCCGGAGCGGTCTTCGGCGTAGTCGGATCGGTTTTCGGCGCAAATTGATACCACGTCGCTAGTCGACGCGATGGCCATCCCCATTCCTGAACGTTGTAGTTTGCAATCGCTACCAGCACAGTCGTTATGATGACGACGAACAGGGCATACCTCGCGCGGTCCGACGACGCCTTGAATGCAGTGACGTACTCTTGCACGTCGCCCTGCGCCAGCGGCACGTTCACGCCTTCGAATTTCTGCTCCATCGCTAACTCTCCTCACTGATAGGAGTGTCGCGTCAAGAAATATCCACACCCATGGCCAGCATTTTCGTCGACCCATACGGGAAGTGACGTGATGGAGAGCGCCTGGAAACTCGAGACGAAGTGGTCATGCCATAGCGCGCCGAGGCGCAGCGGGTTGCCGAGGAGTCCGGGTAGACGAATCGATGCCAGAAGTCCCTCGGAATCGTCGCATCTACGAGAAGTGTTCAATGCGGCGCCACACAAAAGGAGCGAAGGCGTGACCCCTGGACACTGACCCGTCCCGCGTGCCGCAGCCGACCGGCTCGGCTGTTGCCGCAAACGACGTTCGGAAAACCGAGTCGCAAACCTTAACCGCTGTCGCTGGCGATGTTGTAGGCAAGCTCGCCGCCGGGCGAAGCGGGGCCGTGCCAGCTTCACAACAAAGGGAGCTGGCGGTGCCCCATTCGTGTAGGCCCAATCGCTGTTCGCACCGTAGCGTCATGCCATGAACTTGTCATAGAACAGAATCGCCACACAGACCGTCGTAATTAGAATGCCGACGAGTTCAATGACTTGAAGCCAGAATGCGGCAGTGTGGTTACGTGTATTTGCTACGGCGTCGGCAACGGACGCAAGTTGAATGCTTTCACGCGTTTTCATGTGTCTCTCCAAACTCATCATCTGATCACTTAGCGACGCGGCACGAGCTAGAACGTCAGTGGTAGGCACGGTCCGCAGCTGATCAACTGACGTTCGCAGATCGCGCAACTCCGAACGAAGGCCAGCGAAGTCGCTCGCACCCGACTGCTCCTCTCGCAGAAACCCTCCCGAGTAGACAAGTGCTCCGAGGACGAGCGTGATGAGTACGAGGTACGTTACCGTACCGATCTCGGCTAGTGTTTGCCCAATCGACAGACCTTTTCGTCGCTCGCGTAAGAAGAAGAAAATTCGAAGTACGGTAAAGACAAGCCCGAGTGCAGCGGAGACCTGGGCGACGCGGCTCGTCGTACCCTTACGGAAATTGAAAGCTTCCCATAGGAAGTTGCTGACGAAATCTTCACCGATCTTTCTGAGCATCGATGGCGGCTCCACCTTCGCCTCAATGTGTCTGAGGCGGTTGTCGATTCCGGCGAGTGCATCCTGAATAATCGGCGGTTGTGATTGGATGACACCGACTTCGATGGGAGCAGCCTCTGTCGAGGCAGTTGTGTTCGCTTGCGTCGGAGGCGGTGCGGCTTTGTTACCTTCCGCATGAATCGCGAGCGGCGCGGTAAGCAGAATCCAACCGACGACCGCAATGCAGTTGTTCATGTTTCCTCCGTTGAAAGCCTTGGACGCTACGGCTCTGCTATAGGAGTGACTGAACGCAGTCGTTTCCTACCCCCCCCCGGGCCCGTCCGGCAAACTTGACGCTACCTTGTATTTAGATTAGGCAGCGCTAGCGGTACTCGGACGCCGGTTTGCGACTGAGATCTGTCGAGTCACAGGAGATCTCCTCTTCGCATCAGGCGTTATGCGACTGAAAATGTGGGGATAGCGCAATATGTGGCAGCGGTCGCGATGCGGGGAATGCCGTGGACGGCACTCACAAACGATCCGGTCACCATGTACGGGATGCCGGCTGCTTCGAGCGCGTCCCGGAGCCTGACAAACAGATCTTCAGCGGGCATGGCGGCTTTGCCGAAAGTGGCCGTAGAAGATTCGGAGCACTTCACGCGTGACTTCCGCCTCGGTGAGGCCGGGGTTCCTCATTCGAACGCTCGCCCGCGACAGTTCGCGGATGGCTTCGCTCAGCTCTGCGGCGATTTCCGCGCGGCGTTCGGGTCCGGCGCTGCGGTAGAGCTGGAGTTGAAGGGCGTGCGCCGCCTCTGACGTGTCGTGAGCCCTCACGCTCGCATTCTAGCGACATCACGGAGTCGAAAAGCGGGACGCCCTCGGCGCTGCGTGCGGCGAAGATGCGAAAACCGTGGCTTGTGGCTTCGTTCTCCCACCTTGAGATCCTTCGTCGTCTTCGCGACTTCTAAGAAACCCCTAGTGTTTATGCGGGTTTTCGTCTCACGCCGCCTCGTGCTGGTCGATGGGAACAAGCTTCATGTTAAGGCGACGAGCGCGTTTTTGGAGAGAGGCCATGGAGCGCTCGCGATCCATCAGTTCGTAGAACTGCTGTCCACGATCAGAGTAA
Organism: Acidobacteriota bacterium; assembly: GCA_030775085.1. Lineage (GTDB taxonomy): Bacteria > Acidobacteriota > Thermoanaerobaculia > Gp7-AA8 > Gp7-AA8 > QHVT01. The sequence goes on along the minus strand of JALYJW010000157.1, from coordinate 2,945 downwards.
GCGCGTCCCGTGCGGAGGGAGTCGTAGATGCGGCGGGCGAGCTTGGCTGCGGTAGCGTTGATCGCCTTTTCGGGACCGATCTGGCCCTTCTTGCGACGGTAGAAGGCTCCCAACTCCGTGTTCGAATCGGCCAGAGCCTGAGCAGCGACGCGCAAAGCGGTTGAGGCTCGATTGGCGGTTCGGCGGCTTCGCGAGCTGACCACTCTTCCTCCGGTGATGTTTGTTCCAGGCGATAGTCCGAGCCAGGAGCAAAAGTGTTTGCCGGTCGGAAAGCGACTCAGGTCGTAGCCGCATTCGGAGATGACGGTCAAGATCGTCAGGACGTGCAGCCCGGCGATTTGGGTCAGGTCGAGTCCGAGGCGCTCGTAGAGAAGAGTGCGTGCATCGAACTGCATTTCGTTTTTGCGCGGCTTGCCCCGTTTGCCACGTGCTTTCGGCACCGTCGTGGCGTCTGCTTTGACCGGTAGCTTTTCGATCACTGCTCGCATCTTCTGGTCACACTGCTGGATCAAGTCGCGGTGAAAGTCCCACAACTGGACCGATTGCTCGAGCGCGAAGAGCTGCTCCTCGCGATAATGCCCGGTCAGTGCCTCGGCGATCTGTTCCTCGGATTTGGCACAAGCAGGGTCGCGCAGTTTGGCCAACTCCTTCGGATCACGCTCTCCTCCCAGAATGGCGCGAAGGATCTTCATGCCGGTCACTCCGGTGATGTCGCTCACGGCCTGATCGAGTCGCACATTCATGAGAACCAGGGCCTTTTGCATGTGCTGAATGTGCTCGGACGCTCTCTCGATCAGCATCCGACGCTGTCGCATGTACGCGCGCAACTCGATCATCTCCCCTTCTGCCCGAAGCGAAGCCTGCAGGATCCCGAACGTGTGGAGCAGATGCAGCCACTGGCAGTCGATGTAGTCGCTCTTCTTCATCCCGTTGAAGCTCCGGATGGCCCGGGAGCTGACCAGAACAGGATTCAACCCGTACTCCTCGTAGATCTCGAATGCGGCGACCCAGTACACCCCTGTCGCTTCCATCGCCACCGTGTCCACACCACAGCTGCGCATCCACTCGGCCGACCGCCTCAGTTCGTTGGTCGTCGTTCCGAACCTCTGTACCGGTTCGTCCGATACATGGTCTCCGACCGCAATCCACACTTCCCGCGCTCCCATGTCCGCTCCGGCCGCGTTGTGGTTGATTTGCTCCAGAACTCGTCTATTCTTCCTCCCGGTCCTGGATGATCGCTTCTTGGACATCTCGCCTCCGCATCTCGAATTGATGCGCAGCGCGAAGCAGAAGATATTCCTGACTGCATTCTTCTAAACGGGGCGACGGCATCTGATTCATGCCGCTCCTCCAACTCAACGTCGCGATCTTCCGGGACCATGCTCAGGATCGGGCCTTACAGCACCAAGCGTTTGACGGTCATGACATCGCGCTGCACCGCGTAAAGTTAGCAAATCGCCACCGGTTTCTTCCCTCAACCGCGGCGCTAGCGCCGTGATCCCGCTCAGGATGACGGGAGGGGGTCTACAACGCTCCGCTGCCCCGCCGCATCCCCGCCACCTCGGCTTCAGGCACCGGCAGAAAGTCCTCGCCCGGATTCACGAACCGGTCGGTCTCGAAATGGAACTGTTTGTCGTAGAGCTGTTTGTAGCGGCCGTTTTTGGCGAGGAGGTCGTGGTGCGTGCCGCGCTCGACGATCTGGCCGTCTTCGATGACGAGGATCTGGTCGGCGCCGCGGATGGTGGAGAGGCGGTGGGCGATGACGAAGGTGGTGCGGCCTCGGCGGAGGGCGCGCAGGCCGTCCTGGATTTTTGCTTCGCTTTCGCTGTCGAGACTGGATGTGGCCTCGTCGAGGATGAGGATGGCGGGATCGGCGAGGATCGCTCTGGCGATGGCGATGCGTTGGCGTTGTCCGCCGGAGAGTTTGATGCCGCGCTCGCCGATGACGGTGTCGTATTTTTTCTCCAGCGGCTCGACGAATTCGTCGACATGGGCGATGCGCGCGGCTTCGCGCATCTGCTCGAACGTGGCGTCGGGTTTTCCGTAGCGGATGTTCTCGATGACGGTGCCGTCGAAGAGGAAGTTGTCCTGCAGCACGATGCCGAGGCGCGAACGGTAGTCGCGCAGACGGATACCGGCGAGATCGCGGCCGTCGATGAGCACGCGTCCGCTCTTCGGGCGATTGAACGTCATGACCAGGCTGATGAGCGTGCTCTTGCCGGAGCCGCTCGAGCCGACCAGCGCCGTGGTGGTGTGCGCCGGCGCTTCGAAGGAGATGTTCTTGAGCACCGGCACGCCTTCGTTGTATTCGAAGGTCACGTCCTCGAAGGCCACGTTGCCGCGCACGGCGTCGATCGGTTCGCGCGACGCATCCTCCTGATCCTCCGTTGGCTGTTTCATGATCTCGCGGATGCGGTCGAGGCCGGCGAAGGCTTCCGTGATCTGCGTGCCGATGGAAGCGATCTGCATCACCGGCGCGGCCAGCAGGCCGGTGAACATCAGATACATGAACAGATCGCCGAGCGTCATCGTTCCGCCGGTGATGGCGCGCGCGCCGCCGACCATGATGATCACGCCGACGACGCCGATGATGGTCGTGCCGAGCGCGGTGGTGCCGGAGATGGAGGTGATGGTCTGGGCGACGTTGCGGAACAGCTTGTGGACGCCTTTGGCGAAGACGATGTCCTCACGCTTTTCGGTGGTGTAGGCCTTGACCACGCGGATGCCGCCGAGGGACTCGGCCAGGCGTCCGGTGACCTGCGCGTTGATCTCGCCGCGGGCGCGGAAGAGCGGCCGCACGCGCTTGAACATCACCGCCAGCACCGTCCCGAACGCCGCCAGCGTGACGAGTGTGATCAGCGTCAGCTTCCAGTTGAGATAGAAGAGGATGCCCATCGCCAGCGTGGCCGTGACGACGCTGCCGACGAGCTGCACCAGGCCGTTGC
>JALYJW010000156.1 GCA_030775085.1 Acidobacteriota bacterium | reverse complement strand
CACTCGCAAAGTCGCGCTCCCGTGGCGTTAAGTCCCTCGGAATCAGTGAGTTATCCCACCCACTGTAGAACGCTACCTCTCTAAATACCCGCGCACACCGGCCTGTCACGCCGGAGGTCGCGGGTTCGAGCCCCGTCGAGAACCCGACTTCCGCATTCCCAACTTGGCGATGGACTCTGTGGATTTGGTGGATTTGGTGGACTTGTCCGCTCACTCGCGCCGATTCTCTCTACTGCCGACCGCCGACTGGTTCAGTGCGTGTGCGCGTGATCGTGATCGTGCGCATGGTCATGATCGTGTGCGTCGTGCGTGTGACCGGCCATGCCGGACTGCACTTGATCGACGACCTGTCGGGCCAATTCTTTGAAGGCCATGGACGCCGGCGCGGTGGGATCGGAGGCGACGATCGGTTCGCCGGTGTCGCCGCCGACGACGACTTTCGGATCGATCGGCACTTCGCCGAGGAACGGGACACCGAGCATTTCGGCGGTCTTGCGTCCGCCGCCGTGGCCGAAGATCTCTTCGCGCTCGCCGCAGTGGCGGCAGATGAAGTAGCTCATGTTCTCGACGATGCCGAGGACGGGCACGTTCACTTTGCGGAACATCGCCAGGCCTTTGCGCGCGTCGATGAGCGCCACGTCCTGCGGCGTGGTCACGACTACGGCGCCGGTGAGGCCGGCTTTCTGCGTGAGTGTGAGCTGCGCATCGCCGGTGCCGGGCGGGAGATCGATGACCAGGAAATCGAGCACGCCCCACTTCACATCCGTCAGGAACTGATCGATTGCTTTCATCACCATCGGGCCGCGCCAGATCACCGGCGTGTCGGCATCGGTGATGAGGCCGAGCGACATCGTCTTGATGCCGTGACGCTCCATCGGAACGATCTTCTCGTCGACGTCGTCGATCTGCGGGCGGCCTGAGATGCCGAGCATCATTTGCTGCGACGGTCCGTAAATATCCGCATCGAGCAAACCGACCGTGAAGCCGAGGGAACGGAGCGAGAGCGCGAGATTCGTCGAGACCGTCGACTTGCCGACCCCACCCTTTCCCGAGGCCACCGCGATGCGGTACTTCACGCCTTCGAGCGCGTTGGGCTGCGACGGAATGGCGCCGCCGCTGGCGGAACCGGTCTTCGCGCCGATCTCGAGATTGACGCGCACATCGCTCACCCCTTCCAGCGCGCGCACGGCCGCCTCGGCGTCGCGGGCGATCTGCTGACCGACGGCGGGATTCTCGGTCTGAAAGTGAACCGTGAAGGAAACGGAGTCGCCGCTGACGACGACGTCGCGGACGAATCCGAACGACACGATGTCGCGCGAGAGGCCTGGAAATTTGACCTTCTTCAGCGCCTCGAGAACTTGTTCATTGGTTGGGGGAAGGGTTGGCATTGTCTCTCTCCTGTTGCAGCCATCGTTCGTGCGACTCGCGGATGATCGGGATGGCTTCATCGGAGGAGCCGACGAGCTTGACCACATCGAAGTCGGTCGGACTGACCAGACCGCGCTCGAGCATCGAGCCCTGCAGCCATTCGATCAATCCGGGCCACATTGTACCGACCAGGATGAGCGGATGCTCTTTCATGTGCTTGACCTGCAAGAGCTGCCAGACCATGAACAGCTCCAGCGCCGTGCCGATGCCGCCCGGCATGACGATGAAGGCCGACGAAAGCCGGATGAAGTGGTGCAGGCGCGAGAAGAACGTGCGGTGCCGGAAGACCTTGTCGACAAACGGATTGGCGGCCTCCTCGCTCGGCAGATGGATGGCCAGCCCGAACGAGCGCGACTTGCCGCTCTGCCCTTCCACCGCGCCGGCGTTAGCCGCCTCCATGAGTCCCGGACCGCCGCCGGTGACGATGTCCACGCCCATCCGCGCCAGCTCGGCGCTCAGCTTCTTGACCTCTTCGTAGATCGGATCGCCGCGGCGGATGCGCGAGCTCCCGAAAATCGAGACGCGGTAATGCTCGACGCGCTCGGGCTGAATCTGGTCGAGATCGTTGATCGTCTCCCAGAGCTGGTAGATGGCCTTGTCGAGAATGTGCGTCGGATCGGCGGAAGGGCGTTTCTTGGCCGCCTGCGTCTTGCGCAGCTCCTCGAGCTCGGGTGTGGTGGTTTTGCTGATGCGCTCGTCCATTGTTGCCAATCGCACTCAGGAGAATGACACAGAAAAGTCGGCGGTCGGCAGTCGGCGGTCGGCAGTGGGCCTCCACCCATCCGGCGAAAACACGGTCGGACGCTCTACTGCCGACCGCCGACCGCCGACTGCCGACTCACTTCGCGGTGATCCAGACCTCTTTCGAGAACTCGCGCAGTTTCGGCTCCGCGGCCCTGGCCTCGGGCTCGGAATCAAAACGGACGCGCACGCGATAGATGGGGCCTTTGTCCGTGGAGCCTCGCTCGACGTATGCGGTGTTGAAGCCGCGGTTGATGACGCGTACCGCCAGTGCTTCGGCAGTTTTCTGATCACCGGTCGATAGCAGTTGCGCGATGTGTGGCACAGCGGCCGGAGCCGCCACGGCAACGGTCGTCGTGGGTGGTGGCTGCGGCGCGGTCGACGTGGTGTCGAGTGGCAGGTCTTCGATGATCGGTGTCACCGCCGTGGCCGTGGCCGCGGTGTCGTTCGTCGACGCGGGCGTTGATGTGGCCGCGGTGGTTTCAGTCTCAGCGTCTGCGAAGTCGTCATCGGAAACGCCCAGCTCCACGATCTGGCCGGCGTTTTTCTTCGGCACGAGCGCGGACTCGGAGACGATCGGCGTTTCCTTGCGCACGACCAGGCGCTCATCGGCCTGCCCCTTTCCGAGCATGAGCCCGAACGCAAACGATGCGGCGAGCGAGAGCAGCAGCAGGACAAATGCAACGAAGGCCTGTCCGGCCGTGAGAGAGATCTCGTAATGCGACTGATCGTCGACAGCGTGGTGTTCTTCCATCCCGTCCATCCTTCCCCCGAACATCACTGCCTGGCCGCCGGTGGGGCGGCTGCGTTCCAGTTTGTGTGATAAACGACGCCGTTGTCAAAGTAGATGGCGGCTGCGCCCGAGTCCGCTTTCGGGTAGATCCAGACCGAATAGATACGGTTTTTCTGCACCACCTGCTTGATCCAGTCTTCGCGCGGCAGTCCCACCAGGCGCTGCACGGCGTCTTCCTTCATCCCCGTCTTCACGTTCGCAAAAGCGGTCATGGAGACGAACCGCTTCTCGCCCGCGAGCACGATGCGCTGCTGCGCGTCGGGATGGCCGGGCTGCAGCTCGAGTGCCTCGCGATAAAGATCGAGCGCTTTTTCGTAGCGCGAGAGAACGGCCATGTACTCGTCGCCGAGAATGATCTTCTCGCGCGCCAGGAGTGTGGCGGCCCGCGGATCGGCGGTGCGCTGGTGATACTCATGGACCTTGTCCATGAACGCGTTGTAGGTCGGCTCGAGCTTCCTGAGATTCTCCAGCGCCAGCTCGATGCGCTCCTTCCGCGTAGCGGTCGCGCCCGGCTTCTTCTGAGCGGTGCGCACGGTCTCCAGCCACTGATAGTCGGCCGTGATCAGACTCCACTCGCGATCGTTCGGTTGCGTCGGTGGACCCGGCGGCGTGCAGGCCAGGGCGGTCAGAAGGAGAATCAGGAGCGATTTGCGCATGTCAGTCGGCGGCGGCAGTAGAGAGCGATCGATTCATCTTCACGCACTCCAGCCGCGCTCCATCGGGTAACTCGATCGAGACCCGCTCGATTTCCTCATCGACGGAGAGAATCGGCCAACTTCACCACTTCGGCCTCGATCGGCTGACCGGCAAACTCGCTCTTCACTTCCACGACCCAGCCGTACAGCAGTTCGTTGCAGACGTTTTGGACGACACGGCCGTGATCGCTGGAACCGGATGCGAAAAGGTTGTTGAGGAGCTGATCGAAATCGAGACGGGCCTCGTTCACGAAGCTCATGCCGGAAAGGTACGGCATGTTCTCCGGCGCGAGATGCCTCACCACGCGGCCTTCCACGAAGTCATACACGTGATCGCCAATTTTCTGGAAGACAATGCCGAAGACGCGCTGATAGACGCCGTTGTACTTCTCCACCAGTGCTTCGAGCTCGTACTCCGATTCCTCGGCGGCGCGTTTCTCATCGACCGCGGCGATCTCCGCATCCTGGATGAGATTCACGGCCAGCAATCCCCAGATCGTGCGCAAGGTCTCGAAGTTCGAAAGATACGTGCGCGCGCAGAGCTGCTCGATACTTTGCGGCTCGCCGAGGAGAGAGAGAACGTGGCTCTCGTCATCGGTGAGCTCGAGCTGAAACGTGCGCGTGTCTGCATCCGCCACCTGCTGCAGCACGCGCTCGAGCCGCCCCACACCGCGCACGATGAGCGACCAGTATTCGATGTTGCGCACGCCGTCGAGAATGAGGCGTTCGGTGGAAAGCGGCAGCGTGATGATCCCCTCCGGAAACTCGCTCGTGAACTCGATGGTGTAGGACCCGTTGCGATACGTCATCGCGTCCAGCACGATGGCATTGGCCTGCCGCTCCGCGGCGCGCGTCAGCTCATCCGGCTTCAGATACCCGAGATCGCACAACAACGCCCCGATCCGCCGCGCCACGACCAACTGATCCATGGCCGTGCTGTACTGCTGGATATTCAACTCCCCCATCCGCAACAACGTCTCCGCCAACCCCATATCCGGATCCGTGCTCGACGCAAAAATGATCCGCCCTTCGAGAAAAAAGATCGTGTCACTACGCCCCGAGGCATCGAGCGACAGCAACGCCGTCTCACTCGACCGCACGATCGACCGGATCAGATCCGGCACGGTGGTCTCGCTCAATTCACCGGAGATGGAGAGGTTGTCGGACATTTGGTCTTATTCTAGTCGGCGGTCGGCAGTCGGCGGTCGGCAGTAGTAGAATCACCGCCTCCACACAGAGCCGCTTCGCGCGCGCCCTTCGCTCCGCACCTATGGATGCGTATGAGCAATTATCGTGATCTGGATGTCTGGCAGAAGAGCCGTCTTCTGACGGCGGAGGTGTATCGCCTCACAGGTAAGTTTCCCCGTGCCGAAATGTTTGGACTTGGGCAACAGATGCGTCGAGCTGCGGTCTCGGTCCCAAGCAACATCGCTGAGGCACATGGCCGCAGGTCCGACGCGGATATCACCCATTTCCTTCTAATCGCCCGCGGTTCGCTTCTGGAGTTGGAGACCGAGGCCGTTCTCGCAGGGGATCTAGGCTTCGCGTCGGAGGCTGAGGCCAACGCTATCGTCACAAAGGTAACGGCCACCGTGCGCCCGCTCAACGGTCTGATTCGGTACTACAGCACAAAACGAAAGAAGTGAGCGGGCGGTTCTATCCACTGCCGACCGCCGACTGCCGACCGCCGACTGTTTTCATCGCACGGGCCGCGTCGCATCCTCCACCGTCGCCAGCCCCACCGCGTTCTTGGTCGTCGATTTCACGCGGTACATGGCGGCGTCGGCCTGGCGGATGAGTCCTTCTTTGGACATGGCGTGGGTGGGGTAGGTGGCAATGCCGAAGCTGGCGGTGATGGAGACTTCGATGTTGGAGTCGATGTGGAGGTTGGAGGCGGACATGGCGCGAGCGATGCGGTTGGCGACGGCCACGGCTTGTTCCTGATCGGTCTGCGGGAGGATCACGCAGAATTCGTCGCCGCCGAAACGGACCACTTTGTCGATGCCGCGGACCGCGCTGAGGATGCGCTTGGCCACTTCCTGCAAGGTTCTCGATCCGCTGAGATGGCCGTAGAAGTTGTTCACCATCTTCAGATCGTCGAGGTCGAGGAAGATGATGCTGAACAGCGTTCCGTAACGGCGCGAGCGCTCGATCTCTTCATCGAGATAGGTCTCGAAGAAACGCCGGTTGTAGGCCTTGGTCAGGTCGTCGCGCATGGCCAGGTCACGGCTGCGCGTCAGTTGATAGATGTTGCTGAGCACCTGCGCCACCGCTTCGAGATATTTCGAGACTGTGGGCGTGCACTCTTCCCACGACGTGTCGCCCGGAAGGAGCGGGATTTTGATGACGGCCAGCAGATCCTCGCGCACCTGCAGCGGCATGATGATCATCCCGTCGCCCTTTCCATCGCGCGAGACAGCGAAGAGCTCCGGCGATGCCAGCGCCTTCTGCAGAATGTCGGGAGGCACTCCGGGGAGAAACTCGTTGGATTCCACGTATCCCGGATCGTTGCTGAAGCTGACGACGTAGCGCTCCAGCCTCGGGTCGTGCAAAAAGAGCGTGCCGTGCGGCAGGCCGAGAATCCGCAGCACGGCGGTGGTGATGCGTTCCGAAACCGCCTCGGCATCCACCATGGTCATCAGCTCGTGGATCTGGCGGAGGTACGCAGACTCCTGCTCGAGCTGCGTGGCATGCACCGCCGCATCCGCGAGATCGCCGGCGAACGCGAGGTAATCCATCGGCGCACGAAGAAAAACGTCACGGTCGATGTACAACTCTCCCTGCCGCCGATCGGATTGCGAGGGCTTGTTCTGCGCTGAAAGGAACAGGCGCACGAGGCTCTTGCCGGCGGGGCGCCCGGCACCTTCATCCACGATCGCTACACGGCAGGCTTCGCGCGCCGGATCCTCGTCGATGAACGTCCAGCCGGGGCACGCAACGCGCAACCCTTCCGCGAGGTCTCCTCGGTCACTGTAGATGCCGGCATGCGAGCTCATGCGCGTAACTGACTCCCCGTAACTGATTTATTGTACAGCTCGAAAACAAAGTCCACATCGATGCGCTCTAATGTGCGCGAATGCGGATCGCTCAAATCATTCTCCCGGACGCCTCGGAGTACGAACGAAAATCGCAGCGGGCCGACCAGGCCGCCCTCTCGGAAAAGCACGATGTGACGGTCACTCCGATCGAGTCGATCGCGGACGTTCAGGCGGACCTTGCCCACGTCTACGCGGGTCGTGAGTTGCCGGCATCGGCCTTCGTTCGGTTCCCGCTGCCGTATGTCGCGTCGAGCGATGTTCGTCCCTCGCGGTGGAGTTGGCGGCGACCGGTCCGGCCGCGTTTCGTGGTCTCCCCTCTCGGGGACGATCCGCTCCCTGAGGTCGTCGAAGAGCGCTATTTCTCGGATGCAAGCCGGAGGAAAGACCGCCCGACCCTGCCCAAGATCATCGGATCGTTCGGCAGGTCGTCGGTGCGCAACAGCGTCGAGCAGACCATGGCGCGCATCCGCCGCTTCCGCGACGACGTCGACTGGCAGATCTACGAGAGCCAGCCCTCGCCGGAGGATCTCGCGAGCGTAGATGCGTGGATCGATCCGGCGGTCGACGAAACGGACTTCGACGGCTACGTCGCCGAGGCCTTAATCGTTGGCCTGCCGGTAGTTGCGACGCGAACCGCCATCAACGTCCTGCGCCTGGAGCAGGGCCGTACCGGCTTCCTCGTGCCGCCCCGCGATCCAAACGAGATGACTCATGCAATACTATCCGCCCTGTTCAAAACCGAGGTAGCTGAGAGCAGACAATTCGCAGGCAGGCAGACCGTCTCGAAGTTTCGTGCGAGACAAAGGCTTCGCATTCTCAATCGCCTTTACCAGATCGTGACGAACGCGTGACGCCAGCATCAAAAACAGACCCGATGAACTTCCTCCAGGACCTTCCCTCCGCGCAGAAGCGCGCACTCGACCTCGTACAAGAGGTCGCTGCGGAGAAGGAGTGCCATCCATTCCTCGTGGGCGGTCCTGTCCGTGACATCATCCTGGGCCGTCCGGCCGTGGACATCGACCTGACGCTCGAAACCGGCGCCTCCACCCTGGCGCGCGCGCTCGCCAAGCGTGTCGAAGGGCGCGTCCGCTCGTTCCCGCAGTTCCTCACCTACAAAGTCACGTCGAGCGGCTATCCCGAGATCGACATCGCCACGGCCCGCAAAGAGCGCTACCGCAAGTCCGGCGCGCTGCCCGCCGTGACGGCCGGGCGGCTGAAGGACGATCTCCTCCGCCGCGATTTCTCGATCAACGCAATCGCCCTCGACCTGCTCGACGGCACGATGCACGATCCCACGAACGGCGCACCGGATATCGCCGCCCGCGTTGTGCGCGTGCTGCACGACCGCAGCTTCATCGACGATCCGACGCGGATCTTTCGCGCCACACGGCTCACGGCGCGCCTAGGCTTCACGATCGAGGCGCACACGGCGGAATTGATCCGCGCCGCCATCGACGCGCAGGCGCTGAGTGCGATCTCCAAAGAGCGCATCTGGCGCGAAGTCTTTCTGGCGATGGATGAAGTCGAGGCGCCGGCCATCCTGGCCGATCTCTCGTCGCGCGGCGCACTGCAGTTCCTCTTCGGGAATCGTCCTTCCGACGATCTGTTGCCGCGCCTCGAAGCCATCCATGCGCAGCTCGCGCTGGACGAGGAGCTCGACCGCTATGTTCTCTACACCGGCGCGTTGCTGCGCGGCGATGCGTCTCCGATCGACTTCGAGGGCTCCGGCTTCTCGCAGAAGCGCGCTCGCGCGATCGTGGAGATCGCCAATGACGTCCCACGCCTCGAGGAAGCCCTCGGCGCCGCCAGCGGGGAGCGCGACCGCTTCCGCATCTATCGCACCGTCTCGCCGGAAATGCTGACCGTCATTGCCTCCGAGGTTCCGGAGGAGACGATCCACATCCAGCGCTATCGCGACTACGAAAAGTTCAAGCTCGCCCTGCGCGGCAACGACCTCGAAGTCCCCGGCGGCCCGCACGTAGCCCAGGCCCTCGAACAAACGCGACAGGCCGTCTTCAGCGGCGAGATCCCGCCGGAAGAAGCAAGGTCCTACGCGAAGCAGGTGGTTCGGAAGCTGATGGAACGGGCCAGCTAGCCGGCGTGTGGACGTGGACGTGTGGACGTAGTGGACGTGGACGTTGTGGACTTGGTGGACGTCGTGGACTTGGTGTACGTCCACGA
>JALYJW010000155.1 GCA_030775085.1 Acidobacteriota bacterium | reverse complement strand
GGGATCTCTGGCGGCACCGCGATGATCTGCCTCGATCACGCTCAGTTGCAAATCTCTGCCGGTGCCACTGGAGATCCCTCGCTGCGCTCGGGATAAACTGAAGAACGAAACCGATGGATTTCCTACTGATCTTTCTCCAGGCGCTGGACCTGATCCTCGACATCCTGCAGTGGGTGATCGTGGTCTGGGTGATCCTCTCCTGGATCCTCTTTTTCCTGCGCAACTCCAAGTTTCGCTGGAGGAACCGCGGCTTCTACGGAATCCTCGAACAGCTCAACGATCTGTTCGAAAGGATGACGCGCCCGTTCCTGCGCCCGATCCGCCGCGGGCTGCGCCGCTTCGATACCGCCGGCATCGACTGGTCGCCGATGGTGCTGGTCCTGATCATCTGGATCCTGCGCCAGGTGCTCCGGGCCATCATGCTCAGGCTTATACTGAAGCCGTGACGTAGGGCTGTGCCGGGAGGGTGACCATGCAGAACCTCACACCGCTGGAGATTCAGAAGCAGACGTTCTCGCGCGTGCTGAAGGGATACAACGCCGATGAAGTGCGTGCGTACCTGCACCTCGTCGCCGAGGAAATCGAGCGGCTGGTGCGGGAGAACGACAGACTCTCTCGCGACTCCGCCATGCTGCGCGAAGACCTCGAGGACCACTCGAACCGCGAGCGCATCCTCAAAGACACGCTGCTCTCCGCGCAGAAAGTGGCCGAGGATCTCACGGCGAACGCGCGCAAAGAGGCCGAGCTCATCGTCAAAGACGCGGAGCTCCTGTCCGAGCGCGTCATCGGCCAGGCCATGCAGCGCGTCGGCGAGATCGAGCGCTCCATCACCGACCTCAAGATCGAGCGCCGCGCCGTCCGCAATAAACTGCAATCGACGCTCGACTCCGTGCAGCAGATGGTCGTCCTCGACGCCGAGCAGGAAGCGAACGAGGAACCGATTGCGGCGCTTTTCCGCGCGCGCAACTCGTAGGGGTGCTCTCAGTTTATCCCGAGCGTCAGCGAGGGATCTCCGGCGGCACCGGCGGAGACTTGCAACGGAGCGTAGTCGAGGCCGATCATCGCGGCGCCACCCGAGATCCCTCGCTACGCTCGGGATAAACTGAGAAGCGATCCCGTCGCCATGGCCACGCTCATCCGCAACCTCTCCCAGATCGCCACGCCGCACGGCCGCACGGCGTTGCGCGGACGTGCCATGCGCGAGCTCGTCGTTCACGAAAAATCAGTCATCGCAATCCGCGACGGACGCTTCGCCTTCATCGGACGCGAGAGCGATCTCCCCGCGGAACTGACCATCGACGACGACATCGACGCGCGCGGAGCGACCGCGGTCCCCGGCTTCGTCGACACGCACACGCACATTCCGTTCGCAGGTCTGCGCGAGTCGGAGTTCAACCGGCGTCTGCAGGGCGAGACGTACGAACAGATCGCCGCGTCGGGTGGCGGGATCGCCTCGACCGTACGCGCCACGCGCGCCGCCACTGAACAGCAATTGACCGCGAACGTACTCGCGCGCGCCGCCACGATGGCGCGATACGGAACGACCACTGCCGAGGCGAAGAGCGGGTATGGATTGGAGAAAGAGGCGGAGCTGCGGCAGCTTCGCGCCATCCGCACCGCGACCGCCACCTCGCCGGTCCGCCTCGTGCCGACCTGCCTGGCCGCGCACGAGTTCCCTCCCGAAACACGCGGCGATGAAAACGCACGGCAGGACTACATCCGCGCCATCCTCGACGACATTCTTCCCGCCGTGGCCGCCGAGAAGCTGGCCGTCTTCTGCGATGCCTTCGTCGAGCGCGGCGTCTTCACGCGCAATCAGGGCGAAACCGTTCTGCGCGCCGGTCAACGCCTCGGCATGATCCCCCGCCTGCACGCCGACGAGCTCTCCGACACCGACGGCGCGTCCCTGGCCGCGCAACTCGGCGCCGCCTCGGCCGATCACCTCATGCAGATCTCCGAATCCGGCATCGCCGCACTGGCAGACTCCGGCACCGTCGCCAACCTCCTCCCTGCCACGAGCTTCTTCCTCATGTCCGAACGCTACGCCCCCGCGCGCCAGCTCATCGACCGCGGAGGCATCGTGTCGCTCTCCACGGACTGCAACCCCGGCACGTCCATGACCGAGTCGATGCAAATCGTCATGCAACTGGCCACATTGCAGATGAAGATGACCGTCGAAGAATCGCTCACCGCCGCCACGCTCAACGGAGCGCACTCATTGCGGCTGGCAGAAGAAACCGGCTCGATCGAAGTGGGCAAACGCGCCGACTTTGTGCTGCTCGACGCGCCCAGCTACCTGCACCTCGTCTATCACTTCGGCGTGAACCTGGTAAGCGCGGTCTACCGGGATGGGGTGCGGGTGGTGTGAGCTGGCAACGGTGCATCGCATTGCTCACGAACGCGAATGAGCTACGGCTTGATGAAGCCGCGGTCGATTGCGATTTCGGTTGCTGTAGCGACCAGACGCCGGAAGAGTGAAGGACGGAACAGAGACGTGGCTTTCAAATCTGCTTTGAGGACGGTTGCCGATGTTTGCAGCAGCCGAACAGCGCGACGGAACTCAGCAGGTGCATTCGCAACATCCGCTTGAAAAAGATCCAGGAGACACGCGACCATTCCGTTGGACGTACCGTGATGAATCAACGGGTCGCGCCCCTTGTAGTCGCTGAGCGTTCTGTCAAGACGGTAATCGACGGAGTCGAGCACAAAAACGTCGTACGCAGCCGGATTCTCGAGCTTCAGCGCGCATGCCAGTCCCAGCTCGAAAGGCATGTTGAACCGAACCGGCGTTCCAACACGACTCAGCTCATGCACTGAAGTGCGGCACGTCCGGATGAGGTCCAGAATGCGCTGCAGGCGCCCGTCGCCTTTCTCCGGAACTTCCAGAACGCAGTGAGGCTGCTGGCCGAGAAACACCAAAGTGCCCACGAGCGTCACGAACAGCGGTTCGTATGCGTCGTCAAAGGGTGCGTTGATGAAGACATGTCCGGGATCTGATCCGGCCATCCAACGTCACTTCTTGCCCTTCGCACCGTTCCGCAAGCGTCGGTCACGAACGCGGAGCTCTGACGTGGTGCTGTGGAGCTCGTCGACACCGGTCCTCAACGCCACGGCTTTTCTGGCGGCGGCAACCGCCCTCTTCGCGTGCCGGCGTTCGCTCGGCGTAACGTGGAGTCCCGATAAGATCTCCGATGCCCGCAACTTGGGCAACGCGACCTTGCGGGACGACTTGGTGACACTCTTCCGAGGCAGAACTGGCATCGTCGATTAGGTTACCACGCGCCGTCGTGGCTGGGTCACCCCACGTCAAGCGTCTTAACCCTGTGCGCCAGCGTAGAACTCCACAATCCGCTCGAACAACCTTCCTCCGACCGTTGTCTTCACCTCATACGAACATCCGGCGATGTGTGGCGTGAGGATGAGGCGCGGGTCGTCGGGGAGGGGTGTGTTGGGAGGTTCGGGATCGAAGACGTCGAGGGCGAGTCCGGCGAGGTGGTTTTCGGCGAGGGCTTTGAGTGCGGCTTGCTGGTCGAGGACTTCGCCGCGGGATGCGTTGATGGCGTAGGAGCCGCGCGGGAGCATGCGCAGTTCGTTGTTGCCGATCATGTTTCGTGTTTCGTTGGTGAGCGGGACGTGGAGTGTGAGGATGTCTGTGGTGGCGAGGAGGTCGTGCAAGCTCATGGCGCGAGTTGGGCCGCGCGACGGGAAGTCAGCGTCCTCGAGGTAGGGGTCGTAGGCTTGTACGCGCATGCCGAAGGCGCTGGCGAGTTTGGCGACGAGCGTTCCTACCTGGCCGAGGCCGATGATGCCGAGGCGGTGGTGGCGGAGCTCGTGACGGGTGGCGCAGTCGTCGCGGGAGAAGGTGCCGCGGACGACTTCGCGCGTGTAGAACGGCACGGTGCGCGTCATCGAGATCATGAAGCCGATCACAAGCTCGGCGACGGCGTTGGCGTTGACACCGGGCATGTGGATGACGGCGATGCCGCGCTTGCGGGCGGCGTCGAGGTCGATGTTGTCGATGCCGCTGGTGCCTTGCGCGATGAGCTCGAGATGCGGGGCGGCTTCGATGACGCGGCGCGTGACTCGGTTGTAGGCGCGGGTGACGAGTACGTGTGCGTCTCCGACGATGGCGGCGAGCTCCTCCTCGGTGCGCACCGGATGGTGGACGACATCGAAGCGGATGTCGGTATCGATATGGGCTTCGGCGCGCTCGAAGAGCGAGCGGTCGACGTCGGCGGCGATGAGGAGGGTTTTGCGCATCGTGAGCTGTGGCGCCTCAGGATAGACTGACCTCGCTTGGCTCGTCGACTGCGCAAACATCGCACTGCTCTCATCGCGCTCGCGGTTTATAACTTCGTTCTCTTCTTTCCGATCGCGTTCATGGGGCGCGTGGTCTCGCCGAACGACGTCTTCTACAACTACAGCCCATGGTCGACGGTTCGTCCTGCGGAGGTGCTGACGCAGAACTCGACGATGAACGATCCGCCGACGGCGTATTTCACGCTGATGACGCTGGCGCGTCAGGATTGGCGGACGTTTCATTGGAACCCTTACATCGCTTCGGGGATCCCGGGCTTCGGCTCGTCGGCGTCGGCCATGCTCTCGCCGTTCATTCTTCTTCCGGCGCTGCTCGTGCCGCTGGCGTGGGTCTACACGGCCATTCTTTTTCTGAAGCTCAATGCGTCGTTCGTCTTCGCGTATCTATGGCTGCGCGAGGAACGACTTGGACGGACCGGAGCCGCGGTGGGCGCGATCGTGATTGCAGGCGCGGGCGTCTACGCGGTGCGATGGCTGTGGCAGATCACGAACGCGACGGTGCTGTATCCGGCGCTGCTCTGGATCGTGCGCCGGACGATGAACGGCAAGCGCACGTCGATCGCAGGAGTGACGTTGATCGCGCTGGCGTACGCGCTGGCGGGTTTTCCGGCGGCGATGGCGTACGGGGCGTGGTTGGTGGCGGCGTACGGCCTGTTTCTCGTTTTCTCGCTGCGAAAGCGGTGGCTGTGGCCACCGCACTCCATACGCGTGATTGCCGGTGTCGCGATCGCATTGATGATCGCCTTGCCATCGCTCGTGCCGTTCGTGCAATTTCTCGAGCGCTCCGGCTATCTGGAGATGAGGCAGGGGACGAGCCTCGTTTCCGTTTTTCCGATCGAGCACTGGCGTAGTTTCATCGAGCCGGACCGTCTCGGGCATCCTGCCTATAAGGACTGGTCCGGCGATCGCCGGCTCGGGCCGCTGAACAATTACACTGAGACGACGGTCTATCTCGGGCTGCTGACGATTCCTCTGGCGCTCCTCGGCATCTTCCGTCGCCGCGCGCGTGCTCGATGGTTCTGGCTCGTGGCCGCGGCGTTCATCCTGGCGTGCATGTTCGGCGCGCCGTTCGTTGCTTCGTGGGTGTCTGGATTGCCGGGATTCAAGTTCTCCGCGCTTGCGCGCGTGGGGCTGTTGCTGCCGTTGCCGATCGGCTATCTGGCGGCGGCGGGCACGCGGTTGCTGCGCCGGCCGCTCATTGCAGCGGCGTTGGCGGTCTTGATCGCGTTCGACCTGGCTGTGGTGGCGGGGCGTTTCTATCCGTACCTCGAGCGGCAACACGCCGACGTGCAGGTGACGCCGATGATGGAGTTTCTGCGCGACGATTCTCAGCGAAACAAGCACGCCCCGTTTCGCGTGGCTCCGTTCTTCGACTACTTCTGGCCGAATTCGTCGGAGCTGGTTCGCTTCGAGGATGTGCGTTTTCACTTCGGCTCGGAGCGCGACTATCGGCGGATGCTGTTGCGTCTCGATCCAACGGCGTGGAGCGGGACTTCGACAGTGCTGACGTTCAATAGCCTGAAATACAACGTCACGGATCCGCTGAACGCACTGTTAGGCATCCGCTGGTTCATCGAGCACAACGAGATCGACATCGTGAAGTGGGGGATCTTCGGCGCGACGGTGCCTGGCGTGCCGCAGACAGGCAGCATGCCGCTGCGCCCCGGTGCCCTGCTCGAGCGGAGTGTGCGCGTCGACGCCGAGCCGTTCTGGGCGATCGAGCTTCCTGTCGATGTGATCGAGACGCGCGGTCCCAATCCTCGGCTGGAGGTAACGCTGCTGAAGAGTGGCGTTGCGGTCTGGTCGCGCGCGTTCACGAGCGAGCAAACCAACGCGTTGGACAAGATCTATGTGCCGGTGCGGCCTTACGCGCGGCTCGGCGAGAGTGTCACGTTGCGCGTGCGATCGGTCGGAATGCAGGGTTGGGTGCTCGAGGCGAAGAGCGCAGACAGCAACGAAGCGCCGCTGTTCTACGGGCGTGTGACGACGCCGGTCATCTTCGATCGGCAGCTTCCCGACGGACGTCTCTTCCGCAATCTCGCCGAGCTGCCGCGTTTCCGCGCCGTGTCGAAGCTGCGCAAGCTCAATGACGACGAGTTTCTGGCCACGCGCGATGTGGACTTCGAATCCGAAGCGGTGATCACTGACGATCCCGTGATGCCGCCGCAACTGGGACCGTCCGATGCGCGCGTGTCGTTGACGCACTACGCGCCGGACGAACAACGCGTCACGACGCAATCCTCGGCGCCGTTCTATCTGGCGTCATCCGAGAAATTGACGCCCGAGCTCCGCGTCACGATCGACGGAAACGAAGCACGCGCGATCGAGACGGACATGCTCTTTGCGGGCGTAGTGGTGCCGGCGGGCCGCCATGAGATCGTTTTCTCGCGACGCAATGCGCGCGGGTGGTGGTGGGTGGCTGGCTTGGGCGCAGGGTTGTGGCTGGTCGCGGTTTGGTTCGACCTGCGCCGCCGATTCACTTTTTCTCGGCAACCAGAATGATCTGGTAGGCGAACAACCCTCGCCAGACGCGCGTGAGCCAGGTCAGCAGAAGCTCGCCGAAGCGGAGGATCGGTTCGGGAGTCCATTTGCCGATGATGAGGCGGATGGGGACGGAGGATCCGCCCATTTCGAGGATGCGGAAACCGGCGTTTTCGACTTCGCGGCGGATGGTGCGCTTGGTGTAGAAGCGCAGGTGGGTGTGGTCGAGGATGCCGCGGTCGCGGTATTCGAAGATGCCGAACAGCAGGCCGAGTCGCACCGTGATGTTGGCGATGTTGGGGACGGAGATGAAGACGTGGCCGTCGTCGCGGAGTGCGCTGCGGACGAGCTGCAAGGTCGCCGCGGGATTGCGCAGATGTTCGAGCACGTCGGCGAGCACGATGACGTTGGTGTTCGCTGGCAGTGAGCGAACCGTCTCGAGATCGGTCACTACGACCTGATCGAAGTGACCGCCGAGCGTACCGGCGCAGTCGACGTTGAACTCGAAGCCGATGGTGCGGTCGAAGTGATCGCGCAATGCGGAGCCGAGCTCGCCTCCGGCTGCGCCGAGGTCGAGGAGCGTTCCTCCGCGCGGTGCCCAGCGACGGATCAGCTTCATGAGGATGCGATGGCTGCTCCCCTCGAAATCCTTGAAGGTATAGACGTTCGGCATGTCAGTAATCAGCGAAGGGAATGCCGTTGGCGTCCTTGCCGCTGGCGCTGCTGTGAACGTCGATGATGTACGTCTCGGTTCTTGTCGGAGCGGCAGTGGAGAAGTCGTTGCTCGGCTGGACGCTCTGCTCCGTCGTGAGGCGCCACTCCGCATCCCCGGTCACGGGATCGCGCGGAATTCTCCGAATGTACTTCGGCACGAGCTCTTCCAGTGATCGCGGGTAGCGTCCTTCCTTCGCGCGGAAGGTTTCGATCGCTCGTCGCATGGTTGCCAGGTTGTCCGCGAGCGCAGCCGCACGCGCGAAGTGGGCATTCTTCTCCCGCCGAATCGTCAGCGTGCCATACGCGGCGCCGAGAAGGATGACGACGCCGATGACGATCGCCAGACGGCGACCAATCGACACTACGTGATCCCCACTTCGCTGTTGTCGCCGAGGATGAAGCGATAGGCGGCCGGCTTGCGGTGCGTCTTGCCGATCTTCACGTTTTTGCCGATGAGGCTGGCCTCGATGCGGCCATCGACATGCGTGATGGCTGAGCCTTCCAGCACGATCGAATTTTCGATCTCGCAGTGCTCGATCGCACAGCGGTTCCCGATCGACGTGTAGGGACCGACGTAGGCGTGTGCGATGCGGGCGTCGCGTCCGATGATGGCGGGGCCGCGCACGGTGGAATCGATGATCTGCGCGCCTTCTTCGACGACGACCTTCCCTTCGATGTGACTCTCGCCGATGACGTTGCCGCGAACGTCGTTCTCGAACGTATCGAGCACGGTGCGATTGGCCTCCAGCATGTCCTCGATCTTGCCGGTGTCTTTCCACCAGCCCTTCACGATGTGCGGATGAACGCTGTAGCCGTTGTCGAGGAGCCACTGGATGGCGTCCGTGATCTCCAGCTCGCCGCGTTTGGAGGGCTTGATGGCGCGCGCGGCTTTAAAAATGTTCGCGTCGAACATGTAGACGCCGACCAGAGCCAGGTCCGATTTCGGCTCGGGGGGCTTCTCGGTGAGGCGCACCACGCGATCGCCGTCGAGCTCCGCCACGCCGAACTGCGACGGATTGGCGACCTTGGTCAGGAGTATCTCGCTGTTGCACTCCAGCGAGCGATACTCCTCGACGAGCGGCGTGATGCCGTGCTGCAGCAGGTTATCGCCGAGGTACATCACGAACGGCGACTCGCGGAGGAAAGGCTCCGCGGTGAGGACGGCGTGAGCCAGACCGCGCGGTGCGTCCTGTTCGATGTACGTGATGACGGCGCCGTATCGGGAACCGTCGCCGATGCACTCGCGGATCTCCGGGCCGGTCTCCGGCGAGAGGATGATGGCGATCTCCTCGATGCCGGCGCCGACGATCGCTTCGATGCCGTAGACCAGCACCGGCTTGTTCGCGACAGGGATGAGCTGCTTGGCGGAAGTGTAGGTCAGAGGACGCATCCGCGTGCCCTTGCCGCCGGACAGGATGAGCCCCTTCATTTTCTGCGTTGCGCGTGCGTTCATAAGTTCAAGTCGGCGGTCGGCAGTCCGCTGCGCTGCGGTCGGCAGTAGCC
>JALYJW010000154.1 GCA_030775085.1 Acidobacteriota bacterium | reverse complement strand
CGGAATTGAGAATTGAGAATTGGGAATTGAGAATGAAAGGCAGGGACGCGTAGCGCGGACGCGTAGGCGCGGGTTGGTCCACCGATTCTCAATTCTCAATTCTCAATTCTCAATTCCGTCCCCAGCGTTATCCTTTCGGCTTGCGCTCACTTGCTGCACTGGCTGTCGTCTTCGCGTTCGGTTGCCGCATGGCGACCAGCGACGTTGCGTGTACGACGGGCGCGCTTGGCATCGAGCCGGGGGCGATGAGTGCGGCGGGGGTGTCGATCGCGGCGGTGCTTGCGGGCAGTCCGGCCGAGGTGGCGGGATTTCGCGAGGGGGATGTTCTGCAGCAGGTGGGCGAGCGACGCATCGCGTGGAGCTGTGAGGTCGATGCGCTGCTCTTTCATCGCACGTGCGATCCGGTGCGGGTGGTCGTGACGCGCGATGGGGCCACGATCGAGAAGGTGCTCACGCCGATCGAGCAAGGGTCGTTCTACGAGAAGGCATGCGATGACGGAAACGCGGCTGCCTGTTTTCGCCGGGCCACATTCGAGACCGATGCGGATCGCGCCGTGCAGCTTTACGAAGAGGCGTGCGGGAGCGGTTCGGCGGAGGCGTGCGCGCAGTACGGCTACATCCTGATGTCGGCCAACAAGCGCGAGGCGGTGCAGGTCCTTTCGGATGCTTGCGATCAACAAAGCGGCGCGGCCTGCACTCATCTCGCGTATCTGTACGCGGTCGGGAAGGTTGTGGAGCGGGACGATCTGCGATCGCTGGAGTTTTACACGCGCGGGTGCAGCGCGGGCGATGCGAACGGTTGCTACAACCAGGGGCTGATGCGCGATCAGGGTCGCGGCTTTGCCATGAGTGCCGCCAGCGCGGCGCCGGCGTACGAGCAGGCGTGCAATGAGGGCGTTTCGAAGGCTTGCACGAACCTCGGCTATCTCTACGAGAACGGGAAGGGCGTGCGCAGAGATCTCGTGCGCGCGGCCGGTTTTTATCGGCGCGGTTGCGAGGGTTCTCCGTGCGAGGTCAGCAACATGCGCGGCTGCGTGAACCTCGGCGATGCGTATCGCGACGGCATCGGCATGGAGAAGAATCCGACGCTGGCGGCGGAGACGTTCCGCAAGGCGTGTGAGTCGAAAATCGACTCGCAGGACGAGGAGGCGGAGAAGGCGCGTCTGCGCGCGTGCGTTCTGCTGGGCGCATTGGAGATCCACGGTCACGGCGTGCCGGAAGATGTCGAAGGCGGTCTGGCCCGTTCACTCGACGGGTGCAATCGCGGCGATGCCTACGGTTGCTTCAACGTCGGAGCGATGCGCGCATATCGCGAGGATTTTTCCGGCGCGGCGACCTTCTACGACAAGGCCTGCGACGGTGGCGACGCGGAAGGTTGCTATGAGCTGGGCAAGCTCTACGACGAAGCGAAGGGCGTTCCGTTCGATCACGAAATGAAGGTGGCGCTTTTCGCGCGCGCATGCAAAGGCGGGTTCGCGAAGGCGTGTCCGCGATAGACATCTGCTACGATCCGAGGCCATGGCAAATCCCTTCTCCATCACACGCTCGACAGAAGGCGGGTTGACGGTGCTGGCGCTCGACGGGTTTCTCGATGCGCACACGGCGCCGGAGCTCGAGAGCGCGATCCAGATCGACATTGATGACGGGCACCTGCAGTTTGTGGTCGATTGCGCGAAGCTCACGTACATCTCATCGGCCGGGCTCGGCGTGTTCATGGGATTCATCGAGGAGTTGCGCGAGCGCCGCGGCGACATCAAGATCTGCGGTCTGACTCCGAAGGTGGAGCAGGTGTTCGAGATCCTCGGCTTCCACGCGCTGTACGACATCGTGGCGGACGTGCCTGCGGCGGTGCAGCGGTTCGCCGAGACGCCCGTCAAGCAGGTCTAGGAGCGCGCATGACGGCCATCGAAAACACGTTCACGCTCGACGTTCCCTCGACGACGGAGAATCTGGCGCTGATCCGCGAGTTCGTGACGCGCGTGGGGGTGCAGGCGGGCTTGAACGAGGTCGAAGTGGGACAGCTCGAGCTGGCGGTCGACGAGGCTTGCGCGAACGTCATCGAGCATGCCTACGGCGACGACAAGACCAAGCAGGTAATGGTTCGTGCGGTGTTCGATGAGGACGCGTTACGCATTCACGTCATCGACACGGGTAAGGGCTTCGATCCGACTCAGGTGCCGGAACAGGAGCTGAAGGAGCTCATCGCCAAACGCAAGACCGGCGGCCTGGGCATGCGCCTCATCAAGACGCTGATGGATGAAGTGCATTACGACATCGAGCCGGGGAAAAAGAATGAGCTGCGCATGGTGAAGAAGCTTCATAAACGGGAGTAGGCAGTTTGCAGTAGGCAGTAGGCAGGAGGCCCGCGCCCGTGTTTTTATCTCCTGCATACTGCCTACTGCGAACTGCCTACTATGACTACGTTCGAAAGCGCGCGCCTGGAGGCGCTGGTCGAATCGGCGCGCATGCTTCAGGGCGCCAGCGACGTCGATCAATTGCTGCAGCATTTGCTGCGATCGGCGATGGCGCATGTGCTGGCGCGACGCGGTTTCGTGTCGCGCGATGCGGCCATCACGCATGCACGCGGTTTGTCGGCGATGCTGCCGGGTACCGCGTTCGATGATGAGGCGCTGCGCGCCGCCGGGATCGATCTGATTCTGCCGGTCGGTACCAGCGCGAAGATCGGCATCGGTACGACACCTTCACCGATTCTGCCGGATCAGGAGCAGTTTCTGGCTGCGCTTGTAGGCATCTCGGCGGGCGCGGTGGAGAACGTGCGCTACGCGGCCGACGTACGCCGTCTGAATCTGAATCTCGATCGCAAGCTGCAGGAGTTGCGCACGCTGCTCGAACTCGTGCGCGGATTCACTTCAGTGGTCGAGCCGGAGGAAGTGGTGCGCATGCTGGCGCTGACGCTGGCGGGGCAATGGACGCTGGCGCGGTACGTCATCGCGGCTTGGAAGGAAGGGCATCCGCCGATTCATCGGGCGAAAGGCGCACGTCTGGAATCGTTCGATGCGCTGCGGCAACTGGCGTGGGCGATTCCTGTTTCGGAAATCGAGGAGAACGATCTGCGCGACGAGTTGATCGCGCAAAAGGTCGCCGCTCTCGTGCCGTTGCGCGTTGGCGAGGAGACGATCGGCGTCGTTCTTCTCGGCGCGCGTCCGGGAGGCGTTGGGTATTCCGCGGACGATCTCGAATACACGCGCGGCCTTGCCGATCAGGCAGCAGTGGCGCTCGAGAATGCGTGGCATTTTCTCGAGACGGTGGAGAAGAAGAAGATCGAGAAGGAGCTGGAGCTGGCCGCGGATATTCAGCGGCGATTGCTTCCGGCGACGCTGACGGCGGTAACCGGATACGACGTCGCGGCGAGCACTCGGCCGGCGCGTCATGTCGGCGGCGATTACTACGATGCAATCCAACGGGTTGATGGACGCATCGTGTACTGCGTAGCGGACGTATCGGGCAAGGGAATCGCGGCGTCGCTGCTGATGAGCAATTTCCAGGCGTCGCTGCGCGCACTGCTGTCGAGCGGCATCCCGCTCGCCGAGGTGGTGACGCGGATGAACAACCTCATGCACGCGTCGACCGCCGCGAACAAATTCGTGACCGCGATTTTCATGGACGTCGATCCGGAGAGCGGCCACGCGCGCGTCGTGAATGCCGGTCACAACGACGGCGTCATCCTGCGCGCGGATGGAACCGCGGAGCGGCTCAAGGCGGGCGGTCTGGCGGTCGGTCTGATGGCCGGGCGGACGTACGCGGAGACCGAATGGCAGCTCGCGCCCGGCGACCTGGTCGCGCTCTACAGCGACGGCGTGACCGAGGCGAACGATCCCGAGGAGAACGAATACTCGATCGAGCGCCTGATCGAGCTGCTGCGCGAGCAGAGGGCGGCCAGCGCGGATGAGGTTGTGAGGGCGACGTATGAGAGTGTCGATGCGTTTGCTGCGACGGCGCCTCAGTATGACGACATCACGATGATGGTGGTGCGGCGGGAGAGCCGCTCCTCACCAGCCCCAGCTTAGCCCTCCTGCGACGTAGGCGCTCCGCGACGGCGAACCATCACCCACACCACGGAGGCCCGGGTTGCAGGCATGGAAACCGCGCGCGGCCGGAACCGCGAATGATTGGTCAGCCCGCGTTTCGTGGCACCCGTGTATTCACCACAGAGTTCACAGAGAACACTGAGGGGCAGCGGAGAAAAGCAATCTTGTCGTTCTGAAAAACTACTTCCTCCGCATCCCCTCTGTGTTCTCTGTGAACTCTGTGGTGAACACACGCTTGTGATGACGCAGCATGAACTCGTCACGCCTTGCGTACGGCCGGAGCGAGCTAACGTCGACTTGAAAAAGCTCAACACTTCACGACGACCAACGTCATGTCGTCATGCGCCGGTGCGGCGCCGCGGAAGTCGTCGACGGCGTTGACGAGGACGGCGCGGGCTTCTTCGGCGGTCATGGAATCGGTGATGTGGTCGCGGACGGTGGCGAAGAGGCGGTCGTCGCCGAATTCTTCGCGGTGCTCGTTCATGGCTTCGTTGACGCCGTCGGAGTAGAGGATGAGGAAGTCGCCCGAAGCTGTGGTGATCGTTGCTTGCTCGCAGAGCGCGGAGAAGGTGCGCGGTCCGGTCATACCGATGCCGATGCCGCGGGGGGAGAGCATGGTGACTTCGCCGGTTGCTTTGCGCCAGAGGAGCGGGGTGTGGCCGGCGCGGACGAAGCGGAAGGTGCGCGCGACGGGATCGAAGACGCCGAAGAGCATGGTCACGAAGACGCTGCGGTTGCGGAGGGAGTGAATGCCGGCGTTGACGTCGGCGAGCGTTTCGAGCGGATCGATGCGGCCATCGCTTGCCGCGAGCAGCAGGCCTTTGGTGATAGTCATGACCAGTGCGGCGGGCACGCCTTTGCCACTGACGTCGGCGACGGTGATGCCGACGGTGCCGTCGCTCATGGTGACGAAGTCGTAGAGATCGCCGCCGACCTGACGCGCGGGGCGGCAGAAGGACGCGATCGACGTTCCGGGCAACTCCGGCGCTGTGGCGGGGAGCATCTGCTCCTGTGCCTGACGCGCAACGTCGAACTCGGCCTGGATGCGCTCTCGCTCGGCGCGTGCGGGTCGCGGTTCCCACGGCAGGTAAGGCTTGACCGAGCCCCACAACGCGATGGCCAGCGCTGCCGCGGCAATCGCGATTCCGATCAGCACGACGATCCAGCCATCCGCGCGAATCGATTGCGCGGGCTGCACGAGGCGCGATGCGGCATTGACCGCCCAGGCCGAGCTTGCGGCGGCGGCGATGAGCGTCAGGAGATCGCCGCGGCGAAGGAGTTGATCGAAGATGAAGGCGACGATGGCGGCCGCGAGAATGGTCGGGACGATGTGCGGCACATCGTCGTTGGAAACAACGATCAGCGCGAGCACGAACGCGACGATGGTGCCCGTGGCGCCACCCATGACGCCGCGCAACTTGTCCTGCACGAATGAGCCGATCAGCGCGAATGCGATCAGCGTGACGATGACGGCGCTGTAGAGCTCGAGCGGCAGAGCGCCTGAGAGGAAAAGCGGATCGTCGAACGCGTCGTCGATGCGGTAGTTTCCAAAGAGGCCCGTGCCGCGAAGGAGATGCGGCACGACTGCGATCCATCCCCCCGCCGCGATTCCTGTGAGCAGCGCGGTGCCGACGCTGCGGCTGGCGATACGGCCGCGCAGCAGCAACTCTTCGAACGAAAGGAGCTGACGCGGAAAGCGTCTGCGCGTCGATGGATATCCGCCCATTACCGCCAGCGCGCCGGGAATGGCCACGAAGGCCGCGGCCAGGATGAGTGCCCAGCGCGCGCTATTGTTGTTGCTGTCGCTCACGACAGCGGCGAGCTGCGGATCGAGACTGGAGAACATCTCGACGAAGAGCACGAGCCATGCGATGCCGGCCAGAGTCAACGCCAGCCGCTGCGGAATCTGGTGGCGACCCGAGGCGACGACGTAGAGCACGAACCCGAAGAGGCCGGCCAGAATCACCGTGATGTCGGAGATGGCGTCGAGCACATCGACGGGCGTGTCGTCATCGCCCTGCTCGCTCTCTTCCAATTCGTAGCGGATGTCGCGGACGGAGGCGCCGGCGACGATCGCTTTGGCGCGCCAGACGAGTTTTGGATCCGTTCCGCTGCGCGTCGTTGGCTTGCGCTCCCAGCGGAATCGCACGCCGTCCGCGCCGAGATCTTCCTGCGCGACGCTGCGGTATTCGGCCGCGTTCGGGACGAAGTCGCGCAGCGCGCGCTCGGCGAGCGGGCGTGCCGCGCCGACCGTGACGTCGTCGCCGGCGCGCGACTCGCGGCGATGCACTACGGCGGTCGGCCGGCCAGACGGATCGAATCGGATGCCGATCGCTTCGTCGTCGATCGTCGGATGGCGGAAGCCAATCAGCACTCGTGCGTCGTTAAGCTTGCGATCGACCAGCACCGCCGATTCCGCGGACCAGCCGGTGACATCGAAGCCGTGTTTCGCGGCCACGCCGCGCGCCTGCGCGATGCTCTCTTCGGCGCCGTGGCGGATGTTCCACTGCGCGCCCGTGCTGAAGCGCGGAAAGAGCCACGCCAGCAGAACGTAGCCAACGACACCAACGCCGAGGATCGCCAGCGCGCGTCCGCGGCTCACGAAGTCACCTCGGCGCCATTTGGTGCGATGGCCACGGCGATCCAGGTCTGCTGCGCTTCGACGCCGCGCGAATGGCGCGTGGCGAGATCGAAGATGGCGTCGACGAGTTTCTGCGGATCGCTGCCGTTCGTGGCGGCGAGCGCTGCGCGAATGGCGTCATCGCCGAGGAGGGCGCCGTCGCGGTCCCGCATCTCGGCGAGACGCGCGTTGTAGATCACGACAGCGTCGTTTCGCTCCAGCTCGACGTACTCCTCACCTTCGAGCGACGTCGCGGCGCCGGCGCGGACGTGAATGGCGTGCGGTGCGGCGCCGAACGTCGCGAACGTGAATGCGGCCCCTGCACGATCGACGTCACGATCGACGTCGCGATCGAGTCGCCCGAAGAAAAATGAGAGCGGAAGATCGTCGCCGAAGATCGACGACAACTGCTTGTACACGCGATCGGCGAGATCGCGCGGATCCGTCAATCGTGCCGCGTAGTTCAGGAGCAGTCCCTTCAGCATCGAAATGCAGAGCGCGGACGAAAGACCGGGCAGACGCGCATCGGCGACGGCCACGCCGAGGTGCGTGGCGGAAGGGAAAAACTCGTAGGAATCGGTTTCGATCCCGGCCGATGCGGAATGGCGAGCCGCGAGCGTGACACCTGCCACGTCCGGAACGACGCGCGGCATGACGCGGAGCTGAGCCTGCCGCGCCGCGTCCATCTCCGTAGTCAGCATCAGACGCTCGGCGATGTTGCGCGCGTACTCGGGCCGCGCGGCTTCGATGTCCGTCGTGGTTGCGCGACGCCGGAACGCGGCGATCGCGGCCGCTGCGATGATCGCGACGAGAACGGCCAGCATCGTCCAGCCGGACGACCGAAGCGCCGCCGCCGGTTGCGCGATCAGCGACGCGCAGAGGATCGCCCACGCCGAGACGGAGGACACGACGATCACCGCGAGCACGTCGCTGAGCAGGAAAGGAACGAGCAGGATCGACGCGGCCAGAATCGATTGCACGAGGGTCCAGGCCGCCGGCGTGTAGTTGCCGGCCGTGGTCAGAAAGAAAAAGAAGAACACGAGCAGCGCAAGCAGGATGCGCGTGTTGCGCGAGTGGCCCTTTCGATGCGTGGCCGAGACGGCCGCCAGCATCAATCCCATGGCCACGGGCAGACCGGTGAACGCGAACATGATGACCACCAGGCCGGGGCGCGCACTTTGAAACGCCATGAGCTCACCGGCAGCGATCGTGGCCCACACTCCGAGGCGCGCGCGCAGGAACGCCTCCACGCCAAGGAGCAACGCCGCGTAACCGGCCAGCGCCAGACCGGTGATGAGCGACGATCGCACGGCGCGCGAATGGAGCATCCCGCCGAGTAACGCATCGGTCGACGTCAGCTTCTCGGGATAGGCCTCGCGCAGGTCGGCTTCACACGCGCCCCAGGTCACGCCGACGAGCGTGGCCATGATCGAGGAGACGACGATCAGCAGAACGATCTCGATGGCGGAGCCGGGCGCGGGACCTTGTTCGAGTGCGCTGATGCGCTGACTCTGCCGGCCGGCCAGCGTGGAGAACGCGAATGCCACGAACACGAGCGAGGCCACGATGGCGGCGCGCTTGAGCGGGACTTCATGCTCCCGCGACCGGCGGATGAAACGGGTAATGACGTAGATGAGGGTTGCTACGACCAACACGATGATGGCGATGCCGCGAATGGTGACGAAGGCGAATGAGAATTCGGGAAAGCGCTTCTCATGCTCGGGCGACACGCGCGGAGTGAGCTTGAATCCGATCGTCTTCGCGCCCGACGTGTCGATCGTGCATTCGACCGCCAGCTCCTTGCCGTACTGCCGGCGGAACGTGAACCGCCGGATTTCCGAAGTGGTCGTTTTGTGCTGCTGCACCCCCATGCCGGCGAACGCGAAGCCGGCGCTCTCTTCGCCGAGGCGCGTTCGGAGCTCCTGCTCCGCGATCTGACGCGCCTGCGCTTCGGTGACCTTCGCGGCACGGGGATCGGATGTTGGCGGCACGCGATAGGAGATCAGCCGGCCGCTGTTGGAAACGGAGACGTGGACGGAATCGGCAGTGTCGGTTTCATTCACGAGCACGCAGCGATAGGGAACCGGCGACACGATGCGCTCGACAGCCTCGCGCTCGGCGGGCTTCGCGGCCACCGCGAGGTAGTGCCGCAGATCATTGTCGGGCTGGAGATCCACCAGCGCGTTCCAACCGGCCGCGTCCACGCCCTTCGCCGCAGCGTGCGCGCGAGCGATCCGTACGACCTCATCCTTCGCGATCTCGAGCTGGAGCCTGGACGCGGTGGAATGCCGCCAGGCCAGAAACATCCCCAACACCGCCGCAAGCGGCGCGAGCAGGACGAAGAGGCGGCGGGCGGACACGGGGTGACTCTAGCAGAGGGCTTTCACTGATCGCGAGAGCCGCCCCTCACCCTAACCCTCTCCCCATTGCGATGAGACTGCAACGGGGAGAGGGGACTGGTCTATTCGCGCAAGCCTGCCAACTAGCAAAGCCCGCAGTCCCCAGTCCCC
>JALYJW010000153.1 GCA_030775085.1 Acidobacteriota bacterium | reverse complement strand
CCGTTGCACCCTACCGAAAGCGGCGGCAAGCCGCACGCACTCCAAAGCGCGCCGCGCGGAGATACGGCAGGTTTCTTCTTCGCGACCTCCCTCGTCTAAGCGTGCATGCAGTCATACGCACGCTCGCTCTCGCTCACCGCCACGCTGTTGATCGCCGTGGTCGCCGGTCTGCTGCTCGCCGCGGCTCCTCAGGAAAAAGCACCGGCGCGCGGGATGACGCTCGCGCCTGCTCCGCAGCTGCGGAAAAACGATGCGCCGCCGCCTCCTCCGATCACCTTTGCCGATCCCGATGGGCAGGAGCTCATCCTCGAAGAGCTCACCGTGCGCACGGCCATCCACGGGATGTTGTCGCTGACGGAGCTGGAGCTCCGCTTCCTCAATCCGCAGCCACGGCGCATCGAAGGGAGGTTCTCCTGCACGCTGCCGCCGAATGCATCCATCAGCCGATTCGCCAAAGAAGTGAATGGGCATTTGATGGAGGGCGAGGTGGTGGAGCGCCTGCGCGCCAATCAGGTGTACGAGCAGTTCCTCCACCAGATGCGCGACCCGGCGCTGCTCGAGCAGGATCAGGGCAATCGATTCTCCGCGCGCATTTTCCCGATCGAGGCCAATGCGCCGGTGCGGCTGGTGTTGTCGTACACGACGCTGCTGCCGTTGCGCGATGGCGTGCGCACGTACACGCTGCCGCTGCGCGGAATGTCGAAGGTCAACAAGTTGACGTTCCGCGCGTTCGTCACGCCCATTCCTAATGAAAAGACAGCAGGGGAGCTCACGACCAGCACCGCCGAGGTGACCAGTTTCGATCAGCGCGACTGGACTCCGGACCGCGACATTGTGCTGACGTCGCGTTCCGAAGACCGCGCGCCGATGCTGTTGCGTGCCGGCGATTTCTATCTCGCATCACTGCGTCCGGAGATCTCCACGGCCGGTCGGCGATCGGCTTCCTCCACCTGGCTCTTCTACGTCGACACGTCGGCATCCTCGGCCGAGGGGGCGCCGCATCGCATTCGCGCCCTGGAAGCGCTGCTCGGTGCGCTTCCGCCAGCGGACGACGTGCAGCTCGTGGCGTTCGACAATGAAGTGACTCCGCTCGCGCGCGGTACAGCCGCGGAGCTTTCGCGCAGTGTCGGAGATCTTCTGCGCACTCGTCTCTTTCTCGGCGGCACGGACATCGGCGCGATGCTGCGCGATCTGACCGCTCGCGCGGAGAAAGATCCGTCGCGCACCGCCGTCATCGCCAGCGATCTCGTGGCGACACTTGGATCCGTTGCGTCGCATGACCTGCAGAACGCAATCGCCAAGCTGCCCGCGAAGGCGCGCATCCACGCGCTGATCCTCGGCAGCCGCGAAGATGCGGCGACGGCGAAGGCGATCACGGCGGGCCATGGCCGCGTCGTGCGCGTGCCGTTCACCGATGCACTGGAAGTTCGCGCGGCGAGTGCGGTCGAAGATCTCCGGCGTCCGCTCGGCGAATCGATCGACGTGGCCGATGCCGGCGCGGAGTGGGTCTATCCAACGCATTTCGACGACGTCGCTCCGGGCGATGAGTTGCTCGTCCTCGGCAAGATCAAAGCGGGCGAGGAGCCGCGCATCGTTCCAGCGGTGCAAGTATCTCGTCTCGACGCCACGACCTTCGCGCCGCTGCTGGAGCGCGAGGCCTATCGCGCCTATCTCGAATACCTGGCCCGGCGCGAGGCCAATGAAACGTCCGACGCCGTGCGTCGCGCGCTGGCGACGGAACAGGTGAAGATCAGCATCGAGCAGCGCGTGGTCATCCCGCGCACGACGATGCTCGTGTTGGAAACGGAGTGGGACTATCAGCGCTTCGGTCTCGACCGGCGCGCGCTGGCGCAGATCCTGACGATCGATGCCGGAGGAATCGGACGGCTCGACCGGCCGAAGATGACGTTCACTCCGCCGCCCCCGGATTCGCGCAAGTTCGTGGCGGAAACGCAAACGCGGCGCCGGCAAGCAGCAGCGGCTACGGCTCCGCCCATGACCATGCCGGTTCCACCGCCGCCCGCGGATGGCGAGGCTGGCGTTGCTGGTGGCGTCGAAGGCGGTGTGCCGGGTGGCGTGGTGGGGGGCATGATCGGAGGCCGTGTCAACGCACGAGTCGAGTCAGGCGAAGCCGTTTTCGCATACGACGCCGTTCAGGAAGTGGCTGTTGCCGAGCCATCGCCGGCGCCGGTCTCGCAAGCGATCAGCGTGACTGCCAACGCTCCGCCGGTCGTCGAGGCGCCTGCGCGGATCGCGCAGCCGAGGCCCGTGACCGTTGCACCACCAGCTCCTCCTCCTTCCGCGGAAATGAAGTCGGCAGTGCCGTGGACGCAGAATCGGAAGCCGTCGCGCGCGGCGATCCCGGAGCTCGAAAGCAAGCTGCACGACAACCCGCGCGATCGGGAGTTGTACAACCAGCTCAGCGAAACGCTGGCGGCGTATGACGAATGGTCCGCGTTGCGCCGTCTGGCGCTGCGCTGGCAGCCGTACGATCCCGAGAATCCGCAGGTCTACGAAGTTCTCGGCATGGCGTCCGATGCGTTGGGCAATGAGACCGAGGCGGCGCGCGCGTTCGCATCGCTCATCGAGATCGCACCGGCCAAGACGGAGCTGCTGCAGCGCGCGGGACTCTTGCTGCTGCGCACGCGCAGTGCGCGCCTGGCGGAAACGCCGTTGCGCAAGGCACTGGAAGTGCGTCCGGACCGCGTCAACGGATATCGCCATCTCGCATTGATGCTCTGGAGCGAAGGCCGGTTCGAAGAGGCCGCGCGCGTGCTGGAGTCGGCCACGCGCCAGACCTTCCCGGGTTGGTACGGTCGCGTGCAGCGTGTGATCCGCGAGGAGCTCGGCTACGTCTACCGCGCCTGGATGAAAAAGCATCCCGAGCAACGCGAACAGATCGCATCACGCGCGCGCGAGCACGACGTGCAGCTCGATCGCAAGGACGCGCTGCGCGTGACGCTGGCCTGGGAGACCGACGCGAACGACGTCGACCTGCACGTCGTCGACCCATCGGGCGAAGAATGCTTCTACTCGCACAAGGAAACGCGCTCCGGTCTCACGCTCTACGAAGACATCACGCAGGGACTGGGCCCCGAAGTCATCCGCACCGGCCAGCTCGATCGCGGCACCTACCACATCGGCGTCCGCTACTTCGCCGCCGGCCCAATGGGCATCAGCCGCGGCGTCGTGATCGTCATCCGCAACGACGACCAGCTCGAGATTCACCCGTTCCGCCTGACCAAGGGCGGAGGAGACATTCGGTACGTGGCTGGGGTGAAGTGACGAGTCGGCAGTCGGCAGTCCGCTTCGCTCGCGGTCGGCAGCGGACAGAGCCCGAACCGGTTCTACTGCCGACCGCCGACTGCCGACCGCCGACTCCGGTTTCTACGACCCCATCTTCTTCAGATACTCCGCGTCGATCTTGTGGATGCGCATGTTCACGAGCTTGTCCACCGGCACGTTTTTGTAGCCGGCGGCCTGGACCTCGCGGATGAATTGCGGTGTGACTCGGTGGATGCGCATGGAGACGAGGTCCTCGGCGTCGATGTTTTTGTAGCCGAGTTGGGCGAGCTCGTTAATGAAAGCCGCGGTCACTTTGTGGATGCGGAACGAGACCAGATCGTCGAAGTCGAGTTTGTAGCCGAGCTTGCGCATCTCGGCGGCGAACTCGGGAGTCGCTCCGTGGATGCTGCTCGACTGCAGCTCGTCGAGTGAGAGGTCCCATCCGGCGGCGCGCATTCTTCTCACGTAGTCCGGCGTGACTTTGTGGATCTTCGACGCCACGAGCTCGTCGGAATCGATTTTGGCGAAGCCGAGGGAACGCATCTCGCGGACATACTCGGGAGTGATGTCGAAGATGCGCATCTCCAGATACTTCTCGAGCGAGACCTTGAACCCCACGCTCTGCATCGACTTGATGAACGCGGTGGAGACATCGTGCACGGCCAGCGTGAAGAGCTCCTCTTCTTCGGTCCAGTTCTTTCTCTTGCGCTTGCCATTCAGATCGAACGGAACGCCCAGCGCGCGGACTGCTTCGATGTAGCCGCGATTGGCGGTGAAGGTGAACTGTCCGGCGCCTTTGCCCTTGCGGAACGTGCCCTCGAACACCGAGGTGCCGGCCTCGCGGCGCATTTCGAAACGCACCGGCGTCATCGTCGCGGCATCGATCTGTGCGCGCGTCAGCAACGAGAAATCGCTGATGCGCATGGTCGATCCGTTGTTGTGGTGCTTGCCGCGGGTGATGTTGACGTAGAGCCGGTCGGGACGCTTGTCATCGACCGAGGCCGTCCAGGCGCCGTCGATCTCGGCGAACGCGGACGTTGTGAACAGAGGCAATGCGAGTAGAGACACTGCGAGCGTAAGCGTCAGGATGCGCTTCATCGTTTCCTCCGGCCGGCACGGCCGGCAGCGTTCGTTGGCATAGCCTCGGGCACGTACGGTCGCTTCGAGGCTCGTTCTACGGCGCAGATTCCAGGAGTCTGCGCGACAGAAAGTCGTTCAGGCGACAATCCTGGCGGAGCCTTGGGCAATCAGCGCTGCCGGCCGTGCCGGCTCACTTCTTGTCGCGGTACTGTTCCATCTCGCGGATGAATTCGTCGTCGATGCCCGCGGCGGCGAGGCGTGACAGCTCGCGCGTGGACAGGTCCTTGTAGCCGGCGTCGGCCAGCTTCTTGACGAACTTCGGGGTCACGCCGACGGCGCGGAGGCTCGTGGCGTCGCGGGCGGTCTTGATCTCCACTCCCGCGGCGCGCATCTCGCGGATGTACTCGGGGGTCACGCCGACGGCGGCCAGGCTGGAGGCGTCGCGCGCCGACTTCACTTCAAAACCGGCACTGCGCATCGAGCTTACGAACTCGGGAGTGACGCCGACCGCGCGCAGACTGGATGCATCGCGCGACGTTTTCACTTCGAAGCCCGCGGCGCGCATCTCGCGGATGTACGCCGGAGTCACGCCGACCGCGGCCAGGCTCGTGGCTTCGCGTGCCGTCGTGATCTGCATGCCTGCATTGCGCATCTCACTGACGAACTCGGGAGTCACGCCGACCGCGCGGAGGCTGGAGACCTGGCGCACGGTGAGATCGGGGAAGAGGCCGCGCATCGTGTTGATGTACGCGGGAGTGACACCGACGGCGCGGAGCGAGATCAGCTCGTCGACGGTGAGCTTGCCCGATCCCGCGATCTTGCGATCGGCCGGCTCGTCGCCACCGGTCTCGTGCTCGAATTCGAAGTTCATGGCATCGAACGCGGCGAGCCGTGCGAGCGGCGCACGTGGCGCGGCCGGCGGTGTTGGAACCGCGGCGGGCGACGGTGTGGCCATCGGCGCCATAGCAGCCATCACCCGGGCGGCCCTCGCGGGCCTCGGTGTGGGTGCCACCGGCGCAATCATCGGCGCCAAGGCCACCGGCGGTGAGGGCGGAGTCGGCGCGATCGTGTCGAAGTCGAAGTCGAAATCGTGATCGATGTCGTGATCGATGTCGACATGCACATCAGGATTGACGTCGATGTCGATGTCGGGATGAACGTCGATGTCGGGGCTGACTTCGTGATCGGAATCGAAGTCTCCGTCATTGGGCTCCGCGGCTTCGACGACTTCGACGGTCGCTTTGGCGGCCTGCGGCGCTTCGCTCTTGTCCTCGCGCTGTGCGAGAGCTGGCATCGAGGGGAGGGCCAGGGCGATGGCGAGAATGGCCAGCATCGCGACGGCAGCGGCCCAGCGCGAGCTCAGGCCGGTCGATTCCGCGCGACCGCCGGCGATGCGGCGGATTCTGTCGAGGAGCGAGCCGCCGTTTGCGGCCACGACCATCGGCAGCGACGCGGCGCGCAGTTCTTCGAGGCGCGTCAATGCACGGGCGTACTGGATCGGATTGCCGCACACCGCGACCGCGAGATCGTCGCAGCAGTTCTCGCGCTCGATGCGCACGCGGCTCGACATCCACCAGACCGCCGGGTGATAGAACATCAGCGTCTCGACGAATGCCTGGAGAAGATTGATGGCGAAGTCGTGGCGGCGGATGTGCGCCAGTTCGTGCGCCAGAACCATTTCGATCTGTTGGGGAGTGAGTCCGGTGAGCGTGCTGACGGGGAGGAGGATGACCGGACGGAGCGAGCCGAGCACGGAGGGCACTTCGACCGCAGCGGATTCGAGCAGGCGGACCGCACGTCGCAGTCCCAGCGCTTCGGAGAGATTTGCCGCGACGCGCTGCCATTCTTCGCTGGCTTCTCGGACTCCGTCACGCGCCAGAGCACGGACGCGCACGAAGCTGAGGAGCAGGCGCGACGTCAGAAACAGGACGCCGGCGAGCCACAACGCCACGACGGAAGGAAGCGACTGGCGCGCGCTCGTCACGGCGTCCATGGCCCGATCCCGCCATCCCTCGGTGGCCGTGGCCATGATGACGCTCGGGATTTTCGAAAGCGGGATGGCAATACTCTCGTCGGCATGCGCTTCGGATGAAGTGGCGATCGGCGCGGCGCCGGGATCGTAGGCACGGACCGCGGTGGCCACGAACATCGCGAAGACGAGAGCCAACGCGCCGCAGGAGACCGCGTAACGCGCCGTTGCGTTGCGCCGCGGCAGCAGCGCCAGCACCGCGGCCAGAATGCCGGCCACGATCGTCGCCTGCCACAGGAGGTGAAGCAGCGCCCAGCCGATGGCCTGCGCAATGGATCCCGTCAAGAGCTGTATCGCGTTCATTTCGCGTCTCCCTCGAACTGCTTGTCGATTTGCTGGATGTCGATTTGTTGATCGAGCAACCTACGAATGGCATTGAGCTCGTCGGCGCTCGCTTTCGTCGCGGAGAGCGCCTGCATCATCAGCTTGGAAGGCGAGCCGCCGAAGGCGCGATCCATCAGATCGCCGATCAGCTTGCGCTGCGTGCGCTGTTCGCTTTCGCTCGACGAATAGATGTGCGCGCGCTGCGACTCGTCGCGGACCACCAGACCCTTGTCGGTCATGATCTGCAGAAGCTTGAGGACCGTCGTGTAGCCGGTGTCCTGCGAGCTGCTCAGCTCATCGTGGACTTCGCGGACCGTGCTGGGCCCGCGTTCCCAGAGCACGCGCAGGATTGCCAGCTCGGCGTCCGTCGGCCTGGGGGCAACTTTCGGGATCGATTTGTCGGATGCTGATTGAGCCATGGCAGTGTCTCCGTTTGTGAGTACGGAGAGACTATACGAAAGGTTTCGTATCGTCAACGAAAGATTTCGTAGGTAGAACGAAAACCGATCTTGTCAACATCTCCGCGCGGCGCGCTTTGGAGTGCGGCGGCTCTGCTGCCGCTTTGGGTAACGTGCCACGGAGCGGTACTTGCCGCGTACCGAAAGCGGCAGCAAGCCGACCGCACTCCAAAGCGCTGCGGCGCGGAGATGGTCAGCGCCGCGCTTCCATCACCTGCGCGATCCGCTCGTCCTTCTCGCGCCAGATCTGCTCGATCCATTGCTTGAACCGTTCGCGCGCTGGGCCGGGCTCGGTGATGGCGTCGGAGCGGAACTGCTCGGGCACGTCGATTCTGCGGGCGATGACGCGGATCCACGGCACGCGATTGCGGACGAAGTCCCACATCGAGATGTCGCGCGTGGGGTAAATCATCGTGATGTCGTACAGCGCGTCGATCTGCTCGGCCAGCGAGGCCAGCACGAAGGCGATGCCGCCGACGCGCGGACGAAGAAGATAGCGATACGGCGATTCCTGTTCTTCGTGCTTGTCAGGCGAGAAACGCGTCCCTTCCACGAAGTTGAGGATCGAGACGGGGAGATGGCGAAAGCGGCGGCAGGCCATTCGCGTCGTCTCCAGATCGCGGCCGCGCTTCTCCGGATGCTGCGCCAGATACTCCGGCGTGTAGCGGCGCATGAACGGAAACCCGAGCGCCCACGCCGCCTGCCCCGCGAACGGCGCCCACGCCAGCGTGTGCTTGAGGAAGAAGCGGATGAACGGCGCACGCAAATGAAACGCGCGCAGCACCGCGAAGACATCGATCCAGGAGATGTGATTGCTGATGACGAGATAGTGCTCATCGCGGCGCAGGTCTTCCACGCCTTCGATCTCCCACCGCGTGTCGAGCAGGAGATCGAAGACGAAGTCATTGCACGCCACCCAGCGCTCCGCCAGCCAGGGCAGCGTGCGAATCACTTTCCGCCGCAGCTCGCCGAAGGTCAATAACTTGACCAACCC
Source organism: Acidobacteriota bacterium (assembly GCA_030775085.1). Taxonomy (GTDB): domain Bacteria; phylum Acidobacteriota; class Thermoanaerobaculia; order Gp7-AA8; family Gp7-AA8; genus QHVT01. The sequence continues at coordinate 1,066 of JALYJW010000153.1, read as the reverse complement.
GCCCGCCAACACGAACGACCCCCAGAAAGCGAGGTTCAGAGCCAGGAAAATGGCGATGGCGAGCGCGCGCAACATGAGGCGAATGGATAACCTACCATGTCCACCATGTTCAACATCCCCGAACCAGCTTCTGCGAACGAGATCGTCGCCACTCTGGAACGCGTGCAGGAAGAGAGCGTCGCCTACTGGAGCGCATTCGACACCGCCGCCTTCTTCGCCAGGATCGACGGCCACTGGTCGCCCGCCGAGAACGTTCGCCACCTCATCAAATCGATCCGCCCCGTCACCAAAGCGCTGGGCCTTCCGCGCCTCGTGCTGCGATTCATGTTCGGCAACCCGCGCCGCAACTCCGAGCGTTGGTCTGATGTCCAGACCCGCTACCTCGGCCTCCTCGACGCCGGCGGCAATGCCGGCCGCTTCGCGCCCTCGGAACGCGAAGAAACGGACCTCGAAGCGGGACGCGCGCGAATCATGGGACAGTTCGTCCAGGCCAACCGCGATCTCCGCGCAGCCATCACCAAATGGCCCGACCGCTCACTCGACCGCTACCAACTTCCGCATCCACTGCTGGGGAAGTTGACGCTGCGCGAAATGCTGATCTTCACCGCCTATCACCAGACGCATCACCTTGACGGAGTGAAGCGGAGGCTGCACTAGCCTCGCGCGAAGTGATTCATCCGCATGCTCCCTCCGCTCGAAGACGATCCGCGATTTCATGAAGCGCTACGTCACTTCGATGCAGGTGACTGGCTCGAAGCGAGCGATTTGTTCGAAGAGCTCTATTTCGAAGCCGTGCGTGACGAGCTACCGCTGGTGCGGGTGCTTCTGCAGATCAGCACGGGGATGCATCACATCGCGCGCGGTCAACATCGCGCGGCTCGGGAGCGGATCGAGGAGGGACTGCGCGTAATGAGCGAAGTGACGAACGCGCGCGGCGTTGATCTGGAGAAGTTGCGTGCGATCGCGATCGCCGCGATGCGTGCGTAGTTTTTGGAGTGCGGTGGCCGCAGCCGCCGCTTTTGTATGTCACCGCGCTGCACGAACATACAAAAGCGGCAGCTGCGGC
>JALYJW010000152.1 GCA_030775085.1 Acidobacteriota bacterium | reverse complement strand
CCCTAACCCTCTCCCCATTGCGGTGAGGCTGCAATGGGGAGAGGGGACTCGCGAATCTAGTCCCCTCTCCCCACGGCGGCTTCATCGCCGAGGGGAGAGGGTTAGGGTGAGGGGCGGCTCTCGCGATACGTTCCGTTGGCGCCCGTCACTCCCACTCATCTTCGTCCTGCTGTCGTTATTGCAGCTCCCCTCCTTCGCCCTATTCGCCGAGGAAACGCCGCCGCCGAAGCAGACGGTGAAAGCCGAGATCGTCGTCACTCCGGAGCGCGGCGCGGCGGAGCGCGATTCGGTGGCGGCCTCGATCACCGTCATCACGCGCGAGCAGCTCGAGGCCTTGCCGGCGCAATCGCTCGCCGAAGTCGTCAACGGCGTGCCGGGCATCACGATGTACTTCGACGACGCCAGCGCCGGCGCGCCGATGATCACCGCGCGCGGCTTCTTCGGCGGCGGCGAGAACGAATACGTGAAGCTGCTCGTCGACGGCATTCCGGCGGGCGACGTCGAATCAGGCCTGATCGACTGGCGGCATCTGCGCGTCGCCAACATCGAGCGCATCGAGTTGATGCGCGGGCCGGGCTCGTCGCTGTACGGCGACACGGCCATCGGCGGCGTGATCTCTGTCTTCACGCGCGGCGCAGCGGCAAGCGATGCGCAGAGCGCCGAGCTTCGCCTCTCCGCCGGAACCTCCAGCACGCACGCCGCCGACTTCTTCTATCGCGGCGAGATGGGGCCGCTGCGTGTCGGCATTTCCGGCCTCACCGCATCGAGCGGCGGCGATCGCCAACATGCACGCTCCCGCGACAGCGGCGCCGATCTCACCATCCAGCGCCTCGCCGACATGAGCCGGCTGCAACTCTCCGCGTCGCTCGCGTCGAAGGATCGCGAAGAGCCCGGACCGCTGCTCGCCGCCGAGCGCGCCGTCGATCGCGAGTCGTCGAACGGCGCATTTCGTTTCGATCGCGAGTCGACTGAGCGCCGTCGCCTCGCAGTCAGCTACGACACGTTCGGCACTTTTCCGCTGCGCGCGGTGCTGCACTACAGCGGCCGCAGTACCGACCATCCGCGCACGCTGCTTCTTGCCCCGAACTTCGGCAGCACGCTCGTCCGCGACGTCGACAGCAAAAGCATCGGCGGCATTTTCGAGATCGCGCACGATTGGCCAAACGCGTCGATCCGCGCCGGAACCGATCTCGATCGCGCTTCACTGGATGGCGCGTACGCCGGCATCGACGACGCCGGCGAGCGCGGCGCGAACGTGGCCGGCATCGATGCGCATCGCGATCAGACCGCGTTCTTCGTGACCGCCGATTGGCAGCCGGTCGATCGCGTCCGTTTCAGCACGGGCCTGCGGCACGACGACATCCGCGATGACTACGCCGGCGCAGAACAACGTCACTCGTCATGGTCGCCGCGCATCGGAGCCACGTTCCGCCTCAGCGCCGCGGGCGATGCCAGCCCCCTCATCGCGTTCGTGCAACTCGCCCACGCCTTCAAAGCGCCGACGCTCGATCAACTCTTCGATCCGCGCCCGTTCCCCGGACCGGACGGCGCAACGTTCACCGTCTCGAATCCATCGCTCCTGCCGCAGCGCGCGCGCAACGCCGAAGTGGGCCTGAGCCGCAGCACGCCGTCGATGTCGTGGAGCGTCAGCGCCTATCGCATGAACGTCACCGACGAGATCGATTTCGATCCCACCTTCTTCACCTACCGCAACATCGGCAACAGCCGGCACACCGGAATCGAAGCGACGGCCGAGCTGCGCACGACGCCGTTCATCCAGCCGATGTTCACCTACGCGTGGACACGCGTCGCCGACAACGAAAATCCCGATCAGCAGCTCAAAAACATCCCCGAGCACGTCGTCCAACTCTTCCTCCGCGCCTCGCTGCCGCGATCCATCGGCGCCTCGCTCGGATACCGTTGGGAGCACACCCGCTTCGCCGACGACCACGGCCACTTCCCGCTGCCCGACGTGCAGACCATCAACGCGAAACTCGATCGCACGTTCGGCCGCATGCGCCTGGAGCTCGAAGTGCGCAACCTCCTCGACGAGCAATACTCGTACGTCGCATCGATCCTTAACGACTTCGACGGCGCGCCGAACGTGCTCGAATTTCCCGCACCCGGAAGGACGGCGCGCGTGAATGTGGCTTGGCGGTATTGAACCTCTAACTCTTCGTCCCCACCTTCCGACACCACGCCTGCAGCAACGTCCGCCGGCTGGCCGACATGTCCCTCGTGCGGGGCATGTACTTCTTCAACATCCAGAGTTTCGGGTCCGTCCGTTCGATGATCGCTTCCGCATACTCCGTGCAATCCGCCTCGGAATTGAGCGCGAAGACGGTGTTCATGATCGGGTAGAGCAGGTAATACGTCCGGAGCACTTTCGCGTAGACGATGTCGAACGTGAGCTGATCGTTTCCAATCGGGTCCGGCGCGCTCGGATCGACGTAGTACTGCGAGAAGTCTTCGTCGTTCGGCAGGATGCGCAGGGCGATCTGCGGCGCGTTCGTAAGGATCGTGAACGGCGGATTGAGAAAGGCGTTGTAACTGGCCGGTGGCGGCGGCTGATCGGCGACCGTGAACGTGAAGGTGAAGTTGCCGGGCAGCGAAGTGTCGACGCTGAGCGGCTGGCCGGGCTGCAGGTTGTCCGTCACCAGCGCACGCGCGCCGGGCGTCTGCAGCGGCACGGTGCTGTAGCTCCAGACCGAGATCGGCGGACACGCATCGGCCGGGACCAGTTTGCCATACCGATACACGGCGACCGTGGCCGGCTCGGTCGTCCCTTGATTCAGGAAGGAATCGCCGGGGCCGCATTGCTCCGCGTAAACCGCCTGCTGATTCGAAACGATGTAGTACTCCGACTCATTCAACACGCTGCCATACAGCGAATGGAAGAGGCAGAACGTGGCATTCGGATCGTCAAGGACCTCCCGCGCTTCTGCATTGCCGGAGATATCGAAGTCGAAGAGCCAGCCACACTGATCGCCCGCGGTCGTGTTCGCGTAGTCAACGACTCCGATGGAGGCCGCGATGCCGTTGCCGACCGCGAGGATCTGCACGTCACCAAAGTCATACTTGTCGTTCGTCGGCGGCAAGCCCGGCTGGTTGTTGTCCGGAAACGTCCCCACAAACTCGACCGAGATCAGATCGCCGTTCTGCTGCAGCACCGCCGGCGCGAGCGCGATCGTTCCGCTGCCGTTGTTGTTGGTCCATGGCAGCGTGGAGATATTCGGCGGCGGTGCCACGAGCAGGCGTCCCACCGGTCCGGTCGTGATCTCTTCGCCCTCAAACAGCGGAGCGATCGTGGCCACGAACTGCAGCGAGGCCGCGTTCTGCTGCTTGTTTTTGTACAACGTCTCGAGCCCGGCGTTGTCCGTGATCGGCTGGATGATCCGGTAGAGGTAGTAGCGGAAGATGGCGCCGATGATCGAGGGATCCTCGAAGCCCGGGATGTTGAAGTTCTTGCCGCACAGCGACTTCAGGATGACGTGGTACATGTAGCCGCCCGCGCCGCCGTCCTGCATCAGGTTCACGTTGCGATAGAAGTTCTCCCACTGGCAGGCGCCCTTCGACGCCGGCCCCTGCAGCGCGATCGACGATCCGTTCATCAACGTCAGTTGTTCGATGAAGAACTGCGTTGCGGGCGGCGAGCCCTCGGAGTTCACGTCGGTGATGCCGCCGCCGTACGTGAGCGGCGAGCCGATGAGCGCGGTGACCGGCACATCGGGATCGGCGGACGTGTAGACCTGACCGGGCGCCGTCTGCACGCCGATGACGGACGCAGCGCCCGCTCCGACGGACGAGGTCATGTCGCCGTAGTAGTTCCACTCCGCCGGAACGATCGGTTGCGTTCCAGGCGGGTCGAACGGCTGCGCCGTCTGCACCCAGGCGATGAAGTCGCTGTCCGACATCCCGAACGTGCGCGGTTGCACGAGCTTGGAGTCGATCAGTGCCAGCGTCTGACGCGCATACGGAGGCGGGAACGTATTCGGCAGGAACGCGGAGCCCGCATAGTCATCGTTGTTCGCCGTGCCGGGATTCAACGTGACGCTGCCTTTGATGTTGATGCGAGGAAAGTCGAACAGACTCATGAGTCCTCCCCCACGACGAGCGATGTTTGCGTACAGACATCATGATGGAAGGACGTGCCTGTTCGCAAGACACATTCGCGGAATCACGGGACGCGGAGAGGCGTCAGCCCCGATACGACTCCGCGAACTCCATGGCGTGATAGGTGATGATCAGATCCGCGCCGGCGCGTTTGATCGACGTGAGGATCTCGTTCATCACGCGTGGGCCGTCGATCCAGCCACGCTCCGCTGCCGCCTTCACCATCGAGTATTCGCCGCTGACGTTGTACGCCGCGACCGGCAGAGGGAAACGGTCGCGCACCTGGCGGATCACGTCGAGATACGAGAGCGCCGGCTTGACCATCACGATGTCGGCGCCTTCCGCGATGTCCAGCTCGACCTCACGCAACGCCTCGCGCGCATTGGCCGGATCCATCTGATACGTGCGCCGGTCGCCGAACTGCGGCGCCGACTCCGCGGCCTCGCGAAACGGTCCGTAGAAGCCCGACGCAAATTTCGCCGAGTACGCCACGATCCCTACCTCGGGCATGGAGCGTTCGTCGAGCGCGCGGCGGATCGACGCGATCCGGCCGTCCATCATGTCCGAGGGAGCGACGAAATCGGCGCCGGCCGCGGCGAAGGAGATGGCCTGCTTCATGAGCAGCGGCAACGTCTGATCGTTGTCGACGTCCTTCACGCCGTCGCGTTCGACGATCACGCCGCAGTGGCCGTGATCCGTGTATTCGCAGAGACAGACATCGGCCATCACCGTCATCTCCGGCACGTTGCGCTTGATCGCTTCGATGGCCGACTGCACGGGACCGCTGGGGTCCCACGATGACGATCCGATGGCGTCCTTCACCTCGGGCAGACCGAAGAGCAGCACCGAGCGGATGCCCACATCGAACGCGCGCGCAGCCGCCTCCACCGCATCGCGCACCCGCAGTTGCATCACGCCCGGCATCGAGCCGATCGGCGCAGTCTCGCGCGTCTGCGGCACCACGAACAGCGGATAGATCAGATCGGCGGGACGCACGACCGTCTCCCGCACCAGCGAGCGGATGCCCTCGCTCCGCCGCAGGCGTCGCGGACGTTTCGTCATCGCCAGCGTGCGGCTGCTGCTCGGATCTGCGGTCGGTACCATCGGCTCACGCGTCGTCGTCATCGTCGTCATCGTCCTCGAACTCCCCGGCAAAGTAATACGCACGCGTGCATTCCGCCGAGCAGTACTTCCGCCCGAAGCCGGCCCGATGCGCGCAGTCGGCGCAGAAAAAGCTGTGACACATCGCGCAAGCCTCGAGCCGCATCTTCTCTTCCGTGATCCCGCAGCCCTTGCAAGCCCGTTCCTGGATGTCCGTCATTCACGCCGCCCACGCCAGAAATAATGCACCCCCGGCGATGTTGAAGTGTAGTCCTCGCCGCACTTTCCAGCGTGCGGACGATCCTTGACGGCAGGAGACGCGGCCCCTACAATCCCGCTCCCCACCCTGCCTCGACGGGACACTCGGCGGTGTAGCTCAGATGGTTAGAGCGGGCGTCTCATAAGCGCTAGGTCACAGGTTCGACTCCTGTCACCGCCACCAATAACGCGACAGGCGGCGCGTCGTGCTGTTGCCCCATCCTATTACATCCATCAACGCGCAGCTCGGCGTGACCGCGGATTCACTACGACTTCATCGTCTCGATCGGGACGACTTTCGGTAGGTCCTTTCCTTCACGGAGCGCGAACACGAGATTGACGTTGTAGTCGTCGGTCAGTTTCCGTGCGATCGCGTCGATAGCCGCACGCGGCATGGTGATCTTTTCGCCGAGGCTGTCGAGGAGCTTCGACATCGGCCCGGCGGGAGACTCCGCGGCGGCCTGCTGAGAGATCAGAACGAGGTCGGTGGCGCTGCGGATGCCCAAGGATCGTGCTGCGACGATGTTCTTGTTGAAGTGCGTTACGAGTATGGCCTGATCCATCCATTCCGCGATGCGATCGAGCGGGAGCATTGTCCGTTCGCAAAGCTCTCCCGGCTCGGCGGTGGCAAGATGCTGCACCGCCGAGACACCGTATTCGGTGAGGAGATCGGCATGCACGTCATCGATCCCTTCGATGGAGTTAATCGGCAGCTCCATCGTCTCCGGTTCCGGCTGTCCGAACAGCTTCCGCGCGCGGCGTCGCAGCGCATCGAACGCCCACTTGTGAAAGAGACCGGTGAGGAAGAGCACCGTGGGGAGATTGAGACTCTTCGCGTCGGCGCCGAAGGCGCTTGTGCCGATCGCGGCGAAGACCCAGCCCATGACGATCGCCGATGCACTGCCGATCGCGCTGGCCATGAGGAAGCGCGACGACAGCGCACTCGCATACAGCCGCGAGGTCATGAAATAGAGGACTGCGACATACGCGCCGAGTCCTGCGTAAACGATCCCGTTCTGAGCTCCGTTACTATTCTCATAGGCGGCTATGATGGCTACGAAGAGAAAAACCGCCACGAGCATCATGGTCGCCGCGTTCGCGCTGACCGGGCCCGGCGTCACGTCTGCTTCGAGCTTTAAGTCTTTCTGATGCCCGCGGCTTCGCGTGCTCAGCCACGTGTAGTAGGCAGCGATGGCGGCGCGGTTCTGATTGCGTCGCTGCACCACTGTGACCAGGTGGTAGACAATCGCCAGCACGCCCGGAACGAGTGCGAGAAAGATGAACAGCGCGGGCGCACCAAGCGTCAGCCGGTAGGTCCAGAACATCCACTCGGAGATGCTCCAGTCGATCGAATACAACAGCGGAAATGCAAGCAGCAGAAACGCGAGGAGATAAACCTGCTTTAGCCTGAATTCCATGAGGCGAGCCCTCCGTAAATGTAAGTGGGCCGCCGCAGGAGATTTCCCCGCGGGTTGGCGTCACTACGAAGGGTGTGACCCGCGCAACTCCTCCGCCAATCGAACGCGCCGCAGCTCGGCAGCGATCGCTTCATGTCCGGTCACCGGAACGGCCGGACCAAGGATCTCGAAGATCACCCACCGCACGATCGTGTCGCGCGCAATCCCGAGCCTGTTCCGCCGGTTCGGCGTGATTCACCCCCGCCGTGGAACGCCGGCCACCCGGAAGTGGTCATGGTGCCATCGCAGACAATGGCCATTGTCCGATGCCACTTCCTCGCCGACACTCGATCGCCATGAACGCGCTCGAGAACATTCGCCCCTTTCTTCTGCTGTGCGCCCTGGTGATCCTGCTGCCGGTGCAGGCGCAGGAACACGACGGTCAGCGTGATTTCGATTTCGAGATCGGCACGTGGAAGACTCATGTGAAGCGGCGCCTGCGTCCGTTGACCGGTTCGACGACCTGGGTGGAGATGAATGGGACGTCGGTCGTGTCGAAGGTCTGGGACGGCCGCGGGAATCTCGTGGAGCTCGACGCAGAAGGACCCGACGGCGCGCGTTTTCAGGGGCTGAGCCTGCGTCTCTACAATCCGGAAGCGCGGCAGTGGAGTCTCAATTTTTCGAACGCCAGCGACGGCGTCATGACTCCGCCGACGATCGGCGAGTTCAAGGATGGGCGCGGCGAGTTTTTCGCGCAGGAGACGCTGCGCGGCCGAGCCATCTTCGTGCGATTCGTCATCACGAAGATCGATGCTGACACGATCCGTTTCGAACAGGCTTTCTCGGACGACGGCGGCAAGACCTGGGAAGTGAACTGGATCGCCACGGACACACGCGTGAAGGATGGAGCGGCGCGCACTGACGATTGATCGAACGCCTCGCCGGCTGAGCGACTGAGCCGGCGAAGCGCGTGGCCTCATTCAACCGCACTCGGCTGCATCAGCAGAGCCGCGGCGGCGGTGGCGATGAGGTCGCGATCGTCGCCTGCGCCGTCGCTGATTCTCACGTGGCCGGGCAGGATCAATTCGGCGCTGGCCACTTCTTCTCCTTCGCGCACGAAGAGATATCCCATCGGTGGGCCGGGAACGCGTCCGAGGCCTTCGATCACGTGGTTGGGCTCGAGGGATAGGGAGCGCGAGCCCTGCGCGAGTGTTCCTGTGAAGCCTTTGCCGCCGATGGCCAGGGTGCCGTCGACGTGAAGCCTCCAGGGCTCTTCGTTGGCGCGCTGCAGATCGCAATCGAGCGACTCTTCGTACGTCAATGTTGCGTCGCCCAGCCTGCCGATGCCGAGGTCGCGGTGAACGCGCTCGAACTTGCAGTGGCACTCCCACTCCTCGTGATCGCCCGACGTCATCACGAACTCATAGGCGGCTTTTCCTCTCGATTTCGAGAACGCGCCCGTCCTCCACGTCGACCGGCTGGGGAAACCGATCCTCTTGAAATGCGTCACCTGCCAGTCGCCGAAGCGCAACGGTCCGAATGTCTGCCTGCGTTGCACCTGCATCACATCGGATGTCGCTTCGAGCGACTCCGGAACAGGCATGAGGGGACGCGACGTCCCGCATGCGACGAACGAAATCAGGAAAAGGAGACCGAGGGACCAACGCATTGCGACCTTCACAGCACACCGTCCTCGCCACGAATTCGACTGCTCTTGTGGCGGGCTCATCGCAGGCGGTGTGCCATGGCGTTGCTCTCACAATGCACTGCGCTCGTGCATTGGATTGTCCGCGCTGAGAGTCGCATGTGACGTCGATGCAGGACGACGAGCGGTTGGTTTGTGAGATAACGGATGTCAGTGATCGAAGAGGCCGTTCGACAGTTCTTCGCGAAACAAGGTCTCGAGCCTTGCCGCGTGATTGCCGCTGTCTCCGGCGGGGCTGATTCGACGGCACTGCTCCTTGCGCTGGCCGATTTGCGCGAGCACGGTTTCGCTGTCGAAGCTGCGCACGTCAATCATCATCTTCGCGGAGAAGAGTCAGACGCGGATGAGGCGTTCGTGCGCGATCTTTGCCGCGACCTCGGCGTGGAGTTGCACGTTGCCGATGGCGCGCTCGATCCCGAACGGATCCGCGCGCGGGGTATCGAGGCGGCGGCGCGCGAGGTTCGTTATGCACGGCTTTCGGAGATTCGTACGCGAACGAGCGCACGGTTCGTGACGACGGCGCACCAGAAGAATGATCAGGCCGAGACTGTGCTGATGCGACTCGTCACCGGCAGCGGCATTGCGGCGCTGCGCGGCATTCATCCGGTTCGTGATGATGGTTTCGTGCGACCGCTCCTCGACGTCACGCGCGCGGAGATCGACGCTTTTCTCGTCGCGCGTGGGATCGCGCCGCGGCATGATCGCTCGAATGACGATGCGCGCTTTCTCCGCAATCGCATTCGTTCTGTCGTGCGCGGGATGGAAGATCGCGACATCGCGATCGTCGATGGACTGGCGGCCGTCGCGTCGCAGGCGCGTGAGCAGTGGCCGGTTCTCGAGCGGGCCATCGACGAGGCGGAGCGGTCATGCGTCGAGGTGCGTGCAAGCGAAACGGTCTTCGTCTCATGGCCCGACGACGCATGGCTGCGGCAGGCGCTGCTCCATCGTCACATCCATCGTCTCGACGCCGAGGCGCGCGACGTTTCCGCACGCGACCTCGGGCGGCTCGCAGCGGAGGTGGACACGATCCGCCGGGTGAGTGTCACGAAGCGGCTGGAGTTGATTCGTCGCGGAGAGGCGCTTGTGCTGCGCAGACCGCGCGCGAAGGTTGGGGCGTTCGAGGTGGAGGTTGGCGTGGATGGAAGAGTGTTCGTTCCGGAGTTGGGCGTTACGCTCGAGGTCAGGTTGACGCGAGAGCCGGGGGGGGGGGG
>JALYJW010000151.1 GCA_030775085.1 Acidobacteriota bacterium | reverse complement strand
TTCCCGCGCTGCCTGTGGCATACGAAAGCGGCAGCTGCGGCTGCCGCACTCCAAATTGGCGATCAAGATCGCGACAAACGCGCCATCCCTTCCACGAACAGGTTCTTGCCGCCTTGCGAGGGGTGGCGCACTTTGGTGTGCTCGACGTCCATCCGTTGCAGCGACATCGAGGCGTGGTTGCCGATGGCGACGACTTGTTTGAAGGCGAACATGCGCAGCAGGCGCTCGATGAAACTCTGGCCGATGATCAGTTCGTTGGCGCTGGGGGCGCGGTTGGAGTCCATGCTGTCGGGGCCGAAGGGGTGAAAGGGAAAGGCGTTCCAGAGCAGCGGCAGCGGTTGGATCGCGGAGATCGTTTCCCAGACCATCGTGGCGCTGGCTTCGGTGGAGAGCTTCGGGCCGGGCGTCGCTTTGCGATAACCGCGATCGGCGCCGAGGATCGGGCCGCTGCGTGTGTGCATGCCGCCGAGCATCACGCTCTCGCTGACGAACGCGATGCCGGTCAGGCGTCCGCCGCGATAGCTCACGGCCTCGCCGATGAGCAACATGCGCGGTCCGATTGAGTCCATTTCGTCGAGATACAAACGGAGATTGCGCCGGCGCACGGCGTTGCCCTGCAGATCGCCGGTGGTGTGGGAAAACTGATTCGTCGCGCGCTCGGAGAGATCGACGCTTCCGAGATCGCTGACGAAACGATCGAAGCGCCGCGTCATGTTTTGAACAGTATCGCGCTCGCGATCACTTTCGCACAGCACGCTGTCGCGGCGAAAGCGGACGCGAATCGACGAGACGATAGAGAATCCCGTTCGAGTAATCGCCCACGTAGATCTCGCCGGCCAGATCCTCGCCGAAGGTGCTGATGTTGAACGACACATCGAGCAGTTGGCGCGATACGGTGCCGTTCGCCGTGTGTGTTGCACTGAAGATTCTGCCGCTGCAGTAGTCGCCGTAGATGTACTGGCCGATCAGTCGCGCGTTGCGCGTGCCGCGGTAGACATAGCCGCCCGTCACCGAACAGCCGGTGCTGTGGTCGTACTCGATGACCGGCAGAACGAGATTGCCCGGATTGCAATTCGACAAAGGGTTGAAGCACTGCGAGCCTTCCATGCGCCGCCAGCCGTAGTTCTCGCCGCCGATGCTCGTGGCGGGCTGGAAGTCGACCTCCTCCCACGTGCCCTGGCCGACATCCGCGATCCAGAGATCGCCGGTGGTGCGGTCGAAGGAGAAGCGCCATGGATTGCGCAGTCCATATGACCAGATCTCGGGACGCGCGCTGGCCTGTCCGACGAATGGATTCGATGGCGGGACTGCGTACGGCGATGCGCCATCGACGTCGATCCGCAACATCTTGCCGAGGAGATCGTTGAGGTTTTGCGCGCGATTGCCGGGATCTCCGCCGGAGCCGCCGTCGCCCATTCCGATGTACAGAAAACCGTCCGGACCGAACTGCAACTGCCCGCCGTTGTGATTCGAGAACGGTTGATTGATGGCGAGGATCGGCACGGCCGACGAAGGATCCGCGCGATTCGAATTCAGCGTCGAGACCGAGTAGCGCGCGATTACCGTGTGGCCGCTGAGGTTCGTGTGGTTGACGTAGAAGAATCCGTTCTGCGCGTACTGCGGATGGAAGGCGATGCTGAGCAGCCCGCGCTCGCCGTTTCCATTCGTGAGACTGCGAATGTCGAGGAACGGCTCCGGCAGCACGCCGTTCCCGTCATGGACCATGACCAGACCGTTCTGGAGCGTGATGAAGAGACGCGAGTCGCCGGCGTGAGTGATCGACACGAGATTCGTGAGCCCGCTCGCCACCGGCTGCAGCGTGATCTGCGGCTCGGCCTGCGTGATGGCCGCTGCGAGGATGAGCGCGAGGAGGTTCATGCGTGCAGATCATGCAAGGATCGCGCGCCTGCGATTATGCCTGCTACTCTCCAGCCGTGATCGCTTTCGAAGAGCACCAAAGCCGCGAGACCGAGCTCGGCGCGTTGAAGATCTGGCGCGCGTTGCCGGTGCGTGGCCGGCGGCTGGTGGGGCCGTGGTGTTTTCTCGATCGCTATGGGCCACTTTCATTCAGCGACGCGAAACCGATGGACGTCGCGCCGCATCCGCACATCGGGTTGCAGACGGTGTCGTGGCTGATGGAAGGCGAGGTCATTCATCACGACAGCATCGGCGGCGAGGGTGTGGTGCGTCCCGGCGGCGTGAACGTGATGACGGCGGGCCGCGGCATTGCGCACGCGGAGGAGACGCCGGCGCGCAACGTCGGCCGTCTGAACGGACTGCAACTGTGGATCGCGCTGCCGGATGCGCATCGCAACATCGCGCCGTCCTTTCAGTCGCTCGCGGAAGTTCCGAAGCTCGAATTGCGCGGCGGTGTGGCGCAGGTGTTCATGGGTGCAATGGAAGGCGCTCGCTCGGCCGCCGATGCGTATTCCGACGGCCTCGGAGTCGATGTCGAGATTCATCGCGGCGAGACGATGACCTTGCCGGCGCAGGCGGATCGCGAGCATGCGCTGTTCGTGCTCGACGGTGATGCTGATTTCGAAGGACAGCCGCTCGCGATCAACACGCTCTACTACCTCGGCACGGACCGCACGGAGCTAACACTTCGCAGCGCAACCGGCGCGCGCGTCCTTCTCCTCGGCGGCGTGCCGTTCCCCGAGCGCATTCTCATGTGGTGGAACTTCGTGGCCCGGACTCCCGAGGAGATGGCCGTAGCGCGTGCGGATTGGGAGGAAGGGCGGTTTGGCAACGTGCCTTATGACGGACCGCGCATTCCGGCGCCTTCACTGGCGAGACTTGCACCGCCGAACCCCTCTCCGTCATCCTGAGCCGCGTAGACGGCGAAGGATCTCAAAATAGGAGAACGAAGCCACAGGCCATGCTTTTCGCATTTTGAGATCCTCACGCTCACACCCGCCCAACCACCTCGCTCAGGATGACGGGTGGGGGGTATCTCGCGGCCAGCGCTAAAACAACGTCAGCCGCGGAATCCCAAACTTCTCTCGCACCAGTCTGCGCAGGTGTGCTTCTTCCGTGCGTGCTCGCGTCTTCTCATCGGCGCCGCTGGTGAGTGTGCGCGCTTCGGTTCTCAGCTCCTCGGCCAAAGGGAGCAGCGCGTCGATGAGCTCCTGCTCGAGTTCCATCAGCCGTTCTTCGACGCGCGGGACGCTGCGCTCGCGGGCCAGGGCACGGACGCGATCGGCGAAGGGCGCGGCGGTGGATGTCTCCAATCGCGCCGCAAGCGCTTCGAGCAGCGGCTCGACGTCTTCCTCCGGAGTCACTCCTTCCGCGCCGATCTGCAGTTCCTTTCGCTCCTGCCATAGTTCCTTCACGGCGTGCTTGCAGTAGCTCAGGGCGTTGATCGTTTTCTTGTTCCCCTTCTCCAGGTTCTTGTCGAAGACCGAGTCGATGGCTTCGATCACCACCGGGAGCGGAATGCCTTCGTCGCTCCAGCTTTTCATCAGCGCCCAATCTTTGGCGTTGAGGATGAAGGGCGTGCCGCGGCGCATGGCAAAGTGGGATTCGATCTCGGTGAAGTATTCGGGGGACACGCGGGCTCACCCTACGATCAGCTACAATCATCCGTCAATCACGGAGCCCCTTTCGAATGGAATCGGTCACGCCCCGAGCGGAAGTAACTGTCTACTCGCCGCTTTTTTCGCCCTTCCGCCAGCCGCTGCAAGGGCCCGCGGTTTCGATCGGCCGCGCGTCCGATTGCTCGATCCCCATCAAAGACCGTTACCTCTCGCGCAAGCATGCCGAGATCATCGCCGCCGAGGGCAACACCTGGGTTCTGAAAGACCTCGGCAGCGCGAATGGCACGTACCTCAACGGCTCGCGCGTCGAGCGTGACGAACAGCTCAAGACCGGCGACCGCATCCGCCTCGGCGATACGGAAATCGTCTTCGAGACCTCCGAGCGCAGCACGGATCGCTTCATCGCCGTCGCCGAGTCGGGCATCAGCGCAACGATTGCCATTCCGGTTCACGACATTGCGGACAAGCCCGAAGAGAAAGACGTGGCGCGGCTGCAGACGCTCACGATGCTGGCGCGCGAGCTGATCGAAGACCGGCCGATGGAAGAGCTCTTCGGCTTCATCGTCGACCGCGTCATGGAGCATCTCCATCCGTCGCGTGCCGCCATTGCTCTGCTCGGGCACGACGGCCGCTCGTTCACGAAAGT
The DNA here is from genome assembly GCA_030775085.1 of Acidobacteriota bacterium. Lineage (GTDB taxonomy): Bacteria > Acidobacteriota > Thermoanaerobaculia > Gp7-AA8 > Gp7-AA8 > QHVT01. Next base: position 5,804 of record JALYJW010000151.1, on the reverse strand, counting down.
GGAAGTGCGGCGCCAGGACGAAAACGACGCTAGCGAACTGACCATCAGTCACACGCTGCTGGCCGACATCGTTCAGGAGAAGAAGGCGCTGGCGTTTATCGACGTCGAGGCGGACGAGAAACTGCGCACGGCGAAGTCGATCATCATGCAGGGCATCCACTCGATCCTCTGCGCGCCGCTCATGATCGGCAACACGGTCGTGGGCGTGCTGTATGTCGACTATCTCTTCACGCAGCGCCAGATCTCCGAGGATGACGTGCGACTGGTGGCGCAGATCGGACGCTTCGCGGCGATCAAACTGGAGACGACGCGCCTGCGCGAGGAAGCGATCCAGAAGCGGATCATGGACGAAGAGTTGAAGATGGCGTCCGGCATCCAGCGCCGCCTTCTTCCTCCTGCGCCCACCGGCGTGAAGGGGTTCACGTTCGTCGGTAAGAACGAGCCCTGCCGCACGGTCAGCGGCGATTACTACGATTTCGCCTTGCGCCCCGATGGCAAGGTTTACTTCGTCATCGGCGACGTCAGCGGCAAAGGCGTGACCGCGGGTCTGATGATGGCCGGCCTGCAGGTGGCGTTCCGCATTTTCTCGAAGAGCGATCCCGATCCGGCCACGCTGGTGACGCAGTTGAATGTGGCGCTGAAGGAAAATCTCCCGCAGTCGAAGTTCGTGACGCTGTTCCTCGGCCGGCTGGACACGAACACCGGCATCGTGGAGTACGTAAACGCCGGTCACACGCCGCCGCTCTACCTTCACAAAAACGGCGCCACCGAACTGACGGATAGCGACTTACTTCTCGGCGTGATCTCACGTGCCGAGTTCGTGAACCGCGAGCTCCGCCTCGAGCCCGGCGACTCACTCGTGCTCTTCACGGACGGCGTCACCGAGGCCCGCAACCTCGACGGCGACGACCTCGGCACCGACCAGATCGGCGAAGCGCTGATCAAGCTCCACGGCACCGACGCCATCACCATCGCCGCGTCGGTGAACGAGACGGTGTTGCGCCATGTTGGTGACGCCGAGAATCTGGATGATGACGTGACGGTGGTGATTGTGACTCGCGCGGCTGCGTGATTGCGGTGGCGTGTGGACGGTTGTGGACGGCGGACTTTGTGGACTGAGTGGACTGAGTGGACCCGTCCACCAAGTCCACCGTCCACCAAGTCCACAACGTCCACCAAGTCTACAAGTGCTCCTCGCCAAAGTGCGCCGCTTCCGCGACCGCCAACGCGAATCAGGTTGAGGAGTGTTAGATTCCGGCGCGTAGATGACGGAGCGCGAGTGGCGCATCGGGATCGTCGGCACGTTCGACGTTCGCAACTACGGTGACCTGCTTTTCCCTTTGATCGCCGAGGCGGAGCTGCGCCAGCGCCTGGGCGCCGTGAACATTCATCCGTTCTCGTATCACGCCAAAGAGCCGCCGGATTGGCCGTACGTCGTTACGTCCGTTGCCGATTTGCCGGAGAGGTTGGCTGATCTCGACGCCATGCTGATCGGCGGCGGATTCATCATCCGATTCGATAAGGAAGTCGCGCCGGATTACGAACCTCCGGAACCGTGGATCCAGCATCCGACCGGCTATTGGCTCACGCCGGCGCTGATGGCATTGCAGTGTGGGATGCCGGTTGTGTGGAACGCGCCGGGAATGCATCTCAATGACGTTCCGCGATGGGCTCGTCCACTGCTGCGGTTGGCGCTCGATCTCAGTGCGTACGTGGCGGTGCGCGACGAGCCTTCACGCGCGACGCTCGCGCAGCTTATTGAGCATGACCAGATCACTGTCGTTCCCGACACCGGCTTCGGGGTGGGGCGGTTGCTTCCCGCCGAAGCGTCGCCGAAGCTGGACCTCTTGTGGAAGCCGGCCGGGATCACCGGACCGTACGTCCTGGTGCAGGCCGCCGATTCGTTGACGTGGTTCTCGCGATTCGTGAGCGAGAACCAACGCCAGTTGTCGGAACTGCAGTTCGTGGCTCTGCCGATCGGTCCCGTCCTCGGCGAAGACGCCGCGAATCTGCCGGGATTCCTCGGACTGCCCGCGTGGCCCGACCCGTTGCTGCTCGCGGAGCTCATCAGCCACGCGTCCGCGGTCGTCGGTCACAGCTACCATCTCGCCATCACGGCGCTCGCGTGCGGCGTTCCGGTGTTCACATGGAGCGATCTCTCCGTCGGAAAGTTCACAGCCCTTCGTGATTTTGAAACGGTCTATCCGCTGTCCGCTGTCGAGGAATCCGGTCCGGAGTGGTTCCTCTCCCGCGTCGGGAAACGCGAACCGTTGCCGGCGCTGGAAGCGAATCTGAGTCTCCTCGCCGATCATTGGGATCGCGCCGCCGCGGCCATTCGTACGGCTATTCGTCAAGGAACATCCGCATCGAGCGCGGCGGCCATCGGAAGGTTCTGGCAAACCCTCCCCCTTATTCTCGAAGAACACGCGCCCGAGGAGTCGTACATGATCGATCTGGACCGCATTCGCAAGGGCCAACTGGAAGCCGAGCCGTATCGCTGGGCGGCCATCGATCGACTATTCAGGCGATCCGACAGCGATCGTCTGGCGCGCACCTTTCCGTCGGATCATTACAAGCTCGTATCGGGCTACGGCGGAGAAAAGGATTACGAATACGAGGCGCGCGAGCTGATCGCGATGGGTGCCGTCAAGGTCTCGCACGCGGCGGACCTCAGTCATGAATGGCGCAACCTCGCCGAGGACTTCCTCTCGCCTTCGTATCGCAATGCGCTTTCGGAACTGACCGGTATCGACCTGTCGGCCGCGCCGCTCGAGGTCAACGTGTTTCACTACGGACCCGGCGCCTCGCTCGGCGCGCACTCCGACCTGCCGGACAAGATCGTCACGCACGTCCTTTACTTCAACGATGCGTGGGATCCGAAGAACGGCGGCTGTTTGTCGATTCTCAGCGCGAAAGATCCTGCCGCCGTGGTCGCCGAGATCCCGCCCATCGTCGGCAGCTCCGCGGTGCTGGTGCGCTCGGACAACTCATGGCACGCCGTGTCGCCCGTCGTGAATGACAGCCGCATCTCCCGGCGCAGCCTCACGGCCACTTTCTACCGCGCCGGATCGGTGAGCTCGATGTGGCCTCCGGGAGAAGTGCCGTCGCTCCACGACTACGTGCCGCCGCAAGAGCAAGAGCAAGAGACGGAGAAGACCAGTCTCTGGACGCGAATCAGGATGAAGGGTCGATTCCTTCGCTCGTGAGCCACGCTTCGATGGCGCGTGTGGCCTGATCGTTCTTGAAGTTGAAAAACTGGCGCTCGGTCTTGCGGTCCTCGAGCAGCACGTGCCGGAACGCGTTCCAGTCGTCGATCGTGTGCGTGAGTTGATCGCGCATCGCCGACGGCGGCATCTTCTCGACGAACAGCCGCCGATCCTCGACCTCGCTCTCGGGAGTACGCGTCGGAATGCGCAGAAAGCGATCGTCTTCGCCGGGAGGCTCGGCCTCGAGCGGCAGGTCGATGATGTCGCCCGTCTCGAGATCGAGATAGTGCGCCAGCGCTACGCCGAGGTAAGCGACCTGCAAGCCGTCGAGATCGAGCATGGTGGAAGGGTGATGATATCGTCACGAAGCTCTTAGGAATCAGGTGTTAGGTCTTAGGAGCAAAAGCGACGACAAGCTTGGAGTATCTCCTAAGACCTAAGACCTGACACCTAAGAGCTCACGCAAGATGAGTCAGGACCGGCTGTCCACCAGCCTCGACATCGACCGCGTTCCGACGCCCGAGGTCGTGCGCATCATTCAGGAACAGGACGCGCTCGTGGCTGCGGCGGTGGCTGCACAGGCTTCGCGGATTGCGCACGCGATCGATGAGATCGCCGAGCGGATGCGCCATGGCGGACGGCTGTTCTACGTCGGGGCGGGCACGAGCGGACGCATGGCCATGCTCGACGCGTCGGAGCTGCCGCCGACGTACGGCATCGATGCCTCACTCGTACGCGTGCTCATCGCCGGTGGCGAGCGAGCGTATTTTGAAGCGGTGGAAGGTGCCGAGGATGACGAAGAGGCCGCCATCGACGCCGTCAGCCGCGAGGTGACTTCGGAAGATGCCGTAGTCGGCATAGCCGCGTCCGGCACCACGCCGTACACCGTTGCGGCTGTGCGCAAGGCGAATCTGATCGGTGCGCTCACGATTGGTGTCACCAACGTTCCGAGCTCTCCGCTCGCGCAGCACGTCGACATCCCGATCGTGGTGGAGACGGGACCGGAAGTGATCATGGGCTCGACGCGCATGAAGAGCGGCACCGCGCAGAAGCTGGTCCTGAATCAGCTCTCCACCGGAGTCATGATTCGCCTCGGGCATGTGTACTCGAATCTCATGATCGACATGCCGGCCACGAACGAGAAGCTGCGCAACCGCGCCGTGAGCATGGTCGAGCTGGCTGCCGGCGTCACGCGTCCCATGGCCGTGCAGGCCATTCGCGGAGCGGACGGCAGCGTGCGACTGGCTACCGTCATGGCGAAACAGAAAATCACTGCCGATGAGGCACGGCGCCTGCTCGCGGAGAAGTCGCTGAGGGAGGCGCTCGACACGTGAGTAAGCTCGAGCGGCTGATGCATGTGGCCACGAAGTACTCGCGGCGCATCATCGGCCTGATGTCCGGTACCTCGCTCGACGCCATCGATGTTGCAATGGTGCGGATCGAGAAGCACGGCCTCACCGCCAAAGTGAAGCTCGAGCATTTCCGCGAGTTTCCGTATCCGCCGAAGATCCGTTCCGTCGTGCGCGAGCTGTTCGATCCGAAGCGCGCCCGAATCGACGACATCTGCCGTTACGACTTCATTCTGGGCGAGGTCTTTGCGGCAGCGGTGCTGCGCATGCTGAAGGAAACGAAGGTCAAGGCGGAGAGCGTCGATCTCATCGCATCGGCCGGCCAGACCATCTGGCATGATCCGGAGCTGAGCATCATCCAGCCCGACGTCGACTGGATCGAGGGGCCGATCGAGACGCGCTCCACGTTCGCGATCGGTCAGTCCGCCGTGATCGCGGAGCGCACCGGCATCATCACCGTCGGCGATCTGCGCGTGCGCGACGTTGCCGCTGGGGGGCAAGGGGCGCCGCTCGTGCCGTACTTCGACTGGGTCTTGCTGCGCCACAAATCGCGCGGGCGCTGTATCCAGAACATCGGCGGCATCGGCAACGTCACGTACATCCCGCCGCGTGCGAACTGGGATGACGTCATCGCGTTCGATACGGGGCCGGGGAACATGATCATCGACGAGCTGGCCTGGGTAGCCACGAACGGGCGTCAGACCTACGACGTCGACGGTGTCCTCGGCGAGTCGGGCAAGGTGCATCCGGATCTGCTCGCTCGCTGGATGGCCGATCCGTACTTTGCGAAATCGCCCCCGAAGACGACCGGTCGCGAGCTCTTCGGCGCGCAGTTCGCGAACCGGATCATCGACGAGTCGCCCGGCATCGATCTTCACGACCTCATCGCCACCGCCACCGCTCTGACCGCGGAGAGCATCGTCCGCGCCTATCGCGATTTCGTCGATCCACTCGGCCCGATCCATGAAGTGATGCTGGCCGGCGGAGGCGCGAAGAACCCGACGCTGGTGCGCATGCTGGAACAGCGCATGCCGAATCAGAAGCTCAAGATCTACAAAGCGTCCGAAGCGAAAGAAGCAATGGCCATGGCCATGATCGCCAACGACTCCGTCGTCGGCCTCGTCACCAACGTCGCCGGCGCAACCGGCGGACGGCCGACGGTGTTGGGGAAGATTTGTTTATGAGGCGAGTCGGCAGTCGGCAGTCGGCGGTCGGCAGTAGCAAGAGCAACCAAAGACCGATCTTGCGC
>JALYJW010000150.1 GCA_030775085.1 Acidobacteriota bacterium | reverse complement strand
GCGGAACGCCGGCGTCTCGCCGGCTGGCCCGGCGGCGTCCCGCCGCCGCGCGCTCGCGATGAACGCGTTACTGCGCCCGCCGCCGCGAGGCGCGCAGGTATTGATCATCAAACCTGCGCGAGAACGGCACAACGTGATGCTTGCCCGCCCACGCCGCGGTCTCGCACATGACGTTGAATCCGGCGGCAGAGATGATGCGCGCGGCCTTTGGAAAAAGGTGCGTGACCGGGTACTCGTCACTCGACTCGAAGCCAGGCGGAAGCGGAACGTTGCAGCGCGAGGCGACGACGATGCGCTCGGGACGATCGTCAGCGAGCTCGCGCAGATTCATGGCGTATGCGATGAGCTCGAGAACTTCCTCTTCCGGTCCGGAGTGGACGATGAGCCAGAACGGTTCCGTGGCGACGCGTTCCATCGGTACCGGAGTGAGATCGAGCGCGATCACTCTCTCGCTCTGCGCGCGAAGCAATGCCTCGTGATCGGGCGCGAGCTCTTCGACGATCCAGGTGGTGTCGAATCGCGGGAGGTGCTCGGTCACGCGGCGATATTCATCGAGGCGCAGGACGCGCGCGACGTGATCCATCGCGACGACCAAGCCCGAGAGCTCGCCCTGGATACCCGCGGGAAATGCGTCCGCGATCAGACGATCGGGCTTGCGCTCGCGGATGAGATCGCGCAGCCAGGCGCGATGCTCGAGTGGCGCATGCTCGAGGTGCGGCGGAACTTCGATGATGGGAATCCCGCCCGTAACGCGCGCATCGCGCGCATACGGCGAGGCGGTGACGAAGGCCGCTTGTTTCTCGAGACCGAGAATCTCCAGGACGCGGCGGCCGCGGGTGAGATGTCCCAGCCCGCCGCCGACCGCGTAGTAGAGGATCATCTCCCGCGCGACAAAATCTCGGCGAGGAGAATGGCTCGCTCCGTTTGGTTGATGTCGAGCAGGAGAACGCCGTACGCGCCGGAAGGCGTCGGGCCTTCGACGCGATAGACCGTCGTGCCGGCGGCGTTCTCGACTTCCGTCTTCGACGCGGCGCGATCGAAACGGACGTTGCCGACTTCGCGGTCGACCGGCGCAACGACTTTCACGCGGTCGCCGTCGCGCACTTTCAGCTCGAAGGGACGTTCGTTCTGTTCGTTGTCGCTGATCTTGATCTTCTCCGGCGCGACTTTCACTTTCCAGCGCAGCTTGCCGTCTGCGGTGCGTAGCTTGAACCCGTCCGAGTCGTTGTCCGGTTTCACTTCGTACGTCACCGCGCCGCCGCCGATGCTGTACTTGCGCTTCCCGTCGCTACGCGGCTCGCCGCGCAGCGCGCGCTTCTGCCCCGCTTCGGTGAATGAGATTTCGACGACTTCTGCGTCGTTCTCACGAATGCTCACCGCCTCGGCGCCATCCGCGCTGCGCACGACGATGGAGCCGGCCGCCGGCGCTGTCGAAGCTGCTGGTGTCGAAGCCGGAGATGACGCTGCGGCGCGTTGTGCTTGTTCGGGCTCAGCGCGCTCGCCACAACTGACGAGGAGCAGGATCAGAACGGGAATGAGAAGACTGCGCATCGAAATCCTCCTGTGCGGTGCCCAAAACTTCCAGATAGCGGCGAGTTTCCTCGCGCGCGTCGCAGCGGTCGCGGACGATTGCGGCCGCTTTCGCACCCATCCGCTGCAATTCGTCGTCGGTGGCATGGGCCGCGCGCGCGATGGCGCGGCGGCAGGCGTTCTCATCTCCGGGCGCGAAGAGAAACGCTTCATCGCCATCCGTGACTACGTCCTCGACTCCGCCGACCGAAGAAGCCAGCAAGGGACGCGCGAGCGCCATCGCCTCGATGAGCACGTTCGGAAAGCCGTCGTAGTGCGAGGGAATGACGATGAGGTCGCAAGCGAGATAGTGCGAGAGCAGATCGAAACGGTCCATCGGCGGCAAGATATCGACGGCCGGCAGCTCCGCTTCGAGCATCGTCCGCAGTGAGTCATCGACTTCTCCGATGAGCAACAGATGAAAGCGATCGGCGAGGCCGGAGCGGCGTAGCGATTCGATGAAGAACGGGACGCCTTTCTTGCTCTTCAGATGTCCGAAGAGGCCGAGCACGCGCCGCGAATCCTGCACGTGTTGCGCGCGCCACACCGCGCCTCGTGCGCGATCGCCGTCCGTGGTCTGCCACAGCTCGAGGTCGATGCCGTTGGCGATGACATGCGGTTTCACTTCGGGATACATCGCCGCGATCTTGCGCGCCTGCGACTTGGTCACGGCCACGACTGCGGCCGAGCGGCGCAGCGCGTCGTCGAGGAGCGGCCTGCGACGCGGATCGAAAATGCCGAGGTCGAGCTCATTACCGCGCAGCAACGTCACGAGCGGACGCTCGATCCAGGCAGCGAACACCGGCGCCGCGAGCAGCGGCAGCGCTCCGCCGAACGCCACCACGTGCGTCGTGGCGCGCAGATCGACGGTTTGCTGCAGACGGTTCCAGAGAAGGTTGAGCGCATGCGGCACGTCCGCATCGCCCGGCACGCGCGTCAGCGAGCCATTGCCGGTCGGATGATGCGACGCCGCCACGCTCCGGCGATCGAAATGCACGACGTCGATCGCCCCGTTAACGCCCAGGCCAGCGCGAGCCAGGCCACGCACAATCCGATCGCATGACTCGGACATGCCGCCGCGGTCAGGCGGATAGTTCTCGGTGATGAAGAGCAGCCGCATCCCGTCAACTCTCGCCGAAACCGCCGCGCTCCGTTTCATCGCCGAGCTCGTCACCTTCGCGCGTGTCGAACGAGCGCGCGTCCTGCGAGTCGTAATCCGACGAATCGCTCATGCTGCGGCCGGCCACGTAGCCGGTCGAAGCGTAGTAGCCCGTCCGATACCGGCTCGCCCAGACGTCGTCGTATTCGGCGTCGCCCCGCTGCTGTTCGCCCTGCTGCGATTGCTGATTCGTAGCCGCGCAGTCGAGACACATCGTGAAGTGCGGCGGCGCGAGATGCGAGGGACAGAGCGTGCGGGCGCAGTGCGCGCACGTCGTGGCCCCCGGATTCTCGCAGTGGCTGAGCGTGAGGAAACCTTTTCGCGCCTCGCAGTTCATGCTCCCAACTCCTTCACCGGCCGCCGCGTACTGCGGTAGACGTCCGCGACAAGATCGATCAAAGCCTTCGGATCGAGCGGATCGAGCGATTCACTGCGAATCTCGCGCTCCAGCCGCACTTTGTTCCGCTTCGCATCGCTGCTCACTTCCCCTTCGGACACGGCACTCATCGCGTAGGTTTTCTTCAGCAGCGCCACTTCCACCTCGAGGTCCGTCTTCTTCCGGTACTTCGTCTTCGACTTGTACTTGCCGCGCGCGTTTTTCTTCGTCTTCTTCCGCTCGCGCACTTCGTCGGTGACGCTCCACGAGACCTTGGTGCCGTCCACGAGCACCGCAGAAGCGGTCATCCAGGGATCGACGTACGTCGTGTCGATGACCTTGTGATAGACGCCATGCTTGTACGGCGCGGACTCGGCGGTCTTCTTCGACGCGGCAGTCGGCGGATCGAGATTGAGCTTGAGACGCACCGGCCTCGCGCCATCAAAGTCTTCGCGGAAGACGGTCAGCACCGGCAGCGCGAAGTCGCGAAAGTTGTTCGAGAGATCGATCCTGCGCGTGAAGAAATACAGCACGCCAAGGCCGATGGCGATGACGGCCAACGATCCGATCAACAACAGCTTCAGCGCGGACCAGCCGGCGCCGGTCAACACGAAGGCCAGCACGATCGTCAGCACAACGCCGATGCCGAACGAACAACCGAGCTTTGTGCGCGACTTATCGGCCACCTTGTCGCAGGCGGCCAGCGGCCGGAGCAACGCCAGCACTTCGTCGATCGGCCGATGCAGATCGACCTTCTTGTCGCGCAGGATCTGTTTCTGTTCAGCTCCGAGCGATCGGTAAGCGGTCAGGACGTTCATCGATTGAATCTCCCTCCTGCGTGAGACGCAGATAAGCGCGACGCAGCGCGCCGGTGGCTCGATCCCAGGTGTAATGGCTTTCGATGGTGCGGCGCGCGTTCGCGCCGAGCTGCTCGATCAGTGGAGGATGCTCGAGAAGAATGCGAATCGCGCGCGCCAGCTCGGCCGGACGATCGGGATGGACGAGCCATCCGTTCTCGCGGTCGCGGATCAGCTCGCGCACCGGCGCCACGTCCGAAGCCACCACGGCGGTGCCGGAAGCCATCGACTCGAGAATCTTCAATGGCGCACAGCCTTGCACGGAATTGCGGGGCGAGTCAGTGAGCGGCGCCACAGAAATCGTGGCGTGCTGGCGCCAGGCCGCCAGCTCCGGCTCCTCCAGCGCGTACTTCCAGACGATCCGTTCGGCGACGCCGAGCTTCTCCGCAAGTTTCTCGTATCGCCGCCATGCCCTCGATTCGGCGGACGCGCAGATCACGAGCCGCAGCGACGTGAAATCAGCGAGCCGCGCGAACGCCCGCAGCAGTGTATCGATGCCCTGCCAGCTCTGCGCCGCACCGAAATAGAGAAGGTATGCATCGGGCGCATCGGCAGGCCGCGCAACGGGAGCATCGAGATCCGCGCCGTTCGGGATCACTTCGATCTTGCCTTCGTCGACGCCGAGGCTGGTCAGCAGTGCGGCCGTCGTCTGCGAAGGCGTGACGATCAAATCCGCGGCGGCGCAACAATCCAACTCCGTACGGCGGATCTTCGCCAGCGTATTCGCGCCGAGCGCGGGAAAGAGCGACGGCAGCTCGATGGAAGGAAGGGCGTTGACCTCGTATACGACGGCGTAACGGCGTTGCGGACGGAGCGCAATGGCAGCGCCGCTCCAGGGATCGCGAAAGTGACAGAGCTCGAGCGAGCCTTCCATCTGATCGATAGCCCGCGACAGCCATCCGCCGAACGCAATCGCGCGCTCGAGGAAGTTCGGGATCTCGGCGGTGAAGCGAACGATCTCGATGTTCTGCTCGGCACCCTCGATCTGATGCGCGGGAAGGTCCGGCCCGCCGAGAACGAACAGCGCGCCTCCGTCGAACGCATCGAAGAGCGTCCGCGCAAAGCGGTCGATGTGAATGGCCGCACCTTTCCGCGAGGGAAAACGGTCGAAGGCCGCGTACAACGCGCGATGAGGCCGCTCCAGCATGAAATTTTGAACCGAGGCCCGATGGTAACATCCGCAGGAACGAATGTGATCGAACCATGAAGACCTCACCCGAAGCACTCGAGCAGTTGTTCCAGGCGCTGAGCGACCGAACGCGCGTCCGCCTGCTGAACCTCATGTCCGACGGCGAGGTCTGCGTCTGTTTCTTCGTGGAAGTGCTGGCCGAGCCGCAACCGAAGATCTCGCGTCATCTCGCCTACCTCCGCAGCGCGGGGTTGGTCGGCACACGCCGCGAGGCGAAGTGGATGCACTACCGCATTACGCAGCCCGAACACCCCATCGCCCGTCGCGCGTTCGAAGCAGTGCTGCAGACGTTTGCCGGCGACCGCGAGCTGCAGCGCGACCGCGCGTCACTAGCGAGAGCGTGTTGTTCGCCACGAGTGCCGGAGCAACTGCGCCGCGCGCCGCGACCAGCGTTTGCGTTGGACGAAGCTGCGCGGGGCTGACGGGCTCACTCTCTGTGGACTTTGTGGACGGTGGACGTTGTGGACTTGGTGGACTTGGTGGACTTAGTGGACGGGGAGCAAAACCTGGCTGTCCACCAAGTCCACTACGTCCACCAAGTCCACAAAGTCCACAGTCCACGCGTCCACAAAAACCTTAGCTCATCGTTTCCCAGGTCTTCTGCAAAACGATCTGCGTTTCCTCGGGGGGCCAGACGGATGCGGCCAGGTAGTAATAGCCGTCGCCGAGGCGGCGTGACTTCTGGGTCAGCTCCGTGAGGCTGCGGCATACACCCTGCCGTCCGCGGATGCTGGTGCGCTCCACCGTGTTGCCGGTGCGTTCGGCGATTCCTTCGTAAACGCGGATCTCGTCGAAAAGCTGTTGGGTTGCTGGCGCCGCGCGCATGATCGCGCACGATACCCGCTTTCAGCGCCGATGTCACCGAGAGCGTGCGTGCGGTTTCCTTGCACGGTTCCTTGGTGTCGAACCAACATCGAAGAGGTTGGCACTACATCGGCAGAGGCCGTTTTCTTCTGCCAGAGGGAGCTCACGATGTTCGACGACGTTCTCATCGAATCAGCCGGCAAGGACAAACAAAAAGGCGGATGGATCACCGTCCTGATCTCGGGTGCAATCCACCTGGCCGTGTTCGGCGGTCTCGTCGCCGCCGGCTACTACGTCAAAGAGAATCCCGAGCTGATCGAGAAGCCGATCTCGGCGTTCATCGTTCAGTCCGCACCTCCTCCTCCACCTCCTCCCCCACCTCCGGCCTCGTCGAGCAACAACGCCGGCCAGACCAAACCGAAAGTCGAGATCCCGCAGCAGCAGAAGCAGGAGACACCGCGCGAGCGATTCCGTCAGCCCACCGAGGTACCGCGGAACGTCCCGCAGGTTTCCAACGTCACATCTTCCCAGGAAGATGAAGACGCAGAAGTGGAAGGCGGCGTGGCCGGCGGAGTGGTCGGCGGAGTGAAGGGCGGCGTCGTCGGTGGAGTCGTTGGCGGTGTCGTGGGTGGCGTCGTCGGCGGAACGCTGGGCGGTCAGCTCGGTGGTCAGCTCGGTGGCACGGGCGACGTGCCCGTGCGCGTCGGCGGCAACGTCAAAGCGCCGGTGATCATCACGCGCGTCGAGCCGCAGTACACCGAGATCGCGCGCAAAGCGCGCATCAAGGGAATCGTCATCGTCGAAGCAGTCATCGACCGGCAGGGCAACGTCACCGAAGCGCGTATCCTCAAGCCCCTTCCGATGGGGCTCGATGAGGAAGCCCTCCGCGCCATCCGCCTCTGGAAATTCAAACCGGGCACGCTCAACGGCAACCCGGTCCCCGTCTATTACAACCTCACCGTCAATTTCCGGCTCGAATAACGCCGCTGCGCATCAACATAGAGAGGAGAAGTACAGGCCATGGAAGGGATGGAAGCAACTTTCAGCATCATGGGTATGTGGGAAGCGATGACGTGGGTCGGCAAGGCCGTCGTCACCCTTTTGGCATTAATGTCGATCTGGTCGCTGACGATCGCCATCGAGCGGATCTGGCGGTTCCAGATGGCCAAAAAGCAGTCACTGCAGGTGGCCATCGGGATCACGCCGCTGCTCAAACAGCACAAGCTCGCCGAGGCCATCGCGTTCGCCAAGGACAAGAGATTTCGCCACAGTCATCTCGCCAAAGTGCTGGCGGCCGGGCTGACGGAGTTTCAGTACCAAACCTCGGAAGAGCTGCCTCCCGATTTCGACCTCGTCGATTCGGGGAAACGCGCCATCGAGCGCGAGACTCTGATGACCACCGCGGAGATGAAGAAAGGCCTCGGCAATCTGGCCACGATCTCCACGACCGCACCGTTCGTCGGATTGTTCGGCACGGTCATCGGCATCATCAACGCCTTCCGCGGCATGGCCATCTCCGGCTCCGGCGGACTCGGCGCCGTATCGGCCGGTATCGCCGAGGCGCTGGCAACGACCGCGTTCGGCCTCTTCGTGGCCGTTCCGGCGGTGTGGATGTACAACTACTTCCTCAACAAAGTGGAGCGCTTCAACGTCGAGATGTCGAACGCCTCGTCCCAGCTCATCGACTACTTCATCAAGAACGAAGCGCGCGCCAAAGGGCGCGTGTAGGCGGAGGCGGCCATGGCATTCGGTGCAGGCGGCGGCAGTCCCGACGAAGTCAAGGGCGACATCAACGTCACCCCTCTCGTCGACGTCTGCCTCGTGCTTCTCATCATCTTCATGGTCGTCACGCCGATGCTGCAGCAGGGCGTCGACGTGCTTCTCCCGAACGGTCCGCACGCGGAGAAGAAACCGGGCGACAAGAACGACCTCACCATCTCCATCAAGATGGACGGCTCGGTGTTCCTCGGAGACAAGTGGATCCCCGACAAAAACCTGGCCACGCTTCTGCGCGCCGAATATCAGTCGGATCCGACCCGCACGGTCCTGCTGAAGGCCGACAAGCGGATCAACTTCGGGAAGGTGCGCATGGTCATGCGCGCCGCCAACGAGGCCGAGTTCACGCGCGTAGCCGTGCTCACCGAGCACAAGCAGGCCGGCAGCGAGATGGCCCAGGGAAGGATGTAGCGAATGGCAATGTCATCGGGGGGCGGCCGCGGTGGAGTCCAATCGGAGATCAACATCACGCCGCTGGTCGACGTGGTGCTGGTGCTGCTCATCATCTTCATGGTGGCCATGCCCATCCTGCAGATGGGACTGGACGTCGAAGTCCCGCCGAAGGTTGAAATGGCCACGCCGCCTCCGGCCGACGATCAGAACCAGCTCGTCATCACCGTCAAGAGCGACGGCGTCTACGTCAACACGCAGAAGATGACCGACATGCAAATGCTGCGGGACACCATCGCCCGCCAGATGATCGCGCGCCCGCAGGACGAGCGCGTGGTGTTCATCAACTCCGAGGACGCGCTCACGTTCGACCGCGCCGTCCAGGCCATGGACACCGCGCACGAAGCCGGCGCGGTGAAAGTAGGATTCCTGACGGATCCGCCGAGGCAATAGCAACCGCGCCGTCAGAACCCACGGAGCAGCCGTACGTGCCCCAGCGGAGCAACCTACGCAGCCGGCCGTGCCGGTGGCGGAGGCGTGTCGGAATCGAACCAACCCTTCGACGCTTCCGCGCCGAAACAACGGTTTTGAAGACCGCGGGAGCCACCAGACCCCATTCGCCTCCTCATAGGTCTTCGTGAGGAGCGCGGACGATAACACGCGTCGATGCGGCTTGCATTGCTTCGGCAGGATGAGGAACGATCGTCGCCGGAGCGCTGTTCTCGACGCCGATGCCACCCGGATGCGCACGCGCATTCATCGGCGCGGTTCTGCTGATCGCCAGTCTCGCGGCGCTTGCCGCGGCGAGTACCGCGGCGCCTCCCAACATCATTCTCATCTCCGTCGACACGCTGCGCTCGGACCGCTTGCCCGCGTACGGATACGACGCCATCCGTACTCCTGCTCTGGATCGCTTCCGCGCGGACGCGGTGTTGTTCGAGCGGGCCTGGTCGCATGCCCCGCTGACCGCACCGGCGCACGCGTCGATGCTCACCGGCCGCCTTCCCGCCGATCACGGCATCCGCGACAACAGCGGCTTTACGCTGGAGCGGCACATCCCCACGGTTGCGGAAGATCTCGCGCGGCACGGCTACGCCACGGCTGCGATGGTCTCGACGAAGGTGCTCGCGTCGAAGACCGGTCTCGCGAAAGGGTTCGCCGTCTACGATCAGCAATTCACTCCCGCTGATGCGGCGGAGCGCGATGGTGCAGCAACGATCGCCGCCGCGCTGCGATGGATCGGGCAGCGGAAGAAGCAGCCGTACTTTCTCTTCCTCCATTTGTACGAGCCGCATACGCCGCACCAGAAAATGTCCGGCGTCGCCGATCCGTACGACGCGGAGATCGTTCGCGTCGATGCGCTCCTCGGCAAGTTTTTCGACCAGCTGCGCCGCCTGCGCTCGTACGACTCATCGTTGATCGTGTTCACGTCCGACCACGGTGAGGGCCTCGCCGATCACGGCGAGAAGCAACACGGCGTCCTGCTCTATCGCGAGGCATTGCAGGTTCCGCTCATCGTGAAGTTTCCGAACAATGCGCGACGCGGCGCTCGCGTGGCGGCCGATGCGCAGCTCATCGACATCGCGCCGACGATCCTGCAACACGCCGGCGCAAATGCGCGGCTCGACGCATTACCGGGCATGCCGCTTCTCGCGCTCGCGGCCTCCAATCCGCCGGCGCGCACGATCTACGCGGAGTCGTTGTATCCGCGCTTGCAGCTCGGATGGCACGAGCTGCACGCCGTCATCGCCGGCAACCTGCACCTCATCGCCGGCCGCCGCGTCGAGCTCTACGACCTCGCGCGCGATCCGGCCGAGCGCACCAATCTCGTCGACGATCAGCGACGCCAGTCCGTAGCGCTGCTCCGCCAACTGCGCAGCCTCACCCATCCCGCGCGCACGCCCGCGGCCACTGCTCCGGACGAGTCGCTCCTCGGCCTCGGGTATCTTTCCGGTGGCAGCGAAGAGACGACCTACCGCCCACACCCACCCGACCGCATCGCCATCTTCAACCCGATGCTGAAGCTCGTGACCGCGCTCAAGCGCAAGCAATACGAAGAAGCGCTGGCACGATCCGAAGAGATCCTGAAGACCCATCCCACCTTCCCGGAAGTGTGGGAGCGCAAAGCCCGCGCACTCCTCGGCCTGAAACGACGCGACGAGGCAGATCGCGCGCTGGCGGAAGCGATGAGACTCGAGCGCGAGAGCCGCCCCTCACCCTAGCCCTCTCCCCGCGCCCGGGGAGAGGGGACTTGAACCACCCGCGAAACCCCAGTCCCCTCTCCCCGCAACGGCGGGGAGAGGGTTAGGGTGAGGGGCGGCT
>JALYJW010000149.1 GCA_030775085.1 Acidobacteriota bacterium | reverse complement strand
GAGGGGAGAAGGCTACTTGAATCTCGCGCAGCTCCGAATTGGGTAGCCTTCTCCCCTCGATGAGGGGAGAAGGTGCCGAAGGCGGATGAGGGGAGCGCTCTCGCGATGCATGTCATGAGAAGACCGTGCTACGCACGCGCCTTCTCCGCCACAAAGCACACGCTCGCCGCTCGATGCAGTTCATCGACGGCACGCTCCCGCGGGGACCATCGAAAGTACTTGCGTGGCGCGAGCATCGGAATGCCGTCGGAGATGCGGCGGAGCGCTTCGATCGCGATACGGAGCACGCGTGGATAACGGCCCATGGTCGCCAGTGCGTGCAGTGTGTCGTAGGAGGACCAGAGCCGCAGCGCGCGCATGTCGGCGGCGCGCAGGACAGTGAGCAGGCCGAGTGCGGTGTGGTGGAAGTAGGAATCGTGGAAAGGTTCTCCCTGCGAGACCGTGCCGACGAACACGCCGCCCGGCCGGAGCACGCGCGCTACTTCCTGTACGGCGACGAAGGGATGATAGAGATGCTCGAGCACGGCGTACGAGAGCACCACGTCGAATGTGCTGTCGCGGAATGGGATTGCGTGGCCGTCGGCGACGAGATCGGCGCGCTCTGATGAATAGTCGATGCCGACGTACGACACGCCGTAGTGCGCCGCCGGCACGGCTTGATCGCGCGGTCCGCATCCGAGATCGAGCAGCTTCGCGCCCGGTTGCAGCCAGCGCTCGGCCGCGGAGAACAGCTCGGACGAATCACGCTCCGCGCGCGGGCCGTCGTACGTCACCTTCGGCCGCTCGATGAGGATGTCGCGCAAGTCGTCTTGCGCCGAGGAACCGATGTGGATCGAGACCTGTCGCGGTTGCGGATTCTGCGGCCGGAAGTCACGGCCGATGACTGCGAATCCGCATTCGCACGAATCAGCATCGAATGCCAAGGGCCTCTGGCAATCGGGACACGCGAGGAAATCGCGGTACCACGGCTCTGGCATGTTTCGAATGATATCGGGCTTCGAGTGCTTCATCGCGAGAGCCGCCCCTCACCCTAACCCTCTCCCCTCGGCGATGAGGCCGCCGTGGGGAGAGGGGACTTGCCTTTCTCGCGGCTCGCGGTCGTCGCAAGAAAACCAGTCCCCTCTCCCCGCCGCAGCCTCATCGCGGTGGGGAGAGGGTTAGGGTGAGGGGCGGCTCTCGCGGTAACTCAAATCACAACCGCAGCAGCTTCAACTTCTCCGGCGTTCCATTCATCACGCGAAACTCCACAAACCCGATCGTGGCGCCGCTTTCGGATTCGGCGGTGACGCGCCAGCGGCCGGGAATGACGTTTCGTTTGAAGGTGTAGCCGCGGTAGCCGCCCTGGCGGCCTCCGGCGATCGAGAATGGCCGGAGGTCCATCGTCACCCAGTCTCCGTTGGCGTCGATGCGCTCCCACCGGTGGCGGATGGTGGTGCGGATTCCGTTCGGGACGAAGACGGAGGTGAAGCAGTAGACGCGCTCCCCTCCCTGGCGATGGAACGTGGCGGAGGACGTACTCCAGAAACGCCATTCCGGAGATTCGACGCGGGCGATGTAGGCATTGCCTTCCCGTCTCATCTCGTGTGCGATGAGCATCTGCTTTTTCACCAGCGGGACAGGCGGGATGAGGTTGAACGCGTGCAGCACGAGGAGCAGCGCGGCCACGGCGATCGAAGGTTTGATCGAGGACGCCTCATGGCGCGACAGGCGGCGCAGCACCAGCGCGAGGAGCATGGCCACGATGGTGCCGAGGTAAAACCAGAACGTGCTGATGCTGCGGAAGAGATGCGCCAGGGCGAAGTTGAAGAACATGCACGCGCTGAGCGTGAAGAACGTCCAGGAGAGCGTCAGCTCGGCGTAGCGGCTGCCGAGAAATTCGTTGCCGATGAGCAGCGCCGCGAGGCCGATGACGAAGAGATAACCGCCCACGCCGCCGGAGCTGAGAAAGTAAAAGATGAACAGCGCGCTGAAGATGCCGCCGAAGAAAAACTGCAGCACGGGACTGAGGTACTGCGAGCCGCGGAACGTCACGCCGCGCCCGAGCATCACCAGGATGGCCGCCGCGCCGGCAAGGTACGCGGCCAGGATGAACAGGTCGACAGGCTTGATCGAGCGCCCGAGCGTCAGTGCGTCCCAGGCGAAGCCGGTGATGAAGAAGAGGACCGGAGCGTATTTGCTGAGGCGCTGAAGCGGGGGCATTTCTGTCGCTCCATTTTGCGTTAAAACGTCGCTGACATGCCGATTCCCGATTCGCAGTACGAAGAAGCCGCCGTGGCGGAGAGCCGGGAGAAGGTCGAAGAGCCGCCTCTCTTTCGGGTCCTGCTCCACAACGACGACTACACCACGATGGAGTTCGTGGTGTGGGTGCTGGAAGCGGTCTTCAATATGCCGGAGGAGCAGGCCGTGCATGTCATGCTCAACGTTCACCTCCGCGGCACGGGTGCCGCGGGAACATTCACGTACGAGATTGCCGAGATGAAGGTCGAGAAGACGACTGCTCTCGCGCGCGAGCACGAATTTCCGCTGCTCGCTACCATGGAACCAGTCTGATGATTGCCAAAGGGCTTCAAGCTACATTCGAATTCGCCGTGAGCGAGGCCGTGCGCCGGCATCACGAGTACGTGACGCTCGAACATCTTCTATTCGCGTTGCTGCACGACCGTTCGGTCAACGACGTCATCCGCGCCTGCAGCGGCGACGTGGAGTCGCTCAAGAAGCAGCTCGACGAGTTCATCGACAAAACGTACGACCGGCTCGAGGAAAACGAGCTCCAGCCGACGCTGACCACGATGCTGCAGCGCGTCATTCAATACGCACAACTGCACGCGCAGAGCTCGGGCCAGAAGGAAGTGGACACCGGCCAGATGCTGGCCGCGATCTATCACGCCGAGAAATCGCAGGCCGTGTTTCTCCTGCGCAGCCACGGCGTCGAAAAGCTCGACGTCCTCACCTACCTCTCGCACGGCATCCCGAAACACGGCCCCGAGGGAATGCCGGCCGGGATGATGCCCGCCGCGGGCGATGACGAAGCGCCCGTACGCAATCCGCTCGAGAGCTATGCCGTGAATCTGCTCGAGCGCGCCAAGAACGGCGAGATCGATCCACTGATCGGCAGGACCGCCGAGCTGGAGCGCACGATCCAGATCCTCTGCCGCCGCCGCAAGAACAACCCGCTATTCGTCGGCGAGCCGGGCGTCGGCAAGACCGCCATCGCCGAGGGACTGGCGCTGAAGATCCACCAGGGCGAGATCCCCATGGTGCTGAAGAACGCCGAAGTGTGGTCGCTCGACATGGGCTCGCTGCTGGCCGGAACGAAATACCGCGGCGAGTTCGAGCAGCGCCTCAAAGCCGTGATCGCGGCGCTCACCGAGAAGAAAGACGCCATCCTCTTCATTGATGAAATTCACACCATCGTCGGCGCCGGCGCCGTCAGCGGTGGAACGATGGACGCTTCGAACATGCTCAAGCCGGCCATCGCGTCGGGCAAATTGCGCGTGATCGGATCGACGACGTACGGCGAATACAAACAATCCTTCGAGCGCGACCGCGCGCTGGCGCGCCGCTTCCAGAAGATCGAAGTCGGCGAACCATCGGTCGAAGAGACGATTCAGATTCTGGAAGGGCTGAAGAGCTACTACGAGGAGCATCACGGCGTGACGTTCACGCCGGAAGCGATCCGTCTGGCCGCCGAACTTTCCGCGAAGTACATCCACGACCGGCATCTTCCCGACAAAGCCATCGACGTTCTCGATGAAGCGGGCGCGCGCGCACGGATGATGCGCACGCCGGAGACGACAGGCACGCAAGCGATTGATGTCCATGAGGTCGAGACGGTCGTCTCGCGCATGGCCAAGATCCCGCCGCGCACCGTTGCCGTGCGCGAGAAAGATCGTCTGCAGGCGCTCGAGTCCGAATTGCGCGGCGTGATCTTCGGTCAGGATCACGCCATCAAGCAGGTCGTGAGCGCGATCAAGCTCTCGCGCTCCGGTCTCGGCAGTGCGGAGAAGCCGATCGGCTCGTTCCTCTTCAGCGGTCCCACCGGAGTCGGCAAGACCGAGTTGGCGCGTCAGCTCGCGCTGTCCCTCGGCGTGGAGTTCATTCGCTTCGACATGAGCGAGTACATGGAGCCGCATACCGTCTCGCGGCTCATCGGTGCGCCTCCGGGATACGTCGGCTTCGATCAGGGCGGCCTCCTGACTGACGCCGTGACGAAGACTCCGTACGCGGTGCTCGTGCTCGACGAGATCGAGAAAGCGCATCCGAATCTTTTCTCGATTCTGCTCCAGGTGATGGATCACGCCACGCTCACCGACAACAACGGCAAGAAGGCCGACTTCCGCAACGTCGTCCTGATCATGACCACGAACGCGGGCGGCCGCGAAATGACGGAGGCCTCGCCCGGTTTCATGAACAACGCCGCCAGCGGCCACGGACGCGGAATCATCGAGCGCACGTTCGCACCGGAGTTCCGCAATCGCCTCGATGCCTGGATCGCTTTCGAGCCGCTGGCCTTCGAGACGATCGAGAAAGTGGTCGACAAGTTCATCGCCGAGCTCCGCACGCAGCTCGCCGGAAAGAACGTGACGCTCGAGCTCCGCGAAGGCGGACGGGCCTGGCTCGCCAAACACGGCTACGACCGCTCCTTCGGCGCCCGTCCCATGGCCCGCCTCATCTCGACGAAGATCAAAGAACCGCTCGTCGATGCGGTGTTGTTCGGAACACTGGCGGAGGGAGGCGCGGTGGTCGTGGATGCGGAGGGTGAGGAGCTGAAGTTGACGTACTAGCTCTTCACCAATGTCGACTTTCCCCGACCCGCGTTACGCTCCGAGCGACGTCGTCGCCATGGGCGAGGATCTGCGCGTGGAGACGTTGCGCGAGGCGTATCGGAAAGGGATCTTTCCGTGGCCGCACGATGGCTTGCCGCTGCCATGGTTCTCGCCCCGGCGTCGCGCGGTGATTTTTTTCGACGAGCTGCATGTCGGACGCACACTGCGCAAGGTTCAGAAGCGCGCTGAGTTCCAATTCACGATCGATCGTGATTTCCGTTCCGTCATCGCGGAATGCGCAGATGCGTTTCGCCCCGATCAGGATGGGACCTGGATCGCGCCGAACATGATCGAGGCCTACACGCGGCTCCATGATGCCGGCGATGCGCACAGCATCGAAGTGTGGGAGGCGGACACGCTCGCCGGCGGACTGTACGGCATCGATTGCGGCGGGCTGTTTACCGGCGAGAGCATGTTCCATCGGCGTCCCGAGGCCTCCAAGCTCGCGTTGCTGTTTCTCATCGATCACCTCCGCGAGCGCGGCGCAACGCTGCTCGACTGTCAGGTGATGACGCCACACATGGAAGCCCTCGGCGCACGCGAAATCCCGCGCGCACGTTTCCTCGACGCACTAGCCGAGGTTCAGTCGCGAGGGATCCACATCTTCTAGGCTCGGTGCGCGGAGAAAGGATGCGTTCCGCCGCACGTACGCGGCGGCGCGCGCGGCGATCGACGCGAGACCGGAAACAAATCCGATCGGATGCCAGCGGAGCGCGTATCCGAGGTACTGCAACGCCTCGAGCACGTTCCCCTGTTTGGCGTGGACTGCCGCACCGATCACCCATGCACGTGCTTTGGCGATTCGTACGCGGCGGCGATGGCGGCGCAGCGGGTTCGTGGCAATGAATCGTGCGTACGTCTCGCGGAACATCCGATGGGCGTCGTGAGCCATGCCGCGCTGTCCCGTCTGACGCCACACTGCGGCGACCGCCGTAACTTCATCCTCCGACAATTCGCGCTGCAGCAGCGTCTCGATATTTCTGCGACTGATGGCGACGGAGTGACTCTGCTGCCGTTGCCCCCACACCACGCTGGCTCTCTGTTCGTGCATCCGATGCCGCATGCCGATCATCGGCACCACGACGCAGCGCCCGCGTTGCAAGAGCCTGGACCAGAGCTCGTAATCCTGAGAGCTCGGGAACTCCACCGAGTAATTGCCGAGCGCCGCGACCGTTGCGCGACGGAACATCACCTGTCCATGACCGCCGATGAAGTTGCTGAAGTGCAGCAGGTACTCGATGACTTCGGGAGCTTCGTATCGCTTGATCACATGACGACGCCGGCCGTCCGATTCGATCACCTCGTAACCAGCGGACACCAACTCGACCTCGGGGTGCTCGTCGAGAATGGCCACCTGTCTGGCGACCCTTCCGGCAACGCAGAGATCGTCCGCATCCTGCCGTCCGATGTATTCGCCGCGCGCCAACGCCAGCCCGCGATTGAGCGCGGCGGGGATACCCTCATTCCGCGGTGAGCGCGAGACGACGATGCGTGAATCGCGCGCGGCCCACTTCGCGAGGATGGCCGGCGTCTCATCGGTCGAGCCATCGTCGATGATCACGAACTCGAAACCGGCAAAGCCCTGCCCCACGACGCTGGCGATAGCTTCGTCGGCAAAGCGCTGCCCGTTGTATACGGGCATCAATATTGTGACGCGAGGACCCTCGGACACCGCGATGAGTATACCGGCGAGAGCCGCCCCTCACCCTAACCCTCTCCCCTCGGCGATAAAGCCGCCGTGGGGAGAGGGGACTTATGAGACGAGAGCCAGTCCCCTCTCCCCTCCGGGGAGAGGGCTAGGGTGAGGGGCGGCTCTCGCGATACACCTATCGATTCACAGTCACGTCCGGCACGATCGGACGTTTCACGGGGTTCTTCGCCAACTCGGCGAGGAGGTGTTTTACCGCGGCTTCAAGTGATGGATCCTGTCCCGCGGCGACGAGGTCGGGTCGATCGACGACTTCGATGTCGGGCTCGACGCCGATCCCTTCCACTGCCCACAGTCCCTCGGTGTCGAAGAAGCGGAAGGTCGGCGCGGTGACGGAGCCGCCATCCATGAGATTGGGGTTGCCGGAGATTCCGATCAGACCGCCCCAGGTGCGCGTGCCGATGAGCGTGCCGAGGCCGCGCTTGCGGAAGTAGTACGGCAGCGCGTCGCCGCCCGATGCCGCGTAGCCATTGATCAGCATCGCCTTCGGTCCGACGTGCGCGTACGCGGGAGTGGCCACCGGTTTCGTGGTGCGGCGCGCCCAGTAGTTCAGCACAGGACGATCGAGCAATTCGATCATGCGATCGGGGATGAAACCGCCGCCGTTGTAGCGGTCGTCGATGATGAGCGCTTCTTTGTTGACCTGCGGATAGAAACTCTTGAACAGCTCGCGATTTCCTTCCTGCGCGGTGTTCGGCAGATGCATGTAGCCGATGCGGCCGCCTGAAGCCTTGTCGACGTAGGCGCGGCGCGATGCCACCCAATCGAGATAGCGCAGGTTGGTCTCTTTCTTGACGGGACGGACTTTCTCTTCGCGCGCGCCGGTGGTGCTGGCGCTTCCGTTCACGAGCAGCGTCACCACGCGATCCGCTTTGTTCTCGAGCAGTCGATAGAAGTTGTCGACGCCTTTCGTCGGAACTCCATCGACAGCCAGGATGTAGTCGCCTTCGCGCACCTTCACGCCCGGCTCGGTGAGCGGCGAGCGGAAGCTCTCGTGCCAGTTCTCGCCGGGATAAATGTGCTTGATGCGGAAGACGCCGCCTTCGGCCACGATCTCTGCGCCGAGCAGTCCGTTCTCGACGCGCGGACGATTGAGCTCCGCGGGCGAGCCGACGTAGACATGACCGGCGTTCATCTCACCAGCCAATTCGCCGAGGATGTAATCGAGATCGGCGCGGTGCGCGACGTGCGGCACGAGCTGGCCATACTTCTGACGGATGCCGTTCCAGTCCAGGCCGTGCATGTTCGGGTCGTAGAACCAGTCGCGCAGAATGCGCCAGGCATCGGTGAACTGCTGCGCCCACTCCGCTTTCGGATCGACCTTCATCTGCATCGTGTCGAGCTTGAGCGTCGTCTCGGCGGTTTTCTGTCCGCCCTTGGGACTGACGATGGCGAAGTTGTTGCGGCCGAGGCTCACGAGAATCTTCTCGCCGTTCGCGGAGAGGTCGTAGCCACGGAGCTCCTCGAGCACCGTCTCTTCTTTGCGGTCGTCGACGTTGTAGTAACGCAGCGACTGATTGTCATCGTTCGCTTTGATGTAGAGAACGCCGTTCGGGAGAGCGCTCAGGTTGCCGTAGTTTCCCGGAGGTCCGGGGATGGCGCGCACGCGGCGCTCGAACGTGGCCGGATCGATCTTCACGACAACCGACGGCTTCTTCGCGGCATCGGGCTTTGCGGCATCGGCCTTCGAGTCCGGTTTGGCGGGCGTAGCGTCGGCCGCGGCGGTTTTCTCTTCGTCGCTCTGCGGCAGGAACAGCGCCGGTCCATCCTCGGCCAGGACGCCGACGTAGACGCGCGTCGGATCGGTGTAGACGTAGTTGAACTCCCACGCGCTGAACGTGAGATTGAAATCGCGATTGGACGTGAAATAGAGATAGCGGCCCTTCGGATCGAAGACCGGGTTCGCGTCATTGGTCATGCCGCTGGTCAGGCGATAGGCCTTGGCGTCGGCGAGGTTATAGACAAAGACCGACGAGAACTGCGCTTCGTTGTTCTTCGTGTAGGTCAGCCAGCGCGAATCGGGCGACCATTTGTAGTCGACGATGTCGCCGTATTCGTCCTTGTCGGCGGCGGTCACTTTTCCGCTGGAGACGTCAACGACGTAGACCGCGTGATCCTTGTCCGAGAACGCCAGCATCTTCGAGTCCGGCGACCACTGCGGCTCGAACCGCCACGCTTTTACGTCGCTCGTGAGCCTGCGCTCCTCGCCGGTGCCATCAGCGGCGCGGACGTAGATCTCGTAATCGCCCGAACGATCGCTCAGGTAGACGATCCACTTGCCGTCCGGTGACCAACTTGCGTCGCGCTCCCGAATGCCGGGAGTCTGCGTGAAGTTGCGGATCTCCCCGTCTTTGGCCGGCACGCTGAAGATGTCACCGCGCGCCACGAAGAGTGCGCGCACGCCGGCCGGCGAAAGCCGGAAGCCTTCGATGTTGTCGCGCACGTTGCGGAAGTACGGGAGCGTGTTGCGGAGATCGCTGGAGACGCGGATCGGAATGAGTGACGACTTGCCGCCCGCGAAGCGATAGAGCGAGCCGCCGGCCTCGTACACGACTTGCGTGCGATCGGAGCTCGGCCAGAGCACGTCATAGTCGTCGTGCGTCGTCACCTTGCGGGTCTGCTTCGACTTCAGGTCGTACGACCAGAGGTTGAGACGGCCCGCTTCTTTCTGCTCGCCTTCAGGACGGTCGGACGTGAAGTAGATCGTGTCGCCGATCCAGACAGGCTGGCTGTCGGTGTAGGGATTGTTCGTGAGCTGCTCGGCCTTGTTCGCGGCGAGGTCGTAGATCCACACGTCCTGCGCACGGCCTCCGCGATAGCGTTTCCAGGTGCGGAACTCGCGCTCGATCGGCGTGTAGACGAGCTTCGTGCCGTCGGGTGAATACATCCCGCCGCCGCCCTCGGGGATGGCCAACGGTGTCTCCATGCCTCCGGCCACCGGAACGATGTATGGGCGGCCCATGCGATCGCCCCACGGCAGACGGTGTGGCAGGAAGAGGACGTATTTCCCGTCTGGAGTCCAGTCCATGACGCGGTTGTCGATGCCTCCGCGCGGCGGCATGGGGCCGACATCGTTGTAAAACGTCAACTGCCGAGGCGCTCCGCCGTCGACGCTGATGACGAAAACCTGGCGGCTTCCGCTGTAGTCGCCGGTGAAGGCAATCCACCGTCCGTCAGGAGAGAATTTGGGGAAATACTCCATTCCTTCGTCGGACGTGAGGCGGCGCGCATCGCCGCCGTTCGCCGAGGCCAGCCAGATGTCTCCGGCGTACACAAAAGCGACCGTATCGCCGTGAATGTCGGGCTGGCGTAAAAGCCGCGTTAGCTTCTCCTGAGAAACGGCGCTGAAGGAGGAGACCGACAGCGCGAGCAATAGAATGATCTTCTTCATGACCGCTGCATAACATGGAACAAGGAGTGTCTTCAATGCATCGCCGCCTGTCGTTACTGTTCTTTGTCGTCGCCGTCGCCGCGCTATTCACGATTGCATGCGGATCCACCGGTAGCTCTCGTCCCGCCGGGATCACCGCGCCCGATGTCAGCTCCGATCTGTCGGGAACCGTCTTTTTCGGATCCGGTAACACCGCGCCGGCGAACATCGACGTCACCGTGGTCAACCGCGCCAGTGTCCCGATCGTCCTGCGCCGCGTCGAGATCGACTCGCCTGGCATGGCCACCTACGCCATCCGCCGCACCGCGCGGGAGTTCCGCGAGACCATCGCCCCGGGCGAGACGAAGCGCGTGACCGTCTTCGCCACCGCCACCACCAACGTCCGCAGCCCGAGCGAACCGCTGACACTCCGCACCATCGCCGACTTCGAAGTGGGAAAGGACAGGTGGCGGGAGATCGTGATGCGGTGAGTGTTTTCGCGAGAGCCGCCCCTCACCCTAACCCTCTCCCCGCTGTTGCGGGG
>JALYJW010000148.1 GCA_030775085.1 Acidobacteriota bacterium | reverse complement strand
GCTTGCCGCCGCTTTTCGTAACGTGCAACGGAGGCGTACGTGCGACGCTACAGAAAGCGGCAGCAAGCCGCCGCACTCCAAAGCGCGCCGCGCAGAGAAAAAAAGCGCTCATTCGCTCGCGAACAGCGACGGTTCTTTCTCGACCTCCACCGCCTCATCTTCTTCATCGAGAAAGTTCGACACGCCCACTCCGACGAGCCGGTATCGCGCTTCCGCCGGGAAGTCGAATCGTTCCAGCAGCGATACGCCGATCGTTGCGAGTTCCTCGGCGCTGCCGGGCATTTCGGGTGGACTCAGTTGTCGCGTGGCCGTTTTGAAATCGGGCGTGCGCAGTTTCACCGTCACGGTGCGGCCGCGCATGGAGCGTTCTTCGAGCGATTCCCAGAGCTTCAGCGCTTGCGTGCGGATCCACTCCGCGGCTTCTTCGCGCGTGATGTCGGTGGCGAAGGTGTTTTCGCTCGACCACGATTTGCGTTTGCGCGACGGTTGTACCGGGCTCTCGTCGATGCCGCGCGCCAGCTCCCAGAGGCGCGTGCCCCATTTGCCGAATCGCGCGATGAGCTCCTGCAGCTCGAAGCGATGCAGGTCGCCGACGGTGAGGATGTTCATCTCGTGCAGCAACGTCTCGGTGGCCTTGCCGACGCCGGGGATCTTGCGCACCGGCAACGTCACGAGGAACTTCTCCACCTGATGCGGACGGATGACGAAGATGCCATCGGGCTTGCGCCAATCCGAGGCGATCTTCGCGAGGAACTTGTTCGGCGCCACGCCGGCCGATGCGGTGAGATGCGTTTCCTCACGTATCTCGCTGCGGATCTTTTCCGCCGTTTCGGTGGCTGTGGGGATGCCGGTCAGTTCTTGCGTGACGTCGAGATAGGCTTCGTCGAGCGAGAGCGGCTCGACGAGCGGCGTGTGTCGTTCGAAGATCGCGCGGATGGCGCTCGACACGGCGCGGTATCGCTCGAAATCCGGATGCTTCCACACTCCCTCGGGGCAGAGGCGTTTCGCGCGCGAGGCCGGCATCGCCGAATGCACGCCGAACTTGCGCGCCTCGTACGACGCCGCGCAGACCACGCTGCGCTCGCCGGGCCAGCCGACGATCACCGGACGCCCTTTCAACGACGGGTCATCGCGCTGCTCGACCGACGCGTAAAACGCATCCATGTCGATGTGGAGGATCTTCCGCACGGACACAATTCTCGATGGTCGTTTCTCAATTCACAATTCTCAGTACAGAATCCTCGGAATGACGCAATTGCTTCTACAGGACGTAGCCACGCCCTCCTTCCTCGTCGACCGCGACATCGTGCGGCGCAACTGCGATGCGATGCGCGAGAAAGCGTTGCTCTCCGGCGTCGCCTTCCGGCCGCACGTGAAGACGCACAAGAGCGTGGCCCTTGGAAGGATGCAACACGGCGGCGCGACCGGCCCGATCACCGTCTCCACGCTCGCCGAGGCGGAGCAGTTTGCCGCCGATGGCTTTCGCGACATCACCTATGCGGTGCCGATCGCACTGGAAAAGCTGCAGCGTGCGGCCGATCTCGCGTCGCGCATCGAACGGCTCAGCGTGCTGCTCGACTCCGAGGAGACGCTGCGTGCGATCGAGACGTTCGCGTCGAATCACGACGTCACGTTCGATGTCTTCCTGAAGGTCGACTGCGGCACGCACCGCGCCGGAGTCGATCCCGAGAATCCGGACAGCGCGCGATTGGCCATCGCGCTGGCGCGTTCCGAAGCGGTGCGGTTCCAGGGACTGCTCACGCATGCGGGCCATTCGTACAACGCGCGCGATCGGGAAGAGATCGGACGGATTGCGGCGGAGGAGTCGGCGTGTCTGACGCGCTTCCGCGCGCTGCTGGCCGCGGAGGGACTGGGCGAAGCGCGACGCAGCATCGGCTCCACGCCGACGGCCATGGTCGTGGATCGCTTCAGCGAATGCGATGAAGTGCGGCCCGGCAACTACGTATTCTTCGACGCCTTCCAGGCCACGATCGGTTCCTGCGCGCGCGCCGATGTGGCGGTGTCGGTGCTGACCACCGTCGTCGGCTCCTATCCCGAGCGCGGCACGATCATCGTCGACGCCGGCGCGCTGGCGCTCTCGAAAGACACCGGCCCCGAACACATCGACCCGCGCTGCGGCTACGGCATCGTCTGCGACGTTGACCTTCACCCGCTGCCGATGCGCATCGCCTCGCTCTCGCAGGAGCACGGCAAGATCCTCACCGAAACGCGCGTCTCCATCGGCACGCGCCTGCGCATCCTCCCGAACCACTCCTGCCTGACCGCCGCGCTGTTCGAGCGCTACCAGATCGTGGAGCAAGGCAGAGTCGTGGACGAATGGCGGCCGGTGCGGGGATGGTGAGACGGGATTGAGGATGAAGGATTGAGGATTGGCTCCGCCGAAGCGAATCCTCAATCCTCAATTCTCAATCCTCAATCCCGTATCCCGCATCCCTTAACCTATGACCATGAACTACCTCACCGACGGCCCCGAATCCGCCACGCCCACCTTCCTCTTCGCCCACGGCGCAGGCGGCGCGATGGACACTTCGTTCATGAACATCGTCGCGAAGGCGTTGGGGGAGCGCGGGATCCGTGTGGTGCGGTTCGAGTTTCCGTACATGGCCGCGCGGCGGACGTCGGCGAAGCGTGGCGGCGCGCCGGATCGGCAGCTGGTGTTGCTCGACACGTATCGGCGCGTGGTCGAGGAGCTTGGCGGCGGCGAGAAGGTGATCGTGGGCGGGAAGTCGATGGGCGGACGGATGGCCAGCATGATCGCCGACGAAGTGGGCGCGCGCGGGCTGCTCGTCTTCGGCTATCCCTTCCACCCGCCGGGCAAGCCGCAGCAACTGCGCACCGCGCATCTCGAGTACTTGCGCACGCCGTCGCTGATCCTGCAGGGCACGCGCGACATCTTCGGGACGCGCGAAGACGTCGCGACGTACACGCTCTCACCGGCGATCCGCATCGAGTGGATGGAAGGCGGCGACCACTCCCTGAAGGGGCGTGTTCCCGATGCCATCGAGGCCGCGGCAGCGTACATCGATAAATGCTGAGATATTCCTGCTTCACGTGGCCGTGGAGTGCTGCTAGAGTTACTTCCAGACATGCGTCCAAGCGTCCTCATCGTTGAAGATGACACCCCCACCCGCGATGCCCTGCGCAGGGTCCTGGAGGGGGAGGGTTGCCGCGTCGACGAGGCCGCCGATGGAGAGAAAGCCGTCGGCAAACTGGCCCAGTACCACTACGACGCCATCGTCCTCGACATCGCCCTGCCCAAACTGAGCGGCACCGACGTCATGGAGTACATCGCCAGCACCACCCCACGACTGCTGGAATCGATCGTCGTCGTCACCGGCCTCGAAGAAGGCGAGGTCCGCAAACTCTTCCCCACCATCTGCGAGACCCTCTCCAAGCCAGTGATCCCCACTCGCCTCATCGCCTCCGTCCGCCGCTGCCTCGGCGCCACCGCGCACCCGAACGGCCTCACCGGGATTTCGGTGGCGTAGCCGGCCCGACCTTCAGTGAAGCGCGGATCACGCGTGCGTTGCACGCTGAAAGACACTAGCCCCCGGCTACTGTCTCCGTACCGCTAACGCGGTACCCGTACGCGCGTTCCGCTCGCTGCGGTGCGGAGAATCAAATCGATTTCTGCGCGGGCAGCCAGGCCGCGAATTCATCGGGCAGTAGCGCGAGGATCTCGGATGCGCGCATGCCGTAGAGGTCGTAGTTGAGGTCGAGCTGTTGCAGTACGGCGATCAGTCGTCGCAGATTTCCCGGACGCGACGATGTCGTTGCGCCGCGTTTGGGTCGTTTGGTGCGCGGGTTCCAGTACAGCATGTCGATGGCGGTGATCAGGCCGCGGTTGGTGATCAGGTCGCGATGGAAGCTGAGGTCGTAGATGAAGGTCCCGTGCTGATGCACGGCGGGATGGAGCAGCAGGCGCGCGCGCTCACCGTGCATGCGGTAGATGCGGTACGGGCCGGCCAGCAGATGGCGTTCGTGGACCCATCGTCCGGTTCCGGTGATGTAGTGATAGTCCTCGCGCGGGCGTCGTTTGCCATCGGCGCCGATGGGTGAGAGCTGATCGAAGTAGTAGAGCGCCAGCCATGCCCACAATCCGGCGTCGCTCGTCAGCGCCGGTGATTCGATCGGTTGCATGACGCTGCTCAGATACACCGCGGCGTCGAGTTTGTTCGTGAAGCGGCGCGGGGCGATTTCGATGCGCGGCTGAATGGGTGACGAGAATTCGTCGACGTACAGCAGCGCGGGATTGGACTGGAACTCCGAGCCGGCGCGGATGCTGCGCAGGTACTCCCGGAACGCCGCAACGCCGCGCGCATTGAGTTTGCGCAACGCCGTCATCGTTTTTCCTCGGCGTGGACGCGCTGCAGTTTTTCGATCACACGATGCCGGCCGCAGAACGCCGCCGCCACTTCGTCGATCCACACGCGCCGGTCTTCGATCTCGGCGGGCATCGCGGCGTCGGTCATCTCCCGCGCCCAACGCAGCCAGAGGCTCCACCACTCATCGCTCTCCTCGGCGACGTCGTACTGTTCGATCACGAGGATGTGCGTGAGGATCTCGCGCACGGCGGCGGGGTAGACGAGCGCGAAGAATGCGGCGTCGTGACGGGCCATCCGCTCGATGCCTTCGACGCGGTTGTTGAGCTCCAGCACCGGACCGTTGGTCTCGAGCTCCACGCGCCACGGCAGATCGCCGAGGTCGCGGAAATTCACTTCGAGCAACGGCACGCGCGAGCCACCGTCGATCGAGGATGCGGATACGGTGATGTCATCCGCCGCGGCCACGATGCGGTGGGTGTGCGTGGTGTTGTCGACGACCTTCACGCGAAAACGAACGACGCTGCCGCTATCGATCTCGGAGAGGCGGCGGTCGTCCGGCAGAGTGAGATCGCCGAGCGTGCCGCAATCGAAGCGCATGTACGAAGTCCGGTAATGCGCCTCGATATAAACGCGCGACGTTGCGGGCGCGCTGACGGAGGAGAGGTCGAGCACCGGATCGAAGGCCAGCACGCCGTCGCTCTCGCGGCGCAGCGCGATCTGGATCGCGGAGCGGGGGATTTTCGTCCGCTCAGTGAAGTTCAGTTTCCGCAGCATCGTCGTCCTTTCGCGACAGACGGACTACGAGATCGCGGCGCGCATCGAAGCCGACGAGCGCGAGATGGAAGTCGGGTTTGGTCGGCAGAAATTCGAGCCGGTTGTCTTGCAGCGCGCGGATGGTGGCGCCGTCGCCGGAGAGAACGATGCCGTCCTCGCCGATCGTGAAGTCGAATGCGTTGTATTTGCGAAACGGATTGCCGTTGCGCGTGCGATACGCGACTTCGGCCACGAACGCCACGCCGACATCGCTTATCGATCCACTGCCGCGCAGCGCGAAGCCGCCGGATACCGGCGTGATCTTGATGCGCTGTTCGTGCGACTTGATCGGGATGTGCTGCATCTCGGCGCCGGTTGCTGCGTCTGCAAGTGGCCCTTGCGGCCGCCGCGCTCCGGACTGATCGCCGTTGTTAGCGATCGTGACGGAGAAGATTTCCGCGAGCAGATCGGGAGCGCGTCCGGCAGGTGGTGTCGTCACGAGCGCCGCCAGTTGGGCGATGGCGTTTTTCACGTAGCGCAGCGTGTACGCGCCGTTCTCGTAAACGTTGCGAATCTTGTCGTTGCGCTCCGACCAATCCGAGTGCGCCGGATTCTCGGCGTCGCCGAGGAACGTGGAGAGCGCATCGTCATCCGCCACAAGAATCGCGCGCACCGGTTTGTCGCGCGGACTTTTGACCTCGGGGATGGTGATTCCGCGGCGGATGAAGTGATGCTCTCCGCGTTTGAGTTGCTCGTCTTTCTCCAGGATCACGGCGAACCATGATGACGCGGCGCGGCTGCGTTTGCGGCGCACGGGAACATGGACGCGGAACGCCAGCCGGTCGCCGGCCTCGAAGCGGCGTCGCAGCAGCTCGAGTGTGTCGGGCGCGATGGCATCCTCGCGCCATTTCGGCGCTCCGTTCAGCGGCTCCGGGATTTCGATCCATTCCTCTTCGCCGAGGAGCACGGACCAGCGCGTCAGCGCACAGAGACTCGACAGAGAATCACCGGTGGCGTAGCGCGTGGCGATGCCGTCGATGCTGGTTTGGCTGATGGTCTCGATGACGCCGTTCTCTTCGACGGTGACGACGAGATCGCCGCGCGTGATCGGGTAGAAGTATTGGCGGACCACCGAGGCCACGAGCTGTTCGAAGCGCAGATCGTCATCGCGATGGAACGGCACGACGATGGAGAGACCGGGCTCGGCGCGTTGCAGGCCGAAGTCGGCCACGAAACGATCGAGCATGTTCTCGTCTGCCAGCGCGTGCGGAAACGAGTCGTCGCCGACGTTGGCGAGAAAACCGTACGGCGCGCGGCGATGCCCGTTCAGGATGTGCGTCTTCAGCACTGACTGCCCGAGGAGCAGACGGCGCTCGTCATCGACCCGGAGCGTCAGCCCGAAAATCGTGTGAATGCGCGACGAGACCGAGAACACCGCCTTGCCAAGACCCCAGCGGCCACGATCCATCTCACCCTTTCCGGAGCGCCCGACATTGCGCCAGAAATAATAGAAATCGTTCCGCGCGCCGTCATCGGCATCGAGCTCCGGATCCGAGCCGGGATCGCCGGTCAGTCCTCGGGTGCCCGAATCCTCGATCAGCAGAAACGGCATCGGACCGGCGAGATCGGGAAGCGCCGACTGCAGATGCGGCGCGACGACATCGAGGTGCGCCTGCAGCCCGCGCAGATACTTCGCGGCCACTTCCGGCGCCAGCGCCTGATCGTCGACTGCGAACCGGAATCGCACGCGCACGCGCGAATGCCCGCGCCGCGCATCGAGCGAATTCTGAATGGCCTCGCGCACCAGCGCATCCGCCAGATCCTGCGCCTTGAAAAACTCGTCATGCACCGGATCGACATTGATCTCTCCGCGATCCATCTCGCGGAAATGCCAGGCAGGAAAGGGGGACATAGAGGCGGGCGGATTGTAATTCACTCCATCGCCCAACTCTGAGCGAAGCGAAGAGTCGAGTTAGCATCTGCACAACAAACTTCAATTCGCAGTGCTAACCTGACTCTTCACTTCGTTCAGAGTTGAGGCGCATGGAGGTAGAGAATGTCCAAGTGGACTCGCCGGAAATTCATCACCGTAACCACCGTTGCCGCGGCGGCCGCGGCGGAGATGGCCGCGCAGGCGCCGCAGCGTTCCAGAAAGAAAGGTCCGACGCGTTACGCCGTGCACCCGGCCATTGGTGTGGCACGGCTGGGCAATAGTCCGGATGAGTTTTACCTGGAGCCGGAGACGATCGGCGGTTTGCCGATCGAGTGTTCTCCCGACGGTACGCCGAAGACGGAAGGCGGACGCCCCGTTTTCGTGAAGAAGTTCAAGGATGACGCGGGACGCATTCGCCGTCAGGGCGCGCAGTTCCGCGTTTTTGCGTTCGACTCGAACGATCCCAACGATCCGGGACGCGAGGTGACGCTCGACGATGCGGCGGTGGAATCGATCGAGTGGACGGTTCACCTCGCGAACAAGAAAGCGGTCTGGTACAACAACGATCAGTTCATCGGCAACGTCTATCTGGCCGGCGACAAGAACGCGGTCACCGAGAACGCGAACTATTATCCGAATCCCGATGATCCGCCCACGCCGCTCGTCGATGCCAGTCTTCGCAACTGGTACATCCAGGGCGAGGCGGAGCGGCAGAAGCAGTTGATCATCGATCCGGGGCCGCGCACCGTGAGCAAGCCCGGCCAGCGTGCGAAATTCTCGCGCGACACGATTCCCGCCGACTATCCGAAGGGCGCTTTTCCTCCCATCGATCCGGAGGCCCCGCGCGTGCCTTACGAGGTCAACACGCTCGGCGATCTGATCATGGGCCGGTCAGGCCGCCTTGTCGTTCTCGGCGGTTTCGGTCATGCCGGCGGGCAGGTGCCGATCGCCACGTATACCGGCGCCGACACCTGGTTCGACGATACGTCTGACGGCCCGGTGTGGTGCCGGCTCAAACTGAAAGGTCAGGCCGAGCCGATCGTATTGACGGCGTGGGCGCTCATCGGCTCGCCGAAATACGCGCCCGAGCTGCGCAACATCTCCACGCTCGACGACAACATCTTCGATGTAGCGGTGCGTTTCCAGAATCTGGTTGCTGATCTCTACAACGACAATCGCTACGGGGGCTTCAATCCGAACTATCAAGCCAGCTACGAGCGCGATATCGAGCCGATCCTCGAGCGCATCGGCGATTACATCTGGGTGGCGAATGTGCAGTCGATGGTCTCATTCATCTCGCCGCGCTTCAATGCGCGCGATTTATCCGCCGGCAATCTGAAAAACCGGCAGACCTTCTTCTCGTACTTCCGCGACTCATCGGGCAACGAGCTTTCCGAGCCGCACCAGACCCTGTTCCACAATCGCGTGCCGATGGTCCCGCTCAACTCCGGGTCGAACTCCGTCACGAACGAAGACCTCGGCAAGTACATGGGCCTGACGCAGACGCAATACTTCCTGATGGGGCAATGGGCGAAAGGGAAATTCACCAGCGGAGCCGTGAAGCCCTGGCCGAACAGCGTTCATCCGCTCGACCGCGCGTCGGCCGGCAATTGCGTCGGCCATCCCATGTCGCCCGGCATCGAAGTCACCTGGACGTCGCGCAATCCGATCATCTACAGCGAGGCGTATCGCATCAAGATTCATAAGGACGAAGCGTGGTATCGCGAGCATGGCTTGAGCACACTCGGCGACGAGACCGGCATGTGGTACGCGAAGTACGGGCCGAAAGACATCACGCCGCCGAAGTGGATGGTGCCGATCGATGGATGCGAACCGGGCGATTTCACCAAGCGGATGTCCGGACCGTGGATGGCGGACTTCTATCAGTGCTCGGTGGAGTATGTGAATTTCAGCGATCCGCCACAGAAGCCGCAGCCCAATACCACGGCCATTACGGAGATTCCGCTGCCGCCTACGTATTACACGTATTGGTGGCCGCCGCAGGCGCCGATGCATGTGCTCACCGGCGAGATGACGCCGGCCGATCAGGCCGCGGCGGGTGTGCCGGCCGGATTCCAGGTCTATTACACGCGCGGCGCGAACAACATCGGCAATCTGGTCATCGGCTGGTCGTACATGGGCTTCATCGTCAACGAGAATGAATCCCCCGAAGGAAGAACGTATCCGTACTTCGTCGAGAAAGAACGGAACCACGACAAGTTCGTTCCGGCCGCGGTGGCCGTGGGGCATCCGATCAATCAGCTTTCCGCGACGGGAAGCTATCTGCAGCCGACCAACTACTTCACGCTCGCGTGGTTCATGAAAGAGGAAGGGGCCATCGCGGAGTGCGACGGCGTGCCGCCGGATGACCCCAGATGCGCGAGTGAGTGATTTCGAGTGAGTGACTTCGACGTCGCGATCATCGGCGGCGGACCAGCCGGTTCCGCCGCCGCGTTGACGCTGCTGCGTTATTCGAAACTGCGTCCGGTCATCCTCGAGCGTTC
This sequence comes from Acidobacteriota bacterium, assembly GCA_030775085.1. Classification (GTDB taxonomy): domain Bacteria; phylum Acidobacteriota; class Thermoanaerobaculia; order Gp7-AA8; family Gp7-AA8; genus QHVT01. Next base: position 1,224 of record JALYJW010000148.1, on the reverse strand, counting down.
GTCGTATGACGTCTGGCGCGTCGGCGAAACGCTTTCTCCCGGCGTGTTCCCGCTCCTCACTTACCTCGGCGCGGAAGCCGTGCTCAGCGATCGCGGACAGCGACGCGCGTATGCCACCAGCGCGGCGTGGGGTAGCGCGGATGTCGTGTCACGCGATTTCCTCTTCACCGGCGGCGGCGATGCGTGGCATCTCGACCGTACACAGTTTGATGCGTCGCTGGCGCAGCTCGTCGAGGATCGTGGTGGCGTCGTGCTACGCGGAACGCCGCTCACAGCGGAAACGATGGAGAACATCGCCGCGCGATATGTCATCGACGCCACTGGCCGCCACGCCGCATTCGCACGCACTCGAGGCGCACATGCGATCGCAGACGACACCCTCACCGGCCTCGTGGCGTTGTTCGAAGGCGGTCCAGAAAACCAGACCGCGACGCTCGTCGAAGCGATTGAAGACGGCTGGTGGTACTCCGCGCGTCTTCCCGAAAACCGGATCGTGGTCGCGCTGATGACCGACGCCGATTTCGTGCGCGCCGGCCACCTGCACGAGCGTGAATCATGGCTGGCGCGTCTTGCCGAAACGCGACCGACACGCCTTCGCGTCGCGGACGCGCAGCTCATTCACGGCCCCGTCGCCTGTCCCGCGCATTCGCAGATCCTCGATCCTGTTGCCGGCGATGCCTGGATCGCCGCGGGCGAAGCGGCCGTCGGATTCGATCCGCTCTCGTCGATGGGGATCGGCTACGCCATCACTTCCGGCATCCAGGCCGCCCGCGTCGCCGCCAACACCCTCGGCGGCGACGCCGACCGCGGCAGGGACCACGCAAAACTCTTCGCATCGGATGTCCGCAAACACTACGACGCCTACCTCGCCAGAAGACACGCGTACTACGCGATCGAGAAGCGCTGGCCGGAGTCGGAGTTCTGGATGCGCCGGCAGTAGCTCTCCGCGCCGCAGCGCTTTGGAGTGCGTGCGGCTTGCCGCCGCTTTCGGTAGCGTGATTACGTTCGCTCCGTTGCGCGCTAACCAAAGCGGTGGCAAGCCACCGCACTGGAGTTTGGACATTATTCGGGCGGCTCCGCATCGCGCCGCGGTGCCTGGTACCGCGTTAGCGGTACGGAGAGGGTAGCCGTGGGTTGCGCGCGCAGACGCGCTACCCACGGACAAGAACGTATTTGAAGTCGCACCGCGTAGCCGGTGCGGAGAATCGAAGCAAACGATCAGGG
>JALYJW010000147.1 GCA_030775085.1 Acidobacteriota bacterium | reverse complement strand
CCTCGGGCGAACTCGTACTTCCGAACATGTTTCTAAAGGGACGTCGTGTCTCTCTCGTCATCTCGGACGATGGCTCGCATCGCATCGAGTAACGACCGGAGCGCTGCCGACCGCGCCTAACTCTGGATTGCAGCCGACACGGACCGCTGCGTTCCTGTCCACTGGTTGCGCTACCATGGCGTCGCGGTCCGTGCGGCTGAACCCGGGACCGTTATGCGCCAAGGTGATCGAAATGTCCGGAGCAAGAATGCGCATCCTTCGTATCGACGAGAGCAGCTTTCACCGGGAATACGAAGAGTCCCGCTGTGCCATCAAGGACTTTCTATACATGCTTTTTGAGATTTGTGGAGATTGTCAACCCTTTGGCGATTGGGACCGAGCGGAGGTTGGCACGGTAGATCCGTACAAGTACCTTGACATCGCATATGAATACGAATACCAGTTTCGAAGTGTTCAAGAAATCGACTTCTTGCATCGTTCAGCGGCCCTGAATCTTTTGTGTCGGCTGGCCCGCGTCGACGACGAAGATCAGTGCTCAGGTTCTACATGGATGACGGACTTCAGAAGCCCCGATGTCCGCGCGGCGAAAGAAGCGTTAACCCGCACATACCATCCTGAACTCTTCCAAATTCTTGAGGCCTTCGAGTCGGGCCGGATCGTTGACATCCCCGTCATTCATCGCGCCTTTCGGGCCGCCCTGTACGGAACGGAAGATCTCTATCCAACGCTGGGACTAATTACTGCGGAGATCGTCCTCCGAACCTTCGATGGGCTCTGGGCATAGGGCAGCAGGCGCATAACTTGGGTTGCAGCCGACGTGGCCCGCTGCGCTAAGGCGCTCCAAGTTGTGCCATCATGGCGTCGCGGGCCACGCGGCTGAACCTTGGTCCGTTAGCCGCTACGACACCTGAAGCGTGGGCTCGACTCTGGGCCCTTGGAGGAATCCTCGTAGGCGCCGTGTGGGTTCGCAGACGCGAGTTCACCGTCGAGGTGGATGGCTCCGAGCCATTTGCGACCGTCCGCGGTAGATCTGCAACCGTGTCAGGTGTTTTGGTCATCGTGCTCGGGTTGACTCTTCTCATTTGGCCAAAGATCCTGGCGTAGATCGCGCCGCGGCTAACTCGTAGTTGCACCGGACGCGAACCGCTGCTTTACTGTGTTCCTAGAGCCCTGCTTCATCCCGTCGCGGTTCGCGCCGGTGAACTGCAAGGCCGTTAGCCGTACAGAGGGAACGATGAGATTGACCAGCGCGGCAACCGGATTGTGTGTGCTACTTCTGACCCTGCCGGTCCTCGCAGACCAGTTCGACGACGCTTTGGCAGCCGCCAAGGCTAACGCGAAGACATCCGAAGGGGCGAACTACGACACCACGTTCGGACGAGCCTTCGCCGAAAAGCACGCCGGCACGATGGTTCGGTGTACCCAGGAAGTCCCGGTGGCTGGCCTCGCAAACTTTGACCTGCTCGTTAACGTGGACGGTGCTGGGGTCGTGGATCAGGTGTTGGTTCGTCCGACTACCGAGGTCGCAAGATGCCTTCAGGCCGCCGTTCAGAAGGACACTTACCCGGAGCCACCAGAGCCGAAATACTGGGTTCACGTTGCCATGTCTATCACCGAGTGATCGGCCGGCTAACTCAACGCTGCAGCCGACGCCAACCCGCGCCGCGTGAGTCCCGAGTGCGGTAATCTGTCACGTGCGGGTTGGCGCGGCTGAGCGTCGGCCGTTCGACGCTTGGAGGCGACCATGGTGGGGGAGCTGGAACCGAGCATTGCATCCAAAGGATCGCGTCCATCAGCGCGGCCGGCATTCACTCTGATTCACGTTCTCTGGCTCGCAACCGCGGGCGTCGCAACCGGAATGGTCTTTGCGCTGCTCGCCCGACGGCTTTGCCGGTGCGGATCACGTTGACCGTGGTCGCCTTCGTTTTGGCCATTGGTGTCACTCACATAATCTGTGTCTTCATCGTGATGTCACTCGTCATTCCGCGGCTCGGGCCGAACTCGCCATGGCGTCGTGAAGTCGACTCCTACATGGCATCCCTGTTTCCCGGTAAGTGGTGAGGCGGCGAAATCGCAGCGCGCCACATGAGTCCCGAGCGCGGTAGACTCACGTACGGGTTCGGCGCTGCTGAGTGCTGATCCGGTAGACCGCTGAATATGTTCAGACGAACACCGTCACCGCCCGAACCGGAAGTCGCCTTGCGTTGTTCGTTCTGCAACAAGGAACAGCGTTACGTCCGACGCCTCATCGCAGGTCCAAACAGTGTTCATATTTGTGATGAGTGCGTCGACATTTGTCTCGCAATCGTAAGTGAGAGCCAGAAACACGCCGAGAGTGCTGACACTGAGCAAGCCCAGAAAGTGTCATGGTCGGCTGCAGGAACCCTCGCACCATGCGCCCTCTGTGGTCTGCAGACATCGGGAGATCAGGCTCTTTTTGTGGTCAAGCGTGGGCTGATCTGTCCTGGTTGCGTCGGAGCGATTGAGCTCGCTCGTGCAGAGGCACAAGATTCAGCAACGGAACTGCTCTGAAGCCGCGGTCTAACTTCGCGCTCCAGCCGACCGGAACCGCCGCACCAACAGCGTGGGTGCTACAGTGCGCATGCGGTGCCGGCGGCTGAGCTCGGGGCCGTTAGTTGGCGTGACACACAGTGAGTGATCAAATTCCCACAACGACCCCGACCCGTTGGTACTTTCTCCTCCGAGCGGGAGCGGCGGTGGGCGACTACGCGGTTTACGCGGCGCTCTACTTCGCGTACGTGCGCTACTTTGGCGTGGAGACAGAGGAGGGGTTCCAAGTTTCCGGCTGTGGTCACGTGCTCGCTCTCGTCGCGGCATGGGTTGTCTTGATGCCGCTACCTGAAGCATTTTGGGGAAGGACGCTCGGCAAGTGGGTCTGTGATCTGCGGGTTGTCGGTCTAAACAATCGCCCCGTAACGATTGGTCAGGCTTTCGCGCGTCGCATGCTGGATCCGGTCGATCTTCTCGCCTTCTTTGGGCTCGTGGCCTACATCGTGGCCAAGACAAATCCGCTGAGCCAAAGGCTAGGTGACCTTGTCGCCAAGACTCGCGTCGTCGAGGAAGCGGCGATTGCAAGCACTGCAACCTGACTCTGAGGTGGAGCGGACGTCGGCCCGCCTGCTGCTAGACTACTTGCACAGGTTCCGTGTTGGCCGAAGCCGGTGAACCGCAGGCCGTTGGGCGGCAGAACCACATGAAGATGCGTGCGATAGCAGTACGGGTTGTGACCATCGCGATCATCCTTGGAGCGTTCGCGGTGCTGGCCTCTCCGAGTCATCACGCTTGGGAGGTGCTGGGGCTGTTTGCGATCTGGATTCTGAGCGATCTGCCGGAGTCACGTGCTTCGCAAGCACTCACCGAAGGTGAGCGTGCCGCCGTACGATCGGCTTCGATTGAGCGAACGGTTGCCTGGTATTTCGTGTTGGTCGTGCTGCTCGGAATAGGCGTTTTCGTCGCAAGAAGCCGCCAGCTAGAGAGCGCTAGTGCTTACGTCGTGGCGCTCGTCCTGCCCGTGTTCACGCTCTACATTGGACTGTCGTTACTCACATGGCGGAGGCTCAGACGGGTTCAGGCATCTACGAAATATCTTCGAGCGTTTCGTCTGACCACCGCTCTGCAATTGGTCCTTATCGGCGCGGTATCTGCGATCGGCGCACGGCAGTAGACCGCCAAGCAAAGCGCGATAGAGTGAGTCGCGGACCACGTCGGAACAGCCTCCGGATCCGTCGCCGAACTCAACGCTGCAGCCGACGCCAACCCGCGCGACGTGAGTTCAGCGTCGTCTGACGGCCAAGCGCTCACCGACGCGCGATGCTTGTCGAATAACCGCTACTTCCAAACAGCTGTTTCGTGGCAACTGTAGCAGGACGTCTTTGCCATCTTGCCGCCGCGCAGATCCTTGCCGTGGCACATGGCGCATTTCTGGGTGGCGTTCTCCCCACCAGCAACGTGCTTGGCGCCGTTACGGTCGACGTTGTGAGTCTTCGGAGGAGTCTTTCTGGTGGCGGTTGCGGCGGGCGGAGGCGTTGTGGCGACCGGTTCCGCGACCTTGGCGGGCGGTTTTTCGACAATGGGGGCAGGTGTTGGCTGGGCGGGTGGTGTCGCTGGTTTCAATGCTGGCGTTGCCGGCGCCGGCGTGGAGGTTATAGGCGTGGGTTTCGGTGTCGCGGCGACGGGCTTCGGCGCGGTGGCGACGTTTTTCGCCACAGTGGCTTGCGGTTTCGGAGCAGTCGTCACGGTTGCAATGGTCGTCGTGACAACGGTAGTGGTGACGGCCGTTTCTGTTGGGCTGGGGGTGAGCGCGGCAGACGGCGTGATCTCCGCCGCCGTTGCGGTTTGCGTCGTCACCATCGTCATGGACTCCGTCGCTGTCGCGACCTGCGGAGACTCCTTCGCCTGACATGCGGCGAGCGTGACTAAGAGGATTGCTGCTGGGATCAGTGTGAAGCGGGACATCGGTTACCTCCTGAGACCTGCGTCTCTAGCCAGCGGACGTGCAAGGAGGGAACCACGAGCACCACGCATTGCTCATACTTCTTGAACTGGTCGGGGGACTGGTGCTGATTGCGCTTTGTATTGCTCGCGGGAGCAGCTGACAATTCCATCACTCCCACACGAAGAGCACATCCTCCAACCGCGTTTTCCGCCCAGCCCCATCTTCGATCTCGATCTGGATATCCGTCTTGCGTGGCACGCCCCTCGGCCGTGAGGGGATGGTGATCGTGAATCCGGGGGCTTTGTCGTAGTACCAGCCGTAGCGGGGCTGGACATCCGCGCGCGGCACGCGTGTGGCTTCGAAGCGATGGCGTCCGTTGTCGAGGAGTATCCAGACGTGTCGCGTTCCGTGTGGGGAGAGCGCCCAGCCGTTGATGGTCAGCGGGCCGTTCACGACCGCGTCCCAGGTTGGTTGTTCGAGCATGCCGAAGGTGGTGTTGGTGTGTGTTGTCTCGTTGCGGAGGAAGCGCTCGAGCATTTGCTGCGGCATGAGTCCGGCGGGGTCGGGGATGTTCGGTGGCGCTGCGCCTTGCGGGTGGTTGCGCGTAATCGCGAAGAGGAAGTCGCCTTCGACGCTGTGATCGAAGCGTTGCATGAAGCGCAGGCGTCCTGAGCCCACGCTGCCGCGTAGAAAATCGCGCAGTGATTGCTGGGAGTCGGGCGGGAGCCAGTGGGCGTGGACGATGAAGAGTTTGGCGCCGTTCTGTTCGGCGATGCCGAGCATCGTGTCGTATTCGCGTTTTTCCCAGGCCACTTTGAGATCGCGGTGCGTGGGCGGCTCGAATCCGGAGGTGCCGTTCAGCATCGGCTGGCGATGAGTGGTTTGGCCGAGGAGATAGCGGAAGGTGAGCCAGGGCTCGACGGGGGCTTCTACGATCGGGGCGATTTTTTCTTTCGCGAGCCAGCGAACGAGCGGCGTGTTCTGCGAGAGCGCGTGCTCCCACTGCACGGTCGGCCAGACGTCGACGATCATCAGCGCGATCAGCAGCGGAGCCATGAGTTTCCGGCGGGAAATGATGGCGGCGGCGCCGATGGCGACGAACACGGCCAGACCGACGTACGCGATCACGGCGAATCGCGGCGCCGCGCGGATGCTTTGAAAGGCGCCGATGCGTTTGAAGAGAAAGGCGAAGAAGAAGCTGCGGAAGCCGAACGATCCGAGAAAGCCGGCCAGGAGCCACACCGCCGCCATCCATGCCTCGATCGGAAATCGCGATCGGGCCATAACGTCGCGCAGCGTCGCGCCGTTTGCGCCGCCCATCGAATGGGGCATGCGGATTGACAGGCGCACCAGCGTGAGTACGAGCAGCAGCATGAACGGGAGGTCGGGGCCGCGCACTGCGACGAGCGGCCGTCCGAATGCGGTGATGGCGAAGCGCGGAGTCATCAGCGAGAGGATGGCCAGCAACGCCAGACAGACAATCGACACATCGAGCACGCGCAGGAATCGGGGGCGGCTGCGAGACGCAGCCGCGCCAGCCGGCGAGGACGCCGGCGCTCCGGAGAGCAGCACCGCCGCGCCGGCCAGAAACAACGCCATGAGGCCCGGGAACAGTTGATTCTCGGTGATCTGAAATTCGGGCGTTCCGAGGCGGCCGTACACGAAGCTCCGGTTCGTCGTCACCAGCCAGGCGCGCCATCCGGTCGTGACCACTTCGCCGATCTCGCGTTTGAGGTTGTACATCTTCGAGACGGTTCGATAGGGGAGGAGGAACGGCAGCAGCACGAGGCCCGCGATGGCCAGCGCGCCGAGGGCGCGCAGCCAGAACTGGCGATCGCGTTTTGGCGCGGCCGTCAGCAGAAACAACACCGTCATGGCGATCGCCGCCGCAACGAACAGCATGTAATAGACGTTCGTCAGGCCATTCATCACGAACGCCGCCGCGAACAATCCGGCATTGCGACGCGACGGCTCGCGCCAGTACGCGATCATTGCCGCGAGAATCAGCGGCAGCCATCCCGAGAACACGTTCTGCAGATGCGCGAGGTGATCGAACTTGAACGAGACGAACGCGAAGAAGATCCCGGCGATCAGCGAAGCCGCGATCGACGGCGTGAACTTCCGCGCCAGCACATACGCGCCATAGCCGGAGAGCGCGAACCCCAGCAGCATGGCCAGGTTGTAAAGCGCCAGCGGCTCCACTCCCGCGATATGAAACGGCAGCATCAGCACCGCGATGCCGGTGAGGTGCTCGCTGTAGGCGAGCGTCAGCGGCTCGGGGTGGTACATCGGCGCGTCGAACAGCGACAGCGGCTGGTGGAAGAGCGCGTGACTGGTCCAGTCGAGGATCCAGGTGACCAGCAGCGGATCGCCGAGGTCGGAAACGATCGAGTCGAGGCGGATCGCCAGCGGCCAGGTCAGGATGACGGAGAGGACGACGAAGAACGCGAATACGGCGGCATGTCGCAACGCCGGTCGCAGCGCCGGTCGCGACATGGTCATGCGCCTACCGCGCGGACGGCACGTAGCGCGTGATCATGTCCACGATCTTGTCGCGCGTCAGCGGCTTGCGCATCCAGGCATTCGCGCCCGAGCTCGGGAACATCTCCTCGAGCGAGCGCTCCGGCAAATCGGAGATGAGTACGATGGGGATGTCCTTCTTGTTCGACTGCGACTTCAGCACTTCGCTCAGGCGGTTGCCTTTGATGCTGGGGAGGTTCACGTCGAGGAAGATGATGTCCGGCGTGTTGCTGGCCAGGACATGGTTGAACTCGATCCAGCTCGACGCCGTCAATACCGTGCACCCTTCGCGCTCCAGAAGGGCTCGCCCGAGTTTCAGGACGAGAGGATTGTCGTCGAGAATGAGAACGCTTACATTCGCCAAAGCTGCCATTGGCGCACATGATAACCTCACCGCGCAATGACGGTGTCTGAAAACACTTCCACAAGTCGGTTCCTGTGGCCTGCTGAATATTATTCGGGGCCATTACGGCCGCCCGTTCTGCCGCAGTGGGCGCCCTTCGGCTGCGGCGCCGCCTCCGTCGTGGTGCTCATCCTCGTATTCGCGGGCGGCGCGTTCCTTTCGTCCGGCGGATTCGTCGGCTTCATGCATTTCGCCATCGGGATGTCGGTCTCCGAGATGAAGGGTCAGTACGCCGCCGAGGTCACGCCTGCGCAGAGGAAAGCGCTCGACGATGAAGTGGCGCTGATGCTGAAGAACTTCCGCGAAGAAAAGATCTCGGTCGTCCAGATGCAACCCTTCCTCGAAAGCCTGCGCCACGCCAGCGGCGACAAGAAAGTCACCGCGCCCGAAGCGGAGTCGCTGCAGGCGATCGTGCGGAGAATCAACGCCCGCGCGAAGCCTGCTCGCGGGTAGTTGGATCGGCTGACGCTTCCGGCACGGGGGTGCTCACCACAGAGACACAGAGGGGACGGAGGAGGACGGAGTAAGGCAATCTGCAGCAGTTCTAGGTTTCGCTTTACTCCGTCCTCCTCCGTCGCCCTCTGTGTCTCTGTGGTGAACACGCTTGCGTCCTCGTTGTATGAGATTCTTCACCTCGTAGACCCCACCCGAGCGTGCTTTTTCCTCTGCTTACTGTCTACTGCGAACTGCCTGCTGATCTCACGCCGCGGCGGTCACTTGCCCGATCGCCGCCAGCAGATCGCGGAGCTCGTAGGGCTTCATCAGCGACAGGACGCGTTTGTTGTCGTCTGAGAGAATCAGCTCGACGTGGCCGGTCGAAAGCACGACCGGCAGCTCGCCGTGCTCGGCGCGCAGGGTTGCGATGAGATCGATGCCGCTGCCGTCCGGAAGATTCACATCAATGATGGCCACCTGCGGCCGGCTTCGGCGCGCGGCTTCGCAGGCCTCTCCCGCGAAGCGCACCCAGGTAGTTGCGTACCCTTCCGAGTTGAGAAGCTCTTCCAATCCCGCGCCGACCGAGAAGTCGTCTTCGACGAGCAGGACCCGCGTGACGGATCGGGCGGCAGAGCTGAGCGGCTGGAGCGACGGAGACGCTTCGTCCGCGGCGGGTATGAGGAGGTGGAAGGCCGAGCCGCCGTCTGGACGGTTCTCGGCGGTGAGCGTTCCTTCCTGACTCTCCACCAAGCGGCGCGCGATCGCCAGTCCCAGTCCGGTGCCGTTCCGCTTGGTGGTGAAGAGCGGCTCGAAGATCCGGTCGAGCATTTGCGGCGCGATGCCGGGCCCGTCGTCGGAGACGGTGATCCGCACGAAGTCCGTGGATGGGCCGCCGTTCGTGGAAGGCTCCGCGAGGGAGACGTCGATGTGAATGGCGCCGCTGCCGGTGATTGCGTCGCGCGCGTTGAAGACCAGATTGGTGATCACCTGTTCGAGATGCTGGAGATCGCCGCGAATGAAGCGCACGCGCGGTTCCATCGAATTGCTGAGCGCGATTCCTGGCGGCAGCGCGGCCGCCAACTGTCCGAGGAGCGTCGGCAGCCAGGTCCGGACGTCGATGCCGAAGAGCTGCGGCTCCTTCGGGTTGGCGAAGCGCAGGATCTCCTGCGATGCGCGTTTTCCTCGGCCGATGGCGCGCGTGATGTGACCGATGGAGTCGGTGATCGCGCGCGTGGGCGGTGCCTTGGCGTTGATCACCTCCACGAACGGCTGAATGCCCATGAGCACGTTGTTGAACTCATGCGCGAGAGAGGCCGCCATCTGTCCGAGGCTGCTCATCCGCTTGGCCTCTTCGAGCTTGCGCGCGATGGTGCGGTGCTCGGTCACGTCGCGGGCCATCCCGATCGTGCCAGCAAGGACACCGTCGACGTAACGCGGTTGCGTAGAGATCTCTACGGTGACCGCCGCTCCCGATCGCGCCTCGATTTCGTACTCGCGGATGATTCCGCTGTTTCCTGCGAGCGATTGTTTGAAATGAACCTGAGCCGCCGCCACGGAATGCGGCATGAAGAGATCGGTGAACGGGCGGCCGATCCACTCCGCGACGCGATGGCCGGTGCTGCGCTCGAAGCTGCGGTTCAGCGAGATGAAGCGGCCCTCGCGATCGACGGCGAAAAGAATGTCGGTGACGTCTTCGACGAGCTCGCGGTAGCGCTGTTCCGACACCTCGAGCGCATGTTGCGCGCGCACGCTTTCGGTGATGTCGCGGGCGATCACCTGCACCGCGTCGCGATTGCCGTAACGCAACGGCAGTGCGGCCACCTCGACGTCCAACAGCGAGCCGTCGATGCGCCGGAACTGTTCGCGCATGTAGGGCGCGCTCTCTCCCCCGCTGAGCCGCTCCAGCCGCCTGCTGACGTTTTCCCGGTACGCGGAATCGACCAGATCGAACACGCTCCGGCCCACGATCTCGGTTTCATTGGTCGCGCCGAGGAGCTGCACGAAGGCCTGATTGACGTAGACGTATGTGCCGTCGGCGTAAACGCCGATGCAGTCCGGCGAAAGCTCTACCATGCGCCGGAAGTTTTCGCGGTTCTCCAGCGATGCCGCCTCGGCCAGTCGCTCGCGCGTGATGTCCACCATGACGCCGAACAGCTCCACCGCCACGCCGTCGATGGTGTGGACGTTGACGGAGTCGCGGAGCCAGACGGTGCGGCCGTCGTCGGCGATCATCCGATAGACGATCTCGTGATTCCGGCAAGCCAGGGTCTCGTCGTGGCAGAAGATGGCCACGTGCCGGTCTTCCGGATGGAGGTGCTCGGTCCAGAAATGCGGCTCGTCGAGCCAGCGGCTGGCGGGGTAGCCCAGGATCTTTTCCGCCGCCGGATTGATGTAGGTGAAGCGAAACGTCTGTGCCGAAGCGGACCAGGCAATGGCGGGCAGAGCATCGAGCAGACGCGAGCGGCGTGCGTCCTCACTCAGGAGCGATGGCTCCGTTTTTCGGGATGGACGGGTCTTGCGGCTGGCGGAATGGAAGAAGTGCATATGGAGATCAATGCATGCAGTTAGACGGCCAACGATTATGCCGTAGAGACTGCTTGCCGGAAATAAACAATAACATTGTGCGCCTTCTGATGGGGACTGGCAGCGCATCTCCGCGCCGCCTCGTGTTTTTCAAAAGGAGATCGTTTACATGCCCTATGTTGCATTGGAGTGGGATCACAAGATCGGACGCCCGATCATTCAATGGCTGGTAGTGAAGTGCGATAGCGTCGGACAGAAGTTCGGAGGACCGCAAGCGCTCCCGCCGCGCCGCGACATCGCCTATTTCGTCGACCCGCAGAGCGCCGAGCGCGACGCGAAAGCATTCGCCGAGTACAAGACCCGCCAGGCCGTAGCGAGTGGTGACACCGTCGAGAAGCTGGGAGAGGCGGCCGCTTACAGCAACCGGCACGCTGCCTTTGCTTGGGACCACAACATCTTCAACCCCGTCGTGCAATGGGCCGTGCTCGAATGGAACGGCGAGAATCCGGACGGCGTCAGTGTCCGCTCCGACGTAGCCTACTTCCTCGATCCCGAAAACGGCGAAGCCGACGCCCGCGCATTCCGCGTGCTGCGCGACGACCTCCTCGGCCTTGCAGCCGCCGCGTAGCCTTCGAGAGCGTTCAGGAATCACCGGCCCGGCGGTCCGCCGCCGGGCCATTGCAAGGCGCTCTGTTCGACAATGAATCTCCGCGCGGCGCGCTTTGGAGTGCTGCGGCTTGCCGCCGCTTTTCGTAGCGTGGCAGGTGCGGCTCCGTTGCACCCTACCGAAAGC
>JALYJW010000146.1 GCA_030775085.1 Acidobacteriota bacterium | reverse complement strand
GCACGCTGTTCTTCACCGGTTTGCGGATGAAGTCCGACGCGCCGATCTCGAAGGCTTTGACCTCTGGTTCGTCGCCGGGGAGGCCCGACACGAAGATGGCGGGGACGTGGACGCCTTGTTCGTGGAGGGCTTCGAGCACTTTGTGCCCGTCGATGAAGGGGAGGTCGATGTCGAGCAGCATGAGGTCGACGTGCTCGCGACCCAGCAGCATGAGCGCTTCGGCGCCGTCTTTGGCCAGGAGCACGTGATAGCCGGCCGTCTTCAGGACGGCGTTCGTCAATTCACGATTGAGGACGTTGTCTTCGACGACCAGCACCGTCTTGCGCGCATCGCGCTCCGCCGGCGCGGTGTTGCGCTTCTTGCGGAGTTGCACGATTTCCTGCTGCAGGTTCTTCGTCTCCGCGTCGGGCTCGACGTCGAGCTCGCGCCGCAGCACTTTCGCGCAGGCGTCGAACTGCTGGAGCGCGTTGAGAAGATCGCCGCTGCGCGTGTAGAGCTGCATGAGCGTGCGATGCATTGACTCCTGCAGAGGATCGAGGCGCAACGCGCGCTGCGCTACGGCCACCGCTTCGTCGAGCGCGTCGACGCGTGAAAGCTGCTCGACCAATTGTGCGTGTGCGCGCAATGCCAGGCGGTGCAGGCGATCGCGCTCCGCGATCACCCACTGATCGAAACGTTCCTCGTCGATGAGGAAGCCGTCCAGGAAGTCGCCTTCATACAACCGCGTGGCCGGATCGAGCGCCTCGGGGGTCCCCGCGGCGATGAGCGCTTCGACCTCCACGACATCCACGCGCACCATCGAAGCGTCGAGCGAGAGGAAGTCGCCCTCTTCCACAAGGATCTTTTTCGGCGAGACCTGCGCGAGCTCTCGCCGCAAGGTCGACAGTGTCTGGCGGAGACTCTGCCTGGCCTGTTCGGGCGCGGTGCTGCTCCACAGCAAGTTGGCCATCTTGTCGCGCGAAACGAGCTGCGACGGCTTCACGCCGAGGAACGCCAGCATGGCTTGCGACTTCTTCGCGGAGATCGTGATGAGGGCGCCTGATTCGTCTCGCAGACGAAAGTCGCCCAGAAGCTCGAGATGAAGAACGGCCATAGGTTCGCGCGGATTATACGGGAGAGCCTAGTCGGCGGTCGGCAGTCGGCGGTCGGCCGTAGCCCACCACCGACCGCGAATCAACCTCGGTGGCTTCTTCTACTGCCGACCGCCGACTGCCGACCGCCGACTTCCTTTCTGCCCTCAACTCGCGGCCACGAGCTGAGGCGTTGCTTCGCCGAGGAAGGCGCGGATGTTGGGCAGGCGAGAGGCGACGTCCGATTCACCGAGATCGATGATGCGCCGGGTGAACGCCGGCTCGAACATCAGGAGCGAGATGAAATCGGGCGATTCGGTTTCTTTTACGCCCAGCGCACGCACGAGCAGCTTGACCTTGCGCGGGAGGTAGCGTTCGTAGTCGCCGGAGAGTTTCCCGAGGTCGATCGACGGGCGCAGCACGAGGAGATCGATCGGCTTCAGACCATCGCGCTCGTGCGGCGCCATCTTGCGCAACAGATCATTCATCCGCTCCATGCGCGCCACGTCCTCCTCGATTCCGTCGAGGAAGATGGCGTTGACGAGCTGACTGAGAATCTGCGCGGCGGGCGGATATCCGCTGACGACCTGATGCGCCGCCTCCTCGGGGTTGCGCAGATAACCGGTGGACATAGCGATGATGCGATGCGCGCCGAGTTGCACGGCCGGCGAAAGCGGCGCGGCCATGCGGATGCCGCCGTCGCCATGAAACGCGTTGCCGATCTGCACGGCCGGAAAGACGAACGGCAGCGCCGCCGATGCCAGGATGTGGTCGACCGTGAAGTGTGTTCTGGCAGAGCGGTGGTTGGGGCTGTCATAGGAGTCGAAGTTGCGCCCCTGCACCCAGCGCACCGTTTGTCCGGTCGAGTAATCGAGCGTCATCAGCGCCAGCGCAGTGAGATCGCCGGAGCGGATGTTCTCTTCGATGCCCGCGATGGGAAACCCGTTCGGCGTGCCGAGGACGCGGCAAATCAGGTCCCGCAGCGGCGAGGTATCGACGAGCGCGTGCGGCTGGCTCTTCGTGAAGCGTGTCTTTTTCGGCAGCAGCGAAGCGAGAGCGGCGCGGAATGGCAGGAACGTCTTCCAGTCGAACTGATAGATCGAGTCGCAACTCAGCTCGCACCACATCTGTTCGAGCCGGCGGGCCTTCTCCATCAATGAGCCCTGACTGGATGCGAGAAAGGCGGCGTTGATCGCGCCGGCCGACGCGCCGGTGATGATGCGGATGCGCAGATCGGGGAAGTGTGTGGCCAGCCCCTTGATCAGACCGACCTGATAGGCAGCCCTGGCACCGCCGCCTGTCAGCATCACGGCCAGATCGCCCGATGCGTCGTCCGTAACCTCGGCGAGATGTGATGCTGCCGTCATCGCCGGGGTGACATTGCGAAGGAGTTGCCAACCGGGTCAGTAGGCAGTTTGCAGTAGGCAGTAGGCAGGAGCTCCCGCCGGCCTTTGCTCCTGCCTACTGCCTACTGCAAACTGCCTACTGGTTAGGGAACGATCAATGTCGAATACGACCAACATCGCGGTGATCGGCGGCGGGATCAACGGCTGCGGGATCGCGTGGGAGCTGGCGCGGCGCGGCTACGGCGTTGTGCTCTATGAAAAGGGCACATGCGGTGCGCAGACCTCGTCGGCGACCACGAAGATGATCCATGGCGGGCTTCGTTACCTCGAGCGGATGCACGTCGGACTGGTGCGCGAGTCTCTACGCGAGCGTTCATGGCTGCTGCGCAATCTCCCTGCGCTGGTGAAGCCGCTGGAGATCATGCTTCCTGTTTATCAAGACAGTCCGCGCAGCCGCATCACCATCCGCACCGGCCTGCTCCTTTACGATGCGCTCGCGGGCCGCGATCCTCTCGATCAACACCGCTCGCTGAGCGTCGCGGAGATTTCCGAACGTGCGCCGCTGACTCGTGAAGGGCTGCGCGGAGGGTTCGCGTATTGGGACGCGCAGGTTGACGACTTCGCACTCGTGCGCGCGGTGATGCGGTCCGCGATGCGCGACGGAGTGGACGTGCGCGAGCAAACGCGCGTCGATGCGCTGCGGCGCGATGGCGATGACTGGATCGTGCGCAGCGATCGCGGCGACGAACGACGCTTCGACCTCATCGTCAACGCAGCCGGCCCCTGGATGACCGAACTGCTGCGCGCGAATGGAATCCGCGCCTCGTACGTACTCTCGCTCGTGCGCGGCTCGCACCTCATCCTGACGCGCCGCGTCAGCGACAGCGGCCTGCTGTTGCAATCGACGAGCGACCGCCGCGTCTTCTTCGTGCTGCCGTGGAAAGGAACCACGCTTGTGGGCACAACAGAGGTCGTGCAACGCGAGCCGCTCGACAACATCCGCGCGTCCGATGACGAGATCGACTACCTGCTGGCGCGCTACAACCGCTACTTCCGCGCCCCAATCTCGCGCCGCGACATCGCCTCCACCTTTGCCGGCGTCCGCCCGCTGGTCGGCCGCGCCACCAACCCCAGCGCCATCGGCCGCGAGTCACGCATCGTCCGCAAGGACAACCTCGTCAACGTCTTCGGCGGCAAGCTCACGACGTTCATGGCCCTGGCGCGCAAGGTAGCCATGCGCGTCGACAACTACTTCGGCGAGGCGAGGGAAGCAAAGGAGCCGGTGTTTGAAATTGAAAATTGAACGCGCCTCTGATCAGCACGTACTAGACTAAAACCCGATGACGTTCATCCCCACGCTCGACACCGACAGCAAACACCGGCCGCGCGTTCCGCGCACGCTCGATCCCGTCGAAGTGCGTGTCCTCGGCTCGCTCATGGAGAAGCAGCTCGCCACTCCCGAGTACTACCCGCTCACGCTCAACGCGCTGCTCGCGGCGTGCAATCAGAAATCGAACCGCGAGCCGGTGATGGAACTGAACGAGCAGGAAATCCAGCGCGCGCTCGACCGCCTGCAGGACGAGAAACTGATCTGGCGCGTGATGGGCGGACGCGCCGTCCGCTTCGACCACAACCTCGACAACGTCTGGCACATCAACCGCCGCGAGAAAGCGCTGATGACGATGCTCTTCCTCCGCGGCCCACAAACCTCGGGCGAGCTACGCGGCCGCAGCGACCGCCTCGAATCCTTCGACAACGTATCCGAAGTAGAAGACATCCTGCGCGACATGAGCGCCCACAGCGAGCCCCTCGTCCGCCAACTCCCGCGCCGCCCCGGACAAAAAGAAGAACGCTGGGCCCACACCACCGGCGGAGCCATCGTCGAAACCGCACCCGAGCCGAGCGAGACGCACGAGCGCGGCGAGCCAATGGCGGTGCGGGTGCAGAGACTCGAGGAGCAGGTTGCGGCGCTGACCTCGGCGTTGAGTGAGTTGAAGGCGAAGTTGGGGGAGTAGCCCACCATGACGCGATCTGATTCACGCGACGAGCTTCTCGAAAGGATTCGCCTCGGCGAAGACAGTTTTTTCGAGATGAAGGAAGTTCGTCTCAACGGATCGAAGATCATCGGACCTCGCCGCGATGAGCTATCCGACGAGCTCGCGGCATTCGCCAACGCGAAGGGCGGAGTCTGCGTCCTCGGCGTTGACGATCGCACCAGAGAGCTTCGCGGCATCCCGATCGAGAGCCTCGACATCGTAGAAACGTACGTGCGCGAGATCGCTCATGACAGTATCCACCCGCCGCTTCCGGTGACGACCGAGAAGATCGCGTTCCTCGCGGACTCGGGCGAAGAAGTCATTCTTCTCAAGATCGGCGTCGATCGGAGTCTCTTCGTCCACAAGAGTGCCGGTGGCTATTTCCATCGCGTTGGTAGCTCCTGCCGCGAGATGAGCACCGACTATCTGGTGCGTCTCTCGCAGCAACGAAGCCAGAGTCGCATCATTCGCTTCGACGAGCAGATCGTGCCCGGCGCCACTCTGCAGGACCTCGAGAATGCGCTCTGGCAACGCTTTCGGACGGAACGTACTGAAGACGATGATCACTCGTTCCTGGCCAAACTCGGGATGGTTGCGCAGGATCAGACGGGAGAAATCCGGCCGACCGTTGCGGGAGTGCTGCTGGCCACAACGGACCCACGGCGCTGGATGTCCCATGCCTTCATCCAGGCGGTTGCCTATCATGGAGACGAGATCAAAACCGGCCCGGATCGCCCCTATCAGCTCGACGCGCTGGACTGCAGCGGGCCGCTCGATCAGCAAATCAGCGATGCCTGCCGATTCGTCTTCAGAAACATGAAGACTGCTGCGTTCAAGAGCATGGGCCGCCGCGACGTACCGCAATACGACATGGAAGCGGTATTCGAAGCGATCACGAACGCCGTAGCCCATCGAGACTACGCGGTCTACGCCTCGAAGGTCCGATTGCAGATGTTCTCGAACCGTTTGGAGATTTATTCGCCCGGCTCGTTGACGAACACCATGAACGTCGAGAGCATCGCCTACCGTCAGGCCTCGCGGAATGAAACGATCACCAGCCTCCTCGCCAGATGCCCGGTGCCGGACGTGGAGTGGTTGAAGACTTCCTGGAAGACCATGATGGATCGACGCGGCGAAGGGGTCAGGATCATCCTGCAGCGGAGCGAGAAGCTGTCCGGTCGCCGTCCTCACTATGAGCTATTCGACGACGCCGAGCTGCGCCTGACGATCTACGCGGCAGAACCGGCTCAGGGCGGTGGCGATGGCTGAAAGTTCTGCTGTCGGTCGTCCGAAGATCAAACTTGCCGGGAGGAAGCCGAGTGGTCCGTCGCATGGACTTCCCAGCCGGGCTCCGCGGTGGCAATCACGAGATCGGCAAGATCAGCGCACTATTCGCTGAGAATACCATCCGACGCGTTATCCTCAGTTTGCACGCAGCATAGGGAACATTCGTGGGCGTCCACCTGAAAGAAGGCCAGCTATTCCCCGATCATCCGGTCTTCGCCGAAGCAGATTTTGATCGTGCTAAGGCCACCGGCAATGCCATGCACCTGCTCTTCGAGTGGTACAAGTGGACAGGACTGGTCTCAAACCAGATCGCGTCTCTCGATCCCGCCTCGCCTGGTTACCGCGCACTTCCGCGCGTCGAAACTGCAGCGCTACGTGGCCTCATGAATAGAGCGTCTCGTCTCATGGTCGCAAATCTGCGTCTGGCTTCGCTCCAGAAACATGCGGAAGCTATTCTGTTGCTCAACCGCAGCATATGCGAAACCGCGATCGTCGTGCAGTGGCTTTGCCATAGCGGGAGTGGGGATGCGTTTCGACGATACCTGGCGAAGGGACTCGACGCTGAGCTGCGCCTTAAGGTCAACATTGAGGAGAACATCCGGAGTCGAGAAGGCCAAGCATTGGTCATCGAGAAGCGCATGCTGACAGCCATTGCGAAGCTGTGTGAGCTGGCTCAACTCTCGGAAAATGATGTGCGATCGACGAAACCACTACCGGATTTCGCATCTATGCTGCGAACTCTCGGCCACGACGATCTGTCATACACCATCATGCAAAGGCTCGGCTCGCACGCCGTTCATGGAACGTGGCCCGATCTGCTGTTTCACTACCTTGATCTTGAGAATGACGCATTCGTACTCACGGACAACGTAATCGCTCCTGAAGGAACGGAGTTCGTTGCGTCGGCCACGGTCGTGCTCGAGGCTGTCGCGGCGTTCGCGCGGTTCGTTGTGTTAGACGAAGAGTTTGCAGCCGATATCGCGCAAATTGCACAAGATGCCATTGCTGAAATCGTTCGCATTCACCGGCTAGCGAGCGGTGACGACTACTCGGCCGCCTAGCAGTTAGGCTGCGGCAAGCGGCGAACCTACGCCCGCAAACTCACGCCGCGTTCTCCGAACGTCTGCGTCACCGCCGCCATCATCGCTGCCGTCGCCGCGTTGATCGTTTCTCCGGTGAGCGCGTCATCCGACAAGTATTCGATCTCGAACGTAACTGCGCGGGCGCGTTTCTCGTCGTTGGGGATTTCGAAGACGTCGACCATGCGGATCTCGCGGAGGAACATGGGCGCGGCGGAGGCGAGGGCGTCGCGGATTTCGGTGGCGGTGGTGCCGACGGGAATCGCGTAGGCGACGTTGCGGACGACGGGTTGTCTTGACGGCGGATCGGTGTAGACGCGTGGCAGCGGTGTGGCGAGGAGGGCGTCGGTTTCGATCTCGAGGTAGACGGGGCGTTGGCGTTTGATGTCGAAGCGCTGCAATAAGCGTGGGTGGAGCTCGCCGAGGATGCCGATTAGTTTTTCGCCGAGGCGGATTCCGGCGCGGCGGCCGGGGTGGAGGAAGCGTTCGAGGCGGTGTCCGTCTGTGGCGCCGCATTGCAGGTCGAGGCGCAAATCCAGGCGCAGTTGTTCGACGATGCCTTTGAGATAGATGGCGTCGGCGGGGCGGCCTTTGTCGCCCCAGGACGGTCCGCGGTCGCGGCCGTTGGCGAGCGTCCAGAGGATTCCTTGCTCGCTGAGGTCGGGGAGGTAGATGCGTGCCCATTCGAAGATTTTGACGCTGGCGAGTTTGTTGTTGAGGTTCGCCGCGAGCGCGTCGACGGCCTGCGCGATGGTGTTGTTGCGCATGAGCGAGTAGTTGCGCTCGATGGAGTTTTGCATTTCGACGTGCGGCCAGAGCGGGTCGCCTTCGATGATGCCGAGGCGCTCGCGCACGCCGCGGCCGTAGAAGCTGTCGGTGAAGATTTCGTAGAAGCCTTCGGCGACGAGGATTTCGTTGACGCGCTCTGCGATGTTCTCGGCGTGACTCGGCAACGCTCCCATCTGCACCGGCGGCAGGGTGATCGGCGTGTTGTTGTAGCCGGCGGATTTGAGCACTTCTTCCGCCAGGTCGGCTTCGAAGGCCACGTCCCACAAGCGACGCGGCGGAACGGTGACGGGAAGGATGACTGAGACGGAGTCGGCGGTCGGCGGTCGGCGGTCGGCAGTAGAAAAGGCACGAGCGCCCGGCGTCGGGTGGCGGTCCACTGCCGACTGCCGACTGCCGACTGCCGACTCGTCTTCTTCCGGGACTTCCACGGTGAAGCCGTAGCGCGTCAGGCGTTCGGCCATGTCCATCGGTGTGAGCTCGGTGCCGATGAAGCGATTGGTTCGATTGACATCCACTTCGATGACGCGTTGCGGGTTCTCCCAATCGCCTGCTGTGTATGAGTTGCCGACGCCGTATCCGGCGTGTTGCTCGAGGAGGTAGGCAACGCGCGCTGCGCCGATGAGCGGTAGTGTGGGATCGCCGCCGCGCATGAAGCGCGCCGCCGCATCGGTCTGTTGATTCAACTGTCGCGAGGCGATGCGCACGGCCACCGGATCGAAGCAGGCGCTCTCCAAGAGAATGCGCGTGGTTTTGTCGGTGATGCCGGATTCGACGCAGCCGATCACGCCGGCGATGCCGAGGATCTTGGAGTCGTCGGCGATGACCATCGTCCCTTCCGGGATCTCCATGGATTCGGGCGTGAAGAGCATCCAGGCTTTTTCGCCTTTGCGCGAGAGCCGGATCGTGATCGGACCATCGATCGTGTCTGCGTCGAATGCGTGTGTCGGCTGGCCGAGGTCGAAGTTCGTGAGGTTCGAGGCATCGACCGGGGCATTGATCGAGTGCACGTCCGTGCCGATGAGCGGTGCAAGAACATCCGGCGGCAGCGCGCCCGAGGCATCGCCGCGAGTCAGCTCCGTCACCGTGTAAACGAGACAGAGCGGCGTCTCGACCTTCACGCGCGTTTCGTCCGCGGGGAGCACCTGGAGTTTGTGCAACTTCTTGTAGCGCAACTGTCCGCCGGTGCGTCCGCTGACTTCGCGGGCCACACCTTCATAACAATAGTGATCGCCGCGGTTCGCGAGCAGCTCACAATTAAAGACCGTTCCGATGTCGTTCGTCTCGACGGACTTCACTTCGATACCGACGTCGTCGAGGATCTCGCGCGCTTCCCGCGCGGAGGCCGGCAGGTCGATGTAGGTGCGCAGATGTTCGAGCAAAAATCTCACAGGCCACCTCGGTGGATGCCGCGATGGACGCGCAGGTCCTGTTCGTAAAGTGGCTTGAGCGCGGTCATGCCGGCGGCCTGCGCGGCGATGCGCGTCGTGCCGATGCCGAAGGCGATGCCGCTCAGTTTCGTGTGGTCGTAGCCGAACTCGATGAAGACTTTCGGATGGATCATTCCCGAGCCGAGGATCGTGATCCAGCCCGCGCCGCGACAGGCCGGACAGTTCTCATCTTTCGCAAAGCAGACCGTGCATTGCATGTCCATGCCGACGGACGGCTCGGTGTACGGGTAGTACTTCGGCTTGAAGCGGAATTCGTGGCCTTCGCCATAGATCGATTTCGCGATCTCGAGCAGCGTGCCTTTGAGATCGCCGTATGTGAGCCCTTCCTCGACCCAGATGCCTTCGAACTGATGGAACATCGCCAAATGCGTGGCGTCGACGGCTTCGTTGCGATAGACGCGGCCGGCGGCCACGACCTTGATCGGCAGGGGAGGATGTTGCTCGAGCACGCGCGCCTGCACGGTGGTGGTGTGCGAGCGCAGCAGGTGATTGTTCGGCAGCCAGAACGTGTCCTGCATGTCGCGCGCGGGATGGTTCTCGGGGATGTTGAGGGCGTCGAAGTTGTAGTACGGCGTCTCGATCTCCGGCCCCTCGGCGAGCGTGAAGCCGAGGCGCCGCATCACGTCCATGGCCTTTTTGTGGACCTGCGTGAGCGGATGCGTGGCGCCGCGTTCTTGAGCGATCCCGGGCAACGTCAGATCCTGCCATTCGGCCTCGACCTGCTTCGCTGCCGCGATCGCCGCAATGCGCGCGACGGCTTCATCGAGGTCGTGTTCGATCGCTTGTGCCGCGTCGTTGATCTCTTTCGCGAACTTCGGCCGTTCTTCGGCCGACATCGATCCGAGCGACTTGAGCGCGGTCTTCACGTAGCTCTTCTTGCCGAGGAACTTCGTGCGCAACTCCTGCAGCCCCTCGGGGGTGGTGGCCGTGGCGAGCTCGGTGTGGAACTCGGTTAGGGTTTCTTGGGTGGTCATGGGAGTCTCACAGTCTCAAAGTCGCAAAGTCTCAAAGGGTTCAAGTGGCCTCGGTCTCCTTTGAGACTTTGAGACTTTGAGACTTTGCGACTCCCTCGTCGTCGGAATCGGAGACTTCCTCATCATCAGAAACGGGGCGCATGAGCGGAAACCACACCACGTCCCGCAAATTCGGGGCTTCGGTGAGCAATGCTACGAAGCGGTCGATGCCCATGCCCCAACCGGAGATGGGGGGCATGCCGAACTCCATGGCCATGAGGTAGTCGTCGTCGACCGGCATGGCTTCGTCGTCGCCTTTTTTGCGCAGCTCGGCCTGTTCTTCGAAGCGCTGCCGCTGGTCGAGCGGATCGACGAGCTCGGAGTAGGCGTTGATGACTTCCCAGGTGTCGACGACGAGCTGGAAGCGATCGACGGCATCCGGGTTCGTGTCGCTGCGGCGGGCCAGCGGTGAGAGATCGACGGGATGGCCGACGATGAACGTCGGCTGGATCAGCTTCGGGCGCGAGGTGCGTTTGTAGAGCTGATCGATGAGACTTCCGCGTCCGGCGCCGGGATTGTCGAGGTCGACCTTCGCCGCGAAGATGGCTTTACGCAGCGATTCCGCTTCGTGATGGAGATCGATGTCGATGCCGCTGTTTTCGAGGATGACGTCGCGCAGCCGTACGCGCGGCCACGGCTGGTCGAAGTCGATGATCGTACCGTCGCGCTCGATCTGCAGCGTGCCTGCCGCTTCGCGGATGGCGTGCTTGAGCATGGCCTCGGTGAAGGCCATGTTGTCTTCGTAGTTCCAGTACGCCGCATAGAACTCCAGCATGGTGAATTCCTGGAGGTGCGACGCGGCCAGACCTTCATTGCGGAAGCAGCGCGCGAACTCGTAAACGCGGTCGTAGCCGCCGACGATGAGTCGTTTGAGGTACGTCTCCGGCGCGATGCGCAGTACGAGATCGATGTCGAGCGCGTTGTGATGCGTGTAGAACGGACGCGCCAGCGCTCCTGATTGCTGCGTATTGAGAATCGGCGTCTCCACTTCGTCGAAGCCGTTGCGATTCAGAAAGTCGCGCAGCGCGTTGACGACCTTGGTCCGCACGCGGAAGCGATTGCGCGTCTCTTCGTTCGAGACCAGGTCGAGGTAGCGCTTGCGCCAGTTCGTCTCGATGTCCTTGACGCCCTGATATTTGTTCGGCGGCGGCTGCAGCGTCTTGCCGAGGAGCGTCCATTCTTTGACGCGGATCGTCAGCTCGCCCTTGTCGGTGCGGTACATCTCGCCGTCCACGCCAACGAAATCCCAGCGGTCGATGCCCTTCGAGAACAGTTCGTACTTCTTCTTGCTGGCCTCGGGGTCGGTATCGAGCTCATCACGCAACAGCGCGATCTGGATGTGGCCCTCGAAGTCTTCGAGCGTGGCAAAGGTCAGCTTCCCGAACTTCCGCAACTGCCCGACGCGCCCCGCGGCCCGAACCTTCGTCCCGACCGGCAGCTCCGTGACCTCGCGCAGCGTGTGGGTGCGCTCGAAACGGTCCGGATGGACCTGAACGCCTTCGCGCTCAAGGAGCTGTCGTTTTTCGATTCGTACGTCTCTGAGGGACTGATCGGCCATTTGGTCGCGGAGGATACCAAAGGAT
>JALYJW010000145.1 GCA_030775085.1 Acidobacteriota bacterium | reverse complement strand
GCTTTGGGTAGCGTGCCACGGCGCGAATGCTGCCGCGTTACTGAAAGCGGCGGCAAGCCGCACGCACTCCAAAGCGCGCCGCGCGGAACAAGGACTGCAACGTAAAGATTTGCTTGCATCTTCTTTACACTGTAAAGTTCTCTTCATGAACGAACACTTCGACGTCGCCATCATCGGAGCCGGCCTGGCCGGTTTGCGCTGCGCACGGTTGCTCGTAGCGCGTGGAATGCGCGTGGCCATCCTCGATCGCAAGGCTTCCGTCGCTGCGCCGGTACACACCACCGGGATCTTCGTGCGTAAGACCTGGGAGGACTTTCCGCTTCCAGCGGAGCAACTCGGGCCGGCCATCCGCGACGTCGTCCTCTACTCACCGGCCCGGCGCACGATCGCGTTGCGCGCGGAGCGCGACGAGTTCCGCATCGGACGGATGGCCTGGCTCTACCTGCAACTGCTCGAGCAATGCGCAAACAGCGGCGTGCGATGGATTCCGTCCGCGCGCTTTCTGCGCTGCGATGCGGAGCGCGTGACGTTCCTCCGTCGCGGACGCGAGGAGCAGTTGCGCGCGCGATTCATCATCGGCGCAGACGGCGCTCGGTCGACGGTTGCAGAGCAGCTCGTCCTCGATCGCAATCGCGAGATGCTGACCGGCATCGAGGAGATCGTGCCGCCGATCTCGCGCGAGCCGGTGTTGCACTGTTTCGTCGACCCGCGTCTCGCGCCGGGCTATATCGCCTGGGTCCAACGACGGCCACGAGGCACACATCGGCGTGGCCGGTCACCGCACGCGCGGATGGGATCCGGCGCAGGCGCTGCAGGCATTCCGCACATCCCTGCCGTTCCGCGCGGAGCGAGCCATCGAACGGCGCGGCGGACTGATCCCGGTCGGCGGCATGCTGCGCAACATCGCCTGCTCGCGCGGCCTGCTCGTCGGCGATGCCGCCGGCGCGGTCTCACCGCTCACCGCGGGCGGACTCGACGGAGCGATGCGCCTCTCGACCTTCGCCGCCGAAGTCACGGCCGCGTATCTCGATCGCGGCGATGAAGCCGTGCTGCGCCAATACTCCGGCGATCGTTTCCGCGCGCGCTTCATCGCCCGACGATGGATGCGTCACGCCATGAACGCCATGGCCACGCCGGCCATCACCGAAGCCGCCTTCACGCTGCTCCGCCTGCCACCGCTGCGCGGAATCGCCGAGCACATTTTCTTCGCCCGCGGATCATTCCCGGACGCGATGCCGATTGCTAGTCAAGTCCCCTCTCCCCTCCGGGGAGAGGGCTAGGGTGAGGGGCGGCTCTCGCGAAAAAGTCGCCTACGAGTCTGCGCGGTAGAACGCTCCTCGAAGGGACCGCACGTGCCCAAGGCTATGCCAACCAGCGCTGCCGGCCGTGCCGGCTCACCCCACCGCCATCCCGATCTCGCGCGCCTCTTTCTCGATCTTGCCCAGCTTTTCCGCGAAGCGCTCGATCTTCTCCGACTCGGCCGTGTAGAAGCGTTGGTAAGGCTCGAACGCGCTGGTGATGTTGCGCAGCATGCGGTCGATCTCGGTCGTCGACTCGCGGTCGAGGGATTCCTTGAGATGCGTGCGCATCTCTTCGATGCGCCGGCGGAACTCGTCTTTGGCTTTGGATCGCTTGTACGGAAGGATCAGGAAGCTGGTGACGAGGAGCATCGTGGCGGCGGTGAGGCCGGTGACGTCGACGGCCGTGCTCGTGACGGCGGTCGTCAGCAAATACCCCAGCCCGAGGGCGCCGGCACCGAGTCCGAACGAGTGGAGGACTGCACGCATGGCGTTGTCGATGATGCGGCGGCTCTCCACGTTCACGTCATACGACGACAGACGCTGCTCCGCGTTCTGACGCATGCGCGCATAGACCTCTTCGCGGTTGTAAGCGAACTCGCGACCCACGCGGCCGATCACTTCGTCATTCTTCGCATCCGCCTCGGCGCGGCGATGGAACGCGTCCACCGTGCCGTTCCAGAGCTTCATGTTCTCTTTCACCAGCCAGTCCACCGCCTCCTGAATGGTCGTGTCGATGTTCCCCTTCCAGCCCTGGAACACCTGCCGTTCGAACTCCTCGCGGAAGCGCGACGAATCGCGCAGCATCATCACGTGCTGGATGCGCACGTAACGGTCGAGAAATTCGAGCCCGCGCCGCTCCAGATCCATCAGCAGGTTGTCGATGCGCAAGACGAACTGCCGGAAGTTCGAGACCAGATCGCCGCGGGCACGCTCCAACTGATCGGTGATCGAGTCGATGCGCGTCTTGTCCGCGGCCAGCACCTCGCGGCGCGAATCGATCATCAGGAACTGCTTTTTCGAAAGACTGAGGATCGTCTCCAGCGGCGCGGAAAGCTTGATGCGGATCCGTTCCTTCTCCGACAGCACGTGGAAGATGTAATCCTCCAGCGCCTCGAAACGGCTGCGCGTCCACTCGCGCGGCGGCAGATTGCCCACCTTCGTTTCCAGCGCCAGCTTCGCGGCCACCGGAAAGATCGTCGGATCGAATCCGAAGATGGCCCGCGTGTTGGTCTTCAAATAGTCGACGACCTGCTCCACCTCCGCGTCCGTCTTCGTGTCCACCTTGTTCAGAACGAAGACCAACTTCTTCCCCCACTCGCGGATGTACTCGAGAAACTTGCGCTCCGACTCCGACAGCGGCCGGTCGATGGAGGTCACGAACAGGACCAGATCGGCGCGCGGAATGAAGTCTTCCGTGATCTCCTGATGCCGCTGCACGATCGAGTTCGTGCCCGGCGTATCGACCAGCGTGATGTTGCGCAGGAATTCGATCGGATAGAACTGCTCGATGACGTAGTCGGAGATCGTGCGTTGCGCCGTCTCCTCCGCGTAGCGCAGCACCGAGATCACATCATCGACCGGAATCGGCCCCTCGGTGCGCAGGTTCGCGCCAAACAACGCATTGATCAGCGACGACTTCCCGGCATTGAACTCCCCCACGATCACCAGCGTAAACAGATCCTCGAGCGTCGCCAGCAACTCATCCACCCGCCGCCGCTCATCCGACTGCTCCCGCTCCAACGTCTCCCGCAACTCCACCAACAACCGCTGCTCCCGCCGCAGCAGCGCCTGCACATTCGCGTCAACGACCGTGTCGAAAATACCGGGCATGGAGGGAGTTTATCGCGAGGGGAGGTACAGGCTTCGTCCGCTGGCGAGCACAGGCATGGGGAACGAACGAGGCCGCGACAGCTTTCAGCGCGAAGCTGCGCGCCCGGCCGCGATCGAACGCTTCGATTTTTTCGCCCTGCCCGATACGGCACGTTTCACTGAGCCGGACGTTCTCGGAGCTGTCGCAGCGCGGCGTTGTTCGCGAACGGAACGTTCGAAGGGCCTCTTCACTTCATTGGGCAGCTCGATCGGAACGAAGTTCTCCTCAGGAAAAAGGTAGTCTTCGCCGGACTCGTCGACGACCCGAAGAAATCCTTCCGATCGGGCATCGTTGTCTCGCAATGGTTTGTAGATCTTCCAGAGCTGAAGAGAAACCTCGTTCCCTTCATTGTCAACGCATACGACCGCGGCAGGGTATTCAACAGTGTTCATCTGAGTAGCTTCTTGATTTTGAAATCTCTCTTACCGACACCGTGCGCCTCGTACCAATGGATCTCAGCCTCGCGTATGTGCCCGGTTCGAAGAATTCGCACTCGTGCAATGCCCTTCATCTTACGCCACCTGCCAGCTCCCCACTTCTTCCGAAGCGCGGCCAGCACGCGGATCTGCCGACCGGTCGCGATGGTCTCGACGTCCCGAATCTCCCCAACGAGCTCGAACTTCATGCGCGATCGTGCATCGTAGCACTCCGCTATTTCATCCTGACCGACGCGGCACGCGCACGATCAGCGATCGCGGTGCGATGGTGATGTTCAGGGGCATTTTCATCTTGAACAACTCGCCGTCGATGCCGACGCGCAGTTCGTGATGGGTGGACTGTACGCGCAATAGCGTGCTGCGGAAGGATCGGAAGCCGGGGATGGTGCGTACGCGGCCGGCGAGGTAGCGGGCGATGTATCTCATGAGCCGCAATCGCGAGGTGTGCGGGAGCCAGTACACGGAGAGTTTTCCGCCGGTGAGCGTTTCGCGCGGCGCCTCCACGCCGAAGCGTTCCATGTCGTAGGAGTTGTTCGAGACCATAAAAACATGCGTGCGAATGAGCTCGTGGTGGGCGACTGATTCGACTGCCAGCGTGACGTGTTTGTATTTGCGGAGCGTGCCGTAGATGGCGTGCATGCGCGCTTTCCAGCGCGGGTAGTCCCGTCCGCGCGCTTCGCGACGGGCCACCATCTCGGGGTAGAGACCGAGCGATACGTTGTTCACGAAGTACTGGTCGTTGACGCGGCCGGCGTCGACGAACTGTGTGTCGCCGGTCAGCGCCACTTCGAGCGCGTCGGGCCAGGTCAGCGGAATGTCGAGATCGCGGGCGAAGTGGTTGTAGGTGCCGGTGGGAATCACGGCCAGCTCCGCATCCGCGTGGATCAGCGCCTGCACGACGTGATGCACGGTGCCGTCGCCGCCGGCGGCGATGAACAAACGGGTCCCGCGCGCGATGCGATCGCGGACTTCACGAGGACAGTCGATGTCAGGGGAAAGCTCGACGACCTCCAGCCCTTTCTCGCGCGCAGCGGCGATCAGCTCATCGTCCTCGCTGCTGACACCGGAGTTGCGATTCAGAAACAGGGTGCCCTTCACCGGCAATTTCGCCCTTCCTTACGGCGTTCGGAACGCCGTCTGATGAGAAAACTCGCGTTCGCTCTGGCTGTCCTTCTGCAATTTCCTGCCCTGTCCGCTCCTGCCGATCCGAATTCGGCGAAGGAATGCACGTTCTGCGTCGGTCTGGCGACCTCGGAGTCGCCGGGCGTTTACACCCTGACGCGCGTGGCCATCGCCGATCTGGCGACCTTTGCTCCGGCGGAGCCGCGCAACGTCTCGGTGGTCGTCGAGTACGAAGCTGCTGACCTCGCCGAGGTCGAACAGCGGACGACGACGATCATCGAATGGGCGCGGGCACACGGTCCATTCGACTCGCTCGGCGTGTCGCTGCCGAAGGCGGACGCCACGCTGACCGCCTATGCCGTCAAGCGCCTCTCCGTTTCGGCGCAGGGGCAGGCGGTGACGTCGCGCATCGTGATGCCGCGAACGGACAATCTCGGCGAGCTGTTCGACAACGGAGCGTCCGCCTACTTTGACGCTCTGCTCGTCGACGCCCCGCAGGTCGCGGAGACCACGGCCTGGCTCGCTGAGCGCGATCCCTCCAAGAAGATCTTCGCGGTGGTTCCGATCACCGCTCCGAATCCGCTGTTCGATCTGGGACAGGCATTCGCGAACGGCGCCACGCGCGCCTACGCGAGCGACGCCGCAAACCCGCAGGCGCTGGCGCAGTTCAATCGCAGCATGACCGGTGACTGGGCCTACGACGCCACGTCGACGATCCCGGTGCTCGATGCAAAAGGCGCCGCGGTCGAGATGCCGGTGCTGACGTTCGTGCGCGGCGAAGACCTGCGCACGCTGCTCATCGCGCGCGGCGACGCGGCGGCGGCTTCGATCCTCTCGCTGCCCGCGGATCGCTACACGAAACCGCGCCGCATCGACGCCGCGGGCGAGCGCGACATCACCGACACCGGACGCCGCGGCGCGGCATTGCTGGTCGGCAGCCCGGCCGTGAAGGAACCGTACGCGGTGGTCGTCGATTACGTCGAGAAGACCGATCGCGGTCTCACGAAAGAGACGCTCGACATCGCCACCGAGCGCGGCATCACGGTCGAAGAGATCATCCGTAATCATCAGTCGTACGACGCCTTCCAGGAATCGATCCAGCCGCGCTATGTGGCGCGCAACACGACCAAGCTGCGCTTCGACATCGGCGGCGGCGCGGAAGCGCTCGAGGCGACCATCGCCGGCGAGTACTTCTCCGCTCCCGACGGTCGAGCGGACTGGGTGTGGTCCGATTTTCTGATCAACGGCGTGAAGTGGAAGTACGGGAAAATCCCGGAGCTTCCGCTCATCCAGCCCGAGAAAGTCACGCAGCTTCCGCTCGACATTCATCTGTCGAACGAGTACCGCTATGAGCTGATACGGACCACCGATCTCCTCGGCTACCGCGTCCATGAAGTGCGCTTCCAGCCGCCTCCGAATGCGCCTGCCGAGCTGCCGCTCTATCGCGGCACGGTCTGGATCGACGCTCGCACATGGGCGCGCGTCCGCATCAACATGGTGCAGCTCAATCTCACGGGGGAAGTGCTCTCGAACGAAGAGCGCGTCGATTTCGTCCCGTTCTCGCGCGACACGAAGGCGCCACTCACTGCGGCCGAAGTGGCCAACGCCGATGCGCGCGGTCTGATCTGGCTGCCGGCCGGAGTCGACGCGCAGCAGGTGATCTCCGCGGCCGGACGGGCCAGCGTGGTGCAGCGCACGACGACGTTCGAGAACTTCCGCATCGACCCGCCGGAGTTCGAGACGCTGCTGGCGCAGGTATCGGCCTCCGATGCGCGCATGGTGCGTGAGACCGAGGCGGGGCTGCGCTATCTCGAAAAACGCGATGGTGTGCGCGTGGTCAAAGAAGGCTTCGACACCGCGCAGCTTTTTGCGCTGGGCGGGATTCACCACGACTCCGGTCTGGAGTATCCGGTCGTACCGCTCGGCGGAGTCGACTACTTCAACTTCAATCTGTTCAACCGCGGCATCCAGACGAACGTCTTCTTCGCTGGCATCGTGCTGGCCGCCAACGCCACGCACCCGAACGTCGGCGGCACGCACACGAACATGGGCCTCGACTTCTTCGGCATCGCCTTGCCGACGGAGAACACGATGTACCGCAACGGCATCGAGCGTCCGGAAGAGGGAGTGAAGGCGCGTCCCATCGGACTCTTTTTCCGCACCGGCCATCCGTTCGCGCAATTCGGAAAGATCGACGTCTCCTTCGGCGTCTCGCACCAGACCTATTCGGCGGGCGAGGACACGGCGGACACGTTCGTCATCCCGAGCAGCACGGCTACATTCACGCCAGGCATCGAACTGCGCTACGCACGGCGCGGCTGGTCGTTCTCCGCGTCGTATGACTACAACCGCCGCAGCGAGTGGGAGCCCTGGGGGAATTCGACGACCGGCTTCCCCGAGTACTCACCGGAGCAGAAGAGCTTCACGCGCTTCGGGGTATCCCTCGGCAAGAGTTTTTACCTGCCGAAGTTCCAGCGCATCGGCCTCGACTTCAATTACCTCGACGGACAACGCCTCGATCGCTTCTCGAAGTACGAGCTCGGCTTCTTCGGATCGCAGCGCGTTCACGGCGTGCAATCGGGATCGGTGCATGCCGAGAAGGCCATCATCGGACATCTCTCCTACGGCTTCGTCTTCTCCGGGCAGTTCCGGCTCGAAGCCTTCTACGACCACGCGCTGATCGACGACGCCGTTTCCGGCTACCGCCGCGCGCCGTTCCAGGGCCTCGGCATCGCCGGACAGACGATCGGACCGTACGGCACACTCCTGCGTCTCGACATCGGAAAGACGATCGGCCGCAACGCACAGGACGGATTCGTGGCGAATGTGGTGTTCTTGAAGTTGTTCTGAGGTTGAAACAAAAAAACGCCCGGCTTGCGCCGGGCGTTTTCATTCTGCATTGCGCGACCGGATCAGGGTTGCGGGTTTCCGTTCAGGACGTAGAAGTCGGTGGAGCCGATCTCGGAGGTGCGGCCGAGTTGGTCTTTGGTGCGCACGGTCAGGCGGTGGATGGAGTTCGCGAGCTTGCGGGAATCCATCGTGAACACCCAGCCGGAGTTTTTGGCGTCGCTGAGATGCGGGAACTGGTCGCCGACATCCGCGCGCGGGTAACCGTACTGCGCCACACCCATGAAGTCGCCGTCGACGAAGATCTCGACCGTGACGATGCTGCTCTGGTCCTCGACGGCCCAGCCGCGGAAGAGGACATCGCCGCTGACGTAATCCGATTTCGTGGGGTAATCGATGAAGCCGACGGCGATGAAGTCGAAGCTGTCGTCGACGCACTGGAACCAGACCGGAATGCCATCGCGGTTCGGCAGCTCCGTGAATGTCTGTTCGCGGTCGCCGACACGCACCATCAGGTTGTGATTGCCGGGCCGGACGCCGATATTCATCAGCGTGCCGACGTCGAGAGTGAACAGGAAGCCGGCCCGCGGCGCGTCGGGGAACATCGGATAGTAGCGGGCCACGTCGAAACGCGGCAGACCGTAGCAGTTGGCGAAGCGTCCCGCCACAATGCCGCAGTCATCGGTCGACAACCAGCGCACGCCATCGACGAGCAATTCGGCGTAGGCAACGCGGCCGACATCCTGACGCGTGCCGAGATCGAGTGCCCAGCCGCGCACCGGAGTGATGTGCTCATCGACATTGACCGGCGGCGAGATGACCGGACCACCGTCATCGGGTCCGGCGCAGCCGGTGCCGTACAGGACGGCGTCGCGCAACGGCTCATCGAGGTAGCCGAACGGCTTCAGGAACTGATCGTTGTTGATGATCTGTACCGTCCGCCGGCCGATGAGCGCAGGCAGACCCTGGTTATCAATGGCTCGCACTTCCAGGAGGTGGACACCGTTCTGGAGACGCGTCGAGTCGATGTTGGCCACGAACCCGCTGAATGCCGCGCCGGGAAAATCGGAGAACGTCGCGCCGACGTCCGGCCTGGGATCGCCGCTGATGGCGTCCTGCATGATCGTTCCGTCGATCATGACCTCGAGCCGCTCGATGCCATGCGTGTCCGCGGCCCAGCCGACGACCGGGAAGGCTCCGGAGAGGTTCGTGATGCCCACGCCGCCCGGGATGTCCAGCGAACCGAACGGAGACTGGTTGATCGAGTTGTTGATCGTGATCGTCCGGCGGCCGAACGCGTGCGTGTCGCCGCTGCTCGTGATCGCACGCATCTCTACGGTGTGCGGACCATCGGGGAAACGGCTGGCCAGAAAGCCGGTCGTGAACCCGGGCCGTGCCGTGTGAATGCCCGGCCAGTCCGGATAGGCCTGTTCCACGTCGATGCGCGGGAGGAACATGACCGCCTTGTGGATGAACTGGTCATCGACCCAGAGCTCGATCCGCGCGATTTGTGCGGGATCGAGAGCCCAGCCTTTGACGAGAACCACGCCGGACTGGTCTCGCCCAGGATCAGGCGAGTCGACATCTCCGACGAATTGGAACGTCTGCGCAAACATCAAGGGCGCGAGAAGCGCCACAAAAGAGAGAACCAGGCCGCGGGTAACCCATCGCCACATAACCCCAACCTCCAACCCGAAGATGACCTTGGTGTCAACGATCTAGCCGACACTACGCCGCTCTAAGCGTAAAATCAAATAATCGACGGGAGTTTATACTACCGCGGGTGAGTTCGCCAAACGTCAGCACCGCCATTCACTTAACCCCCGCGCTCGAACCGACGCTGGAGGACATCCGCGCCGCCGCTTCCCGCATCCGTCCCTGGATCCATCGGACGCCGCTCCTCTCCAGCCGTTCCCTCTCGGAGCGACTCGGCGTGGAGGTCCGGCTCAAATGCGAGAATCTGCAGCGCGCCGGGTCGTTCAAGATCCGCGGAGCGATGAACGCGCTCTTGCAGCTCGATGACGACCAGCGCTCTCGCGGCGTGGTGGCGTTCTCCTCTGGCAATCACGCCCAGGGCGTCGCTCTCAGCGCCCGCCTGCTGGGAATCCCGGCCACAATCGTCATGCCGGAAAACTCCGTGCGGTCGAAGGTCGAGGCCACGCAGGCCTACGGCGCGACCGTGGTGCAGGCCGGAGTGACCTCGGCCACGCGCGACACGGTGGCGCGGGAGGTCGCGCAGAAAACCGGCGCGACCGTCATTCCGCCATTCGACGATGAACGGATCATTGCAGGAGCCGGCACCGTCGGCCTGGAGATCGCCGAGGAGTGGCCGGAGGTGGCCTCGATCGTCGTACCGCTCGGCGGCGGAGGCCTCCTGGCCGGCATTTCGCTCGCCGCCACTTCGATCGATCCCGAGTTGGCCGTCTACGGAGTCGAGCCCGCCGCGGGCAATGACGGCGAGCAATCGTTCCGCACGGGATCGATCGTCACCATCGATCCGCCACAGACGATCGCCGACGGAGCACGCACGCTGGCCCTCGGCACGCGGAACTTCTCCATCATCCGCGAGCGCGTCCGTGACGTGGTCAGCGTTGATGACGAGACGCTCCTCGACACGCTCAAGTGGGCGATGTACCGCACGAAGCTCGTCATCGAGCCCACCGGCGCCCTCGGCCTGGCCGCACTCGTGAGCGGAAAGATCAAGCCGCGCGGTCCGGTGGCGGTGGTGATCAGCGGCGGCAACCTGGACTTTTCGTTGCTTGCATGACCGGATCTCTGTTCGACGACGACGCGTTCGCGCCGATCACGCGCGAAGGCGATACCGATGCGCCACTGGCCGAGCGCCTGCGTCCGGCTTCGCTCGATGACGTCGTAGGGCTGGAGGAGATCCTCGGCAAAGGCCGTTTTCTTCGCAACGCCATCGAGAACGACCGCATCCCCTCGATGATTTTCTGGGGACCGCCCGGCTCGGGAAAAACGACGGTGGCCCGCATCATCGCCAAAACCACACGCGCGCGATTCGTCCCGTTCTCCGCTACCTCCAGCTCGATCAAAGACATCCGCGCGTTGATGGAAGAAGCGCGCAAGGCTCGCAAGACGCGCGGCTCCAAGACCATCGTCTTCATCGACGAGATCCATCGATTCAACAAAGCGCAGCAGGATGCGTTTCTCCCTTACGTCGAGGCAGGCGACATCGTGCTGATCGGCGCGACCACGGAGAATCCATCGTTCGAAGTGAACTCGGCGCTGCTCTCGCGATCGAAGGTCGTGGTCATTCCGGCGCTGGAGCGCGAACAGGTGCTGACCATTCTGCGGCGAGCCGTCGAGCATCCCGGCGTCCGCTCTTTCGGCATCGAGCTCGACGAGGCCGCGCTCGATTTCATGGCGGCCACTTCCGCCGGCGACGCACGTCAGGCGTTGACGAGTCTGCAGCTCGTCGTCGAGACCGCATCGCACGACGACAGCCCGGTCGGCATCGACAAGGCGAAAGAGATCCTGCAGCGCCGCTCTCTCATGTACGACAAATCGGGCGAGGAGCACTACAACATCATCTCGGCGCTCCACAAATCGATCCGGAACGGCGACGCCGACGCCTCGGTCTATTGGTTAGTGCGCATGCTCGAAGGCGGCGAAGATCCGCTCTACATCGCCAGGCGGCTCGTGCGCGCGGCCTCGGAAGACATCGGCAACGCCGATCCGCAGGCGCTCGTCTTCGCCATCGCCGTGCAACAGACCGTGCATTTCCTAGGCATGCCCGAAGCGGGCGTGGCGCTGGCCCAGCTCGTGGCATATCTCGCGGCGTCACCGAAATCGAATGCCGCATACACCGGCTACGGAGAAGCGGTCCGCGAAGTGCGTCAAGGCGACAACCCCGGCGTCCCCCTCCACATCCGCAATGCCCCGACCGGCCTCATGAAAGACCTCGGCTACGGCCGCGGCTACCAATACGCACACGACTTCGAAGACCAGACAGCCGCCATGAACTGCCTCCCCGAGGCCCTGGCCGAGCGGCGGTTCTATGAGCCGAAGGATGTGGGATTCGAGCGGGAGATGCGAGCGCGGTTAGAGAAGATGCGCGTCGCGCGGAAGAAAGTCTAAGACACCGAGCAATCGCCAGCAGGTCAACGCGAGAGCGACCCCTCATCCGCCTTCGGCACCTTCTCCCCTCGTGGAGGGGAGAAGGCTACTCAATCTTGCGCTTTGCGAAATTGGGTAGTTCTACGTCCGCGATGGAGAGACGGGTACTAATCTCGCCCCGTGCGGAATTGGGTAGCCTTCTCCCCTCCGAGAGGGGAGAAGGTGCCGAAGGCGGATGAGGGGAGCGCTCTCGCGACGCGCGTCATTACTCCGTATACGCATTCGCCTTCGCTCT
>JALYJW010000144.1 GCA_030775085.1 Acidobacteriota bacterium | reverse complement strand
AGCATCGCCTGCGTCGCGACGACTTGCATCCAGCCCACCGGCGCTCGCAAATCACCCCCGCTTTTAGGCGTGACGCGACACTAGTGGTCGTGGCTTGCGCCCGACTTCATCACGTCGGCTTTCACGACGAAGCTGTTCTTCGCGGCGTACTCCTGTCCCGGAGTGAGGCCGGACTTCACTTCCACCCATTCGCCTTCGCGGCGCCCCAACTCCAGAGGTCGCGCTTCGAACAGATTGCCTACCTTGATGAACACGACGTCCCAGTCGCGGAAGGTCTGCAGCGCCTCGGCTTTGACCGCGACGGGAACCAGCACTTCGTTCTCCGTCAGATGCACGTTCACGAAGAGCCCCGGCCGCCAGACACCGTTCGGATTCGGGAGGACGACGCGAGCCCGGGCAGAGCGTGTCTGCTCGCCGACCAGCGATTCCACATACGACACCTTGCCAGCTACTTTCAGATCCTGATCATCCCAATGCACGATGACCTGCTGACCCGTGCGGACCGCGCTGATCTGGCTCGGCGGAACCGTGATGTCGGTCCAGACTGTGGAGAGATCGGCGACGGTGAAAATGTTCTCGGTTGCTTCAACCGCTTCACCGACCGTGACGTTTTTCCCGATCACCATTCCCGTGAGCGGCGCACGCACGACGTAGTTCGCGAGATTTCCGCCGCCGCCCGATAGCTTGCGGATTTCAGCCGCGGGGATGCCGAGCGCGGCCAGCCGCTGCGCGCTGGCCCGATAGGTGAGCTGCGCCTCTTCGAGCGCGTGCTTCTTGATCAGGTAATCTTCTTCAGGCGAGATCTTCTTCTTGAACAGAGCTTCTTCGCGCTGCGCCGAAACACGTGCGAGCTCGAGGCGGTGGATCGACTCGACGTAGGCCTGCTTCGCGGTGGCCACGTCGCCGCTGTTGAGGATGGCCATCACTTCGCCGCGCGTGACGCGGTCGCCGAGATTCTTGCGGACTTCGGCGACGACTCCGGCCACGCGCGGAACGACGTGCGCGGTCTGGTCGGCATTGAGGGCGATCTGGGCCGGCAGCTCGATGATGTTTTTCATGCGCGCGGGTCCGGCCTGCTCGATGACCACATTCGCGCTTTTCAATTCCTCCGGCTGGATCTCCGTCCGTCCTTCATAGGACTGATACGTCCATTCGTACGGCTTCCCGTCGTGCGTGGTCCTGACGGTGACATCGAACGAATGCGGCTCGTAGATCTCCTTGTCACCGAGCAGGTAATCGCCGCGCGGCGAGAAGTTGATCGTGTCGGTCTTCTCCAGCCGCTTGAGGATGATGGTTGCGGTGTAGTCGCCCGGCGCGATGGGCTTGCCGTCCTCGAAGGCGTAGAGGCGGTATTCGGGGGGGATGCCTTCCTCGAAGATTTTCACTTCGAGCGAGAAATCGTCCTTCGTCAGGAGCCTGCCGCCGTGCGGTCCTTTGCCCGTATCTGCCTTCACGTCGGATTCGGAGTTCTTGCAGGCCGTCCCGCCGAGAAGAACGGCCATCACCGCGAGCGCCGCCAGAATCTGTTTGCTGACCTTCATTACCGTTGCTCTCCATTCGTGATGTCGTTCATCGGTGGGGCGGTGAGCTGCTGCAGATCGGCGGAGGCGCGGTGCAGTTCGGCCTGTGCCCGCGCGAGCTGGGCGCGGACGGCGGCGAGCGTTCGCCGCGCGTCGAGAACTTCCATGTAGCCAAACTTCCCGAGGCGATAGCCTTCGCTGACCGCCGCATAGACGCTCTCCGCGCCGGGCACGACCTGCTCGCGGAGATTGCGGACTTCGGCTTCCGCGCGGACGAGCGAGGAGTGGGTCTCTGCGACGAGTTGCCGAAGCCGCACGATCGCTGCGCGCCGCTCGTCCTGCGCTCGCAGGATCCGCTCGCGCGCTTCGATCTGCGCGCCTTTGTTTCTGTCGAAGATTGGCAACGGCAGTGAGGCCGTGATCACGGCTGCGCTGCTGCCGAGCTCGAAGTGACGATAGCCGCCGCCGACGGTGACGTCGGGAACGCCGCGCGCGCGCTCGACGCGAAGCACCGCCTCGCGCTCCGCGATCTCAGCGGTCCACCTGGCCACCTCGGGATTTCGTTCGGCCTGCGCGGTGACCGTTTCGAGCGAAGGAACGACCCGTATCGCATCGAGGTCGCCGATGGCGCTGGTGAATCGCGCG
The DNA here is from genome assembly GCA_030775085.1 of Acidobacteriota bacterium. Taxonomy (GTDB): domain Bacteria; phylum Acidobacteriota; class Thermoanaerobaculia; order Gp7-AA8; family Gp7-AA8; genus QHVT01. The sequence continues at coordinate 10,114 of JALYJW010000144.1, read as the reverse complement.
CTCGTGCTTCCCCACGTCGCAGCAAGACGCGAGCGTGCCGCGGCCAGGTCGGACGCTGTGCGATCGCGCTCGATCCGTTCCGTCGCCAGCGCCACTTCGGCGCGCGTCTCATCGATCGGCGAGACTTTGCCGGCTTCGACGCGCGCGGCGACCGTGCTCCGTACCTCTTCGGCGAGCCGCACCGTGTCGTTCGCAAGCTCGACGCGTCGTTGCGCCGACAGGACGTCCGCGAACGCGCGCGTCGCCCGCCCGGCGATGTCGAGCCGGCGGGCCTCCAGATCCCGCCGTCCCAGGTCTCGCGCGGCAGCGGCGACTGCGATCCGCGCTCCGCGATCGCCACCCAGCTCGAGCCGCTGTCCGAGCTGGAGTGTCGATTGAGCGCCGCCGGTCCTGGCGACGTCGCCGCCGAGATTTTCGGTGGTGCCGGCGAGCTCGGGATTGGGCCGCGCTCCGGCCTGCAACAGACGACCTTCGAGCGCCCGGACCTCGCTCTCGGCGGCCGCAATCTCCGGACTACGGCTCGTGGCAAGCGAGAGAACCTGTTCGAGCGTCAGCTCGCCGGACGGCTCGGCCCCTGTGGTTACTGCTTCCTGCGCCGCTGAGGTCGCAGCGGTCAACGCACACGTGAAAAGTAGCGATAGAAAACGCAAAGTCCACTCCTGTCGCGGAAACGCGGGTCGTGAGAACGCGTTGCGGGGAGTGGCTCAGATCAGGAAGGTCGAGAGGAGCGGCTGCAGGCCAACGTCGTCGTCCATTCGCAGGGCGCCGTGCGAAAGGGCGTTGCGCTCCACTGTCGCCGTGCGGCTCCACAACGCCGGAAGTGCCGCCGGAGTCGTGAGGATCGGCAGCGCAGCTCGGGCGAAGGTGGAGGCCTGAGGGGCGGAGGAGCCGACGATCGGATGCTCGTGATCGGCGTGGCCGGTGTCGATCATCGCCGCGTCTGCGTGTGCGTCGCGATGATCGTGCAGGTCGTGCATGACGACATGCATCGCCACCGGCGCGCCGAGGAGCGCGAGGACGAGCACGGCAAAGATGCGAACGGTCGAGCGAGACATTCGATCGTCGTCGCTAAGCCTCACGAAAGGAGCATATATTCCGGGCTCAGAAACGACTCTTCATCACGAACAATCCCAACCCGCCCAGCAGGATCGTAAGCACCATCAGTCCGGCGAAATCGAGTGACGGGATGCCGGCCGCGCCGGTCGCTGCGGGGGAAGCGCATCCGCCGATGGTGTTGCCGCCGGCACCGGCCATGGTCACTGCGCCGGTCGGGCCGGTTCCTGCGATCACTTTGCCGGTCACGTTGGAGCCGGAGCCGACGGTGATGCTGGCATCGGCGATGACGTTGCCGCTGAAGCTGATTCCGTTGAGCGTGGCGTCGGTGCCGACGCGCCAGAAGACAAGGCAGGGGTCAGCCGTGCCGACGACGTTGGAGCCGACGTTGGCGGTGAGTGCGCTGTCGACCTGGAACACGAACACGCCCGGGCCGTTGAGAGTCAGCGTGCCGAGGGCTGCCAAATCAGCAGCTCCTCCTGCGAAAGAATAGATGCCTGAGGTGAATACCCGCCCGTTCAGTTGCGCAGGTTCCACCGAGCCGGGCCCTTGAGCGGCCAGGAAATTGTAGGCGGCAATGGCGTCCGAGTGCGCCTGTTGCACGGTCAGATCATTGATGAGGTGCAGCGTGAATGGCGGCGTCACGCTGGACGGGGGGAAGTTCGAGATCGTCGCAGTGGGAGAAGAACCGACATCTCCAGTGACTACAGTGCCCGCGCCGGTGGAGCCGGTCACTCCCGAGTTGCCGAGCACCGAGAATTGGTCGAGCACGCCCATGGGCGGTGCGACCTGCGCGAATGCTGCTGAGGAACCGAATAGGAATGCGGCTAAACCGATGATCGCCAGGAAACCGCTGTATTTTCGCATTGATGGAGTCCGTGAGCGCATTGTGCGGCGATTCTATACGCCGCCGGTTGTTCAGCGCCTGATTTTTTTGCTGTTCTCCTCACTCGAGGTCGCAGCTTGCAGCCTTCGTTTCCTGCCGGTGCTGACTATATCGTGAAGCGATTGACGACGAACACACCTGCCGCGGCGAGCAGCACTGCGAGAATCGCCAGCGCCAACGAGTCGAGCGCCGGAATCCCGGATGCAGCGGCGAGGATTGCCATTGTGTAGGGTCTCGCGCCAATGCAGCCGAGGGAGTCCGTCGCCTGGATCGTAAAGTTGAAGAGACCCTCCGTCTGAGGAACCCCGCTGATGAGCCCTGTAAGTGTATTCAGGATAAGGCCGGCCGGCAGCGCTCCACTGGATACCGCATAGGTGTACGGCCCGGTTCCACCCGTGGCGGTGACAGCTTGGGAGTAAGGCGTATCGACCCTGCCCGGCGGCAGCGTGGCCGGATTCAGCGTAATGATCGTGCAACCCGCGAGGGCGATGTTGATGGTGTACAGGCGGCTGCCCAAGCAGCCATTCGCGTCCGTGGCCGTGATCGAAAAAATGAACGTCCCTGCGACGGTCGGCGTTCCGGTGATCGCTCCCGAGCCAGTATTGAGAGTCAGCCCTGTGGGCAGCGCACCGCTCGATACTGAAAACGTGTACGGGGCTGTCCCGCCGGACGCGGAAACAAGCTGGTTGTAGGGAGTACCGACCTCGCCGTCGGGCAGGGTTGGCGGATTCACGGTGATGATGGGGCAGACCATCACGCCGCAGGTGTTGACGTTGTTGGTATCCAGCGTCACGGCGCCGTTGCGGGCCAGCGCTCTGCCGGACGTGTTTGCCCCGGCGGTAAGCGTGATGCTTGAAAGGGCCAGGATGTCTCCGGTGAAAGCAGTGCCTGTTCCGAGCGTGGCGGAGCTTCCGACCTGCCAGTAAACCGTGTTGCAACTGCTGCCGCCGTTGATGACCGTGACCGATGAGCCGCTGGCCGTCGTGAGCGTGCTCCCGATCTTGAACAGAAACAGCGGGTTCGGATTGCCGAGCGCGTCGAGGGTCAGTGCGCCGGTCAATTGCGCGGATGTCGAGAAGCAGTAGACGCCTGGTGTCAGGGTCAGTCCTCCGAGATTCTGACCGGTGAGATCCACCGTGCAAGGCGTGGCCGCGATGTTGTTGTAGGCCGTGGTGAGATCGTTCTGCGCCTGCATCGCCACTGCATCGTTGCTGTGGATTGCTCCCCCGACGATAACGCCTGGGGGAAAACCGACTACGGCGCTGCCGGGGCTGACGCCGACGTCGCCGGAGACCGTCGTGGCGCCGGTGCTGGTGACGGTAGAGCCGGCCAGGGCGCCGAAATTCTGCGCGGTGCCCAGCGAGATTTGCGCTGCGGCCGGACTCGAGGCGAAGAACAGCGACGCGCCGAGCAACACCAATCCGAACATGGAATTGCGTTTCATGGGAGCTCCTTGATTCGTATGGTTTTGTCCGCAGATGCGTACAGAAATTTTGCCAGAAGTATCAAAGCATAAAGCGAATGGCGATGGTAGCGGAATTCGCCGCTGACGGTGTATCAGAATTTGATTTCCTGACTGGCTGCGCTGACGTCGCAGGGAGTGCAATGCCAACCGTGAGCGGTGAGATGGAAGGGTCCGTCGTTCTCGTCGCGAAACAGCGTCCGCGTTTCGCGACACCAGTTGCATCGAACGATGTGGGGATTTCCAAAATCGGGGTTTGCACGAAGGATGCCCGCGGCCACGTTTTTCTCGTCGCCGATCAGATCGTCGCTGCGCAGGATTTTGCCAGCGGTCGTGCGAACGACCTGTCTGGTCTTGTCGGCTGTCATGTTCATGATGGCTCTCCTGCTGCCGCGGGCGCATGCAGAGGCAGAGTGACGACGAACGTCGATCCATGACCGAGTCCCGGGCTCGCGACGCCCACCGTTCCTCCGTGCAGCTTCACGATCTGCGCGACGATGGCCAGGCCGATGCCCAGTCCCGGCCGGTGAGTGGCCGTCCGGTCGGCCTGTCGGTACAGCTCGAAGACGTGCGGCGCGAAGTCGGGGCTGATGCCGATGCCGGTATCGATGACCGACACGCGGGCGTTGTCGCCGTCCTGCTCGAGGCGCAGATCGATCTCGCCTCCGGCCGGCGTGAACTTGATGGCGTTGCTGATGAGGTTCCAGACCACCTGGAGAAGCCGCACGCGGTCGCCGCGCAGGGGCGCGGGATCGAGATCGAGGTGCAGGCGGATCTCGACCCCTTTGCCGGTTCCGTTGAGGATTGTGATGTCGTAGGCGGCTCGGACCGCGGCCGCGAAGTCGATCTCCTCGAGCTCCATGCTCAACTTCTGTTCCCGGATGCGGGTGATGTCGAGCAGGTCTTCGATGAAGACGCGCAGGAGATTGGCGCCTTCGTCGATGCGGCCGAGGGCGTCGTTCCACATCTCCGGGTTCATCTTCACCAACTGCACCCACCCGATGATCGACGTGAGAGGTGTGCGCAGTTCATGAGCGACCGTGCCGAGGAACGCGTCCTTGTATCGATTGGCACTCTCTGCTTCGCGAAACAGCATGGCCGTATCGATGGCCACGGCCGCGCGTTGCGACAGCTCCTCGGCGAGCTGCAAGTCGACGGCTTCGTAGATCCGCCGCGATGAAGAAAAGGTGGTCGTGCCCAGAACCTTGCCGCGTACGATCAGCGGCACGCTGATGAGCGAGCGCACGCCCAGCGCGCCGATGAGCTGAATGATCCTCGCCTCGGGCTGAACGCCGCTCAGTTGCGATTCCGCAAGGTTGGTCAGCAGCACGGATTCACGCAGTCGCAGGGCCTGCGGCGCGCCCGGCGCGCTGTCCGGCGTGAGGAATGCGGCCTGCTGGAACTGGAGCGCCAGGTCGCGCATCACAGGATTCGCGTGCGAAACGGTGAGGTGGCGAATGGTGCCGTCTTCGTTGACCAGGTCGACGGCGCACCAGTCGGCGAATGCGGCCGTGGAGAGACGAGCCAGCGACGCGAGCGTGGTCTCGTAGTCGAGCGACGCCGCCAGCAGCTCGCTGGCTTTGGAGAGCATAGTGGCGGAAGCCGTGGCTTCCTCGGCCACGAGAACGCTTTTCTTCAGGACGTCGATGTCGAGGACGGCCACGATGGCGCCGTCGATCACTCCGTCCGACGTGCGATAGGCACGGATGCGCAGCAGCCGCCAGTCGCCACGGGAGTCCTGCACTTCCACATCGGCGGCGGTGGCCGTCTCGATGACCGCCCCGACGAGCTTCTCGAGATGAGCAACGTCGAGGGCCGACTTTGCCTCGCGAAGAGGCCGTGCCACCGCATCGCGGCGGAGGTTGAGCAGCAATCCGGCCGTGGTGTTGAACCGGCGCACGGTCAGATCGATGCCGACGAAGAGGATCGGGATCTCCACGGCGCCGAGGAGATTCTCGATGTCGTCGTTCATCCGCATCAGCGCCGTGTTGCGGAGGCGGAGCTCATCGTTGAGGGTGCTCAGCTCCTCGTTCGCGGATTGAAGCTCTTCTTTGGCGGTCTCCAGCTCCTCGTTCGTGCTGCGCAACTCCTCATCGCTCGACTGCGCTTCTTCCGCCGCGGCGGACGCTTCATCGGCCAGTTGCTCGCGGTCTTCGATGGCAGCGGCGAGCGCGTACCGCAGACCGCCGATCTCATTTCGCTTGACGGCCGATTCGTCGTTGCGTTTGGCTGCTTCGGGCATGCTGTGGAACACGATCCAGCAACGGCCATATCCCGGCGCTGCGGCTTCGAACGGGATCACCTGAAACGCGATGCAGCGGCGAAGATCGCCATCGACGACGAGGATGTCCTCCGAGGTGACGATGATCTGCTCCCGGAATGCACGGCGGACCGCCGGTCGCAGGACGGCCAGAACCTCCTGATGCCGGACGAGGCGGAAGAGGTCGAGGGAAGCTTCTCCCGGCTCCAGCGCGATGAACGGAGCGATCTCGCCGCGGATGCGCGTGATCTCCAGTTGCTCATTGATGAGCACACCGGAAGGAGCGAGATGGGCGGCCAGGAAGCTATCGTCCTCGTCGTGGCCGGTGCGGCGCGCCGTTGGCGCGGGAGAAGCCGCGGCAAGACTGGTGTGCAACGCGCGGGGGACAACGTCGAACGTAGCCGGCGCGCCCGGCACCTGTCGCTTGCGGTAGATCAGCGGCTTCGTCGAGACGGGAGAGAGCTGATTCGTGGCGCCGCGGAGATTCTCCGAGCTGCCGAGCATGAGGAATCCGTCCGGCGCCAGCGCGTACTGCAGGAGCGCCACCGCTCGTTTTTGCAGCTCAGGGTCGAAGTAGATCAGGACGTTGCAGCAGGTCAGGAGATCGATGCGCGAGTACGGCGGATCGCGTGTAACGTCGTGCGCGGCGAAGACACAAAGCTCGCGAACGGACTTGGCCATCTTGTAGCCGTCCGGAGCGACCACGAAGTATCGCGCCAGCCGTTCCGGAGACACGCCGCTCACCGCGTGCTCGGAATAGAGCGCGGCCCGCGCCTTCCGCAGCGACTGCTCGTTGATGTCGGTCCCGTAAATCATGATCCGCGGCGCATCGATGCGGCCTTCCAGAAACTCGAGCAGCGTGATGGCCAGCGAGTAGACCTCTTCGCCCGTCGAACAGCCGGCCACCCAGAAGCGGATCGTGTCCTGCACACCGCGGCTTTTCTCGCCGGTCTTCATGATCTCGGGAAAGACGACTGTTTTCAGCGCTTCGAAGCGCTCGGGCTCGCGGAAGAACGAAGTCACGCCGATCAGCAGGTCCCGATAGAGCGTCTCGACGGCGGCGCTGTCTTTGTCGAGCGCATCGGCGTAGGCGGTCAGGCCGGCGTAATTGCCGAGGAGAACGCGCCTCATGATGCGCCGCTCGATGCTGGCGCGTTTGAAGTGGCTGAAGTCGATGGGATGGTGCGCGCGCAGCGTCGCCAGCACCCGGTCGAGCTCCGCGGCGGACGGAGAAGGCCCCTGATCTTCGCGCGAAGCATCGGCGGCAAGACCGACCAGCCGCTCGGCGATGTCGCGGGGTGCCAGCACGAAGTCCGCTGCGATGGCGGATGCCCGAGGCATGATCTCGAACTTCGCGCTCTCCGGAGTCTGCGCGAACGTTTTGCCTCCGGCGTCGTGAATGGCTTGCAGGCCGATCGCACCGTCGGCGTCATTGCCGGAGAGCACGACGCCGATGGCCGCGCTCTTCCGATCCTCCGCCAGCGAGCAGAAAAACGTATCGAGCGGACGGTGAGGCACCTTCGTAGTGCGCGGCGCCAGTCGCAGGACGTCGTTCTGAACGGTCATCTGCGTGTCGGGAGGGATGACGTAGATGTGATCGCGCTCGATGCGCATGCCGTCTGCCACTTCCTGCACGGAAAGCGAAGTCGCGTTCGCGACGATGTTCGACAGCATGCTGTCGTGATGCGGGTCGAGATGTTGGATGAGTACGAAGGCCAGGCCCGTATCGTCCGGGATGGTGGAAACGAGATCGATGAATGCCTCGAGCCCGCCGGCCGACGCTCCGATTGCCACGACGCGGACGGCGGCCAGCGAGTGCTCTTCCTCTTGCGTGTCACTGGTTTTTGAAGGCGGCGGCTGCGACGCAGACTGCGGCGGCGTTCGTCGCGCGACGCGCCGGGAAGGGGTTCGAGTAGCCATCGGGTGCATCCTTTCGGGGATACCCGTCTGAGAATGGAGGCAGTGGCGGAACACACACGAGGCCTGCCCCGATGGCAGCTACTCTTGCGCGCCTGTCGCGACCGGCTGGTCAGGCGGTTACGTAAATCAACGATCTGAGTATACGCCGGGTTCCGTTAATTTCCCGGACGCTTCGTCTTGCGCAAGAGCTCGCTGAACCGCGAATCGTTGCGAATCGGATCGACGGCAGGATCGGCGTTGAGATAGACGAGGTATCCCGCTCGCTCGTCGCAGGCGCGATCGAGTGATGCGAATGCAGCGTCGTGATCGCCGAGGCCGATGTGGACGAGGCCGGTGCAATAAGACGAGACGTAACGCTGGCCGGCGATCTGCTCGAGCTCCGCAAGCACGGCGCGACCTCGCTCCGCGTCGCCGGCCAGACCGGCAGTGTGGCCGATCGCGGCCAGCATCTTCGTCGAGCGGCCGGAGGTTTGATACGCGCTTTCGAGCTCGGCGATGGCCGTCGCGTAGTCGCCTGTCTGTCCGAGCGCGAGGCCGAGAAGGAAGCGCGCCCACGAGAAATCAGGATCGAGATCGAGTGTGGCGCGATAGCGCTTGATGGCCGCGTCGTAGTCGCGTGCGAAGTAACCGACCCATCCGATGTCGGTGCTGATGGCCAGCGATAACGGATCGAGATCGTGCGCTTGCGAAATCTCCGCGGCGGCATCGGCAAAGCGTCCCGCTTCGCACAGGAGAAGCGCGAGCCAGTGACGCGCGGTCGGATAGGCGGCGTTCAACGCCAGGGCTTGCCGGAAATCGCGCTCCGCTTCGGCCCAGTCCCAGTCGTAGAGCCGGCGCACGAATGCGAGCGTGGTGCGTGCCTCCACCAGCGATGCGTCGATGTCGAGAGCGCGCAATGCGGCTGCTTTGGCGCGAGGCATGGCGTCGCGCGGCGGCAGCATCTCGAATGCGGCTGCTCCCATCAGCGCGAACGAATCGGCGAGGCCCGCGTACGGCAGCGCGTAGACAGGGTCCTGCTCGATGGCTGCCTCGAAGTGGTCGATCGCCTTCTTGAACCCTGCCTCGGTGCGTTTGTTCCAGAAGAAGCGGCCCTTCAGATACGACTGGTAGGCCGCGGGGTCGTGCGTGAAGCGTTTCTTGATGGTCTTCTTCTGCTCGCCGGTGAGGGCGATGCGCAGGTTCTCGGAGATCTGCAGCGCGATCTGTTCCTGCACTTCGAAGATGTCGGCCAGCTTGCGGTTGTAGGTCTGTCCCCACACTTGGCGGTCCGTCGTGGCGTCGACGAGCTCGCAACTGACGACGAGCGTGTCGCCGCGCAGCACGACGCGCCCGGTGACGAGCGACCGCACATCCAGCTCGCTGGCGATCTCGCGCGGCAGCGTGTCTTTTGATTTGTAGCGGAACGCCGTCGCGCGCGGAACGACGCGCAGCTTGGGAAGACTGGAGAGGCTGTTGATGACCGCTTCCGCGATTCCGTCGCCGAGGTACTCGAGAGAGACGTCGCTGCTCTGATTGACGAATGGCAGAACCGCGACGGCCGTGAGCGGTTTCGCGCGGCGCGATGTTTCTTTCTTCGATCGAGTCGAGCCGGTGGCAACATCGCGCAGCGCGAGCGCGAGATCGTTTGCAGTGGCATAGCGCGCGGAGATTTTCTTCTCCAGGCACGTGCTCACGATCGAGCTCAGCTCGGATGGGAACGTCCGTTTGGACAACGCCGGCGCCGGCTCGCGGAGAATGGCCATCGACGTCTCGATCGAGCTCTCGCGCGCGAACGGACGTTTGCCGGTGAGCACTTCGTACAACACACAGCCGAGCGCGAAGAGATCGGTGGCCGGCTCGACTTTCTGGGCACGCAACTGCTCCGGCGCCATGTAGCCGATGGTGCCGACGATCATGGCGGTTGAATCGGTGGCCGTGCTCTGCGTACGCGATCCATCGGCGGCCGTATGGGCGAGACCGAAGTCGAGGATCTTCACGCGGCCATCCTTGGTGATGAACAGATTCTCCGGCTTCAGATCGCGATGGATGATTCCCTTGGCGTGCGCCGCGGCGAGACCGTCCGCCACGGCTGCAGCCATCTCTACCGCCTCGCGCCAGGATAGATTTCCTCGCTGCAGGCGATCGCGCATGGTCTCGCCTTCGAGCAGCTCCATCACCGCGTAGGTCAAACCGTTCTCGGTGCCGAAGTCGTAGATGGAGAGGATGTTTGCGTGACTGAGCGATGCCACCGCGCGCGCTTCACGCAGAAATCGCGCGGCGGCATCGGCATCCGAGATGAGCGCGCGCGAGAGAACCTTCACCGCCACATCGCGCCCGAGCCGCGGATCGTTCGCGCGATACACCTCGCCCATCCCGCCCTGCCCGAGAGACTCCACGATCCGGTAATGCCCGAGAGACGTGCCCGGCTCGATGGAGGTCATGTGTGTTGATTGTACGAGAGGGAGGGGTGGAGGGTTGTCGCGAGAGCCGCCCCTCACCCTACCCTCTCCCCACCGCGATAAGGCTGCGGCGGGGAGAGGGGACTGAAGAATCG
>JALYJW010000143.1 GCA_030775085.1 Acidobacteriota bacterium | reverse complement strand
CTCAAAGGAAAGGCTGCAAGAAGCGGAGCTCCTTTGAGACTCTGCGACTTTGAGACTTTGCGACTCCCCGGGGTTATTTCTTCCGCGCCGCCCGCAAATCCTCGAGGAGGTCTTCGGCGTGTTTCGTCGTGTCCACCTTCTTGTAGATCTTCTTGATGCGTCCGTCCGCGCCGATCCAGAACGTCGTGCGCGCTACGCCCCAGATGCGGCGGCCGTACATGTTCTTCTCTTTCCAGACGCCGTACATCTTCGCGACGTCGGCGGTGGCGTCGGAGAGGAGAGGGAAGTTGAGGTTGTGTTTCCCGACGAACTTGTCGTGGCTTTGCAGTGAGTCGATCGAAACGCCGAGGACTACGGCGTGCTCTTTGGCGAGATCGGATTCGTGATCGCGGAAGGAGCAGGCCTCGGCGGTACAGCCGGGCGTGTCGTCCTTCGGATAGAAATAGAGGATCACGTCCTTCCCCTTGTGCTCCTTCAGCGACATCTCTTTCCCGCGCGTCGAGGGAAGGCGGAAGTCGGGCGCCATGTCGCCGGCTTTCGGTTCGTAGAAATCCTGCATCATTCCTCCGGAAACTAATTCGTCGCGCCTGCGCCGAACAGCGCTTTCTCTGCGATCAGTACGGCGTTGAGCGCCGAGCTGCGGCGCAGATTATCGCAGACCGCCCACACCCAAAATCCGCCGCGGATCGAGGCGTCGGGTCGTACTTCGGCGATCAGCACTTCGTCCTTGCCGGCGGCGTCGATCGTGCCGAACTGCTGATCGCCCTCCTGCATCACGATGGCCGGGTTGGCTTCCAGCGCTTCGACGATGCGGGTGCGCTCGAGCGGCTCGCGCGTTTTCACGAACAAAGAAAATGTATGGCTGTGAAAGATCGTGCCTTGCGTGACGAGCATTGCCAGCTCCGCGCGCGGATCGGTAAGCGTGCGTACCTGCGAGACGATGAGCTCCTCGTTGTGCTCCGCGGCCGGATAAAGATTGAAAGCGAGCTGGCGATCGAACACCTCGTGCGGAACTGACTGAATGTTCAACACGCTCATCGTCTGCTGCGCCAGTTCCTCGATGCCCTTCTGATCGAACTCCGACGCCGGTTGCACGACCGTGGCCGTGCAGCGTTCGATCGGACTGAGCGTAGCAATCTGATGGAGGATGAGCGCGATTGGAATGGCGATCGGATGCGGCGAGACGAGCAGCTCGTCGCCCGCTCCGATGCTTTCCAGATTCACTCCTGCCACGGCCAGCTTGCCGTCTTCCGACATCGTCGGCTGCGAGAGATCGACAGCGATGAAATCATCTTCCTCTTGCCGGGCGATCCACTGTTGATTCGCCGCGGCCGGGCCGCAGAAGAAAACGAGATCGAGATCATCGAGCCCTTCCTGTGCGATCGGCGCGACGACGGCGGCTTGCTGGTCGACTTCCGTCAATGCACCCGCGCCTTCGCCGATGGCATCGAGGAGCGCCAGCTTGGCGTAAGGAAACGCGCGCTCGCGCAGGATGGACTTGATCTCGTTCCCGACCAGCGTCAGCGGATTGACGATGCCCAGACGATAGCCGGCGGAAGACTTCGGGTGCGCCATGATGGGGCGCGTTTTACCACAGTGATCGTCGGCGGTTGGCAGTCGGCGGTCGGCAGTAGCAGAAGCACGAACGCCAGAGACTACGGACTCGTCGGTGGTTCTTCCACTGCCGACTGCCGGCTGCCGACCGCCGACTCGTCTTGAGCGATGAATCCCGCCTGTGCAACCGCAGGCGTGCCCGGAAACGCGATCGACCACAACTTCACCAGCGGTCCCGACACGAGATAGAGGATCGCGCCGGCGAACCAGAACTCGCGCGGCCATTTGAAGGCCAGGGCCAGGATTGCGGCGAGCGCGAGGAAGTACATCAGCGAGCGCTCTTTCTGGAGAGAGAGGCCTTTCTGGCTGCGGTACTTGATCGGCGAGACCATGGCGAAGGCGGTGAAGATCGTCAGGATCATGACGATGATGGCGAAACCGCGGTCGGTCACCGGCGCGGGCGCGTAGAAAATCATCGCTGCCAGCGTCAGCGCGCCGGCAGGACTGGGCAGGCCGACGAAGTAGCGATAGTCGGTCTTGCCGGTCTGGACGTTGAAGCGAGCCAGCCGCAGAGAAACGGCTGCCAGGAAAAGAAAGGCGATGCCGCCGCCGAGCTTTTCGAAGATCTGCAATCCCCAGGCATAGACCAGCACCGCCGGCGCCGCGCCGAACGTAACCACGTCGGCGAGCGAGTCGTATTCCTTGCCGAATTCGCTGGTGGCGTTGAGCTGCCGCGCGATCATGCCGTCGAAGGTATCGAAGACGGCGGCGAAGAGGAGGGAGAGGCAGGCCGTGGCGAAGAAGTCGGCCGCCGCACTTTCGTTGCCGAGGGCCGTGGCTTCGATGCCGCGCGTGGCGAAGACGATGGCGCGGAAGCCGAAGAAGAGGTTGAGGATGGTGAGGAAGGTCGGGATGACGTAGATCCCGCGGCGCAGGTTCGGGCGCACAGGGTTCACGAAAGACGTCCTTCAGGTGCGGTTCGCAGCGTCGTTCGCAACGTCATGGCCATGAGCCCCTCGACGCGCGATGTTATATGCAAAGGGGGTTCCGTTGGGAACCCCCTGAGGCGGATCGGCTGTGACTGTCGGCGGTCTGTCTTTACACCATGGCGTGGGATGAGTCGTAGTTGCGAACCCGTTCGGCCATCTGGTCTTTGAGGTGGAGCTTCCGCTTCTTCAACGACTTCTCTTCCAGTTCATCGTCAACGGTGATGTCAGTTCGGGACGTGAGCTCGCTCAGGCGGTTCTCGCACCGGCGATGCTCGTCCGCCCATTGACGGAACTCAGGATCCTGATCGGAAAGAATGCGTTGAATGTCAGCGGCACGATTCGACATCGATTGTCCTCCTTCGAAGTACCTATCCGCGAGGAAATTCTAGCACTCCGCCTGCCAACGGGATTTGGTTTTGCCGCGCTCCGTAAATGGCTGTTGACAAAGAGGTTGGTGGGTTGATAAGGCGGTCTTCAACGTTGAAGACCCACTAGGAGAGGCGCTGCAGAAAGTTTGCCTCAGCGCGACCGTACGTGCCCGAGGCTAGGCCAACCAACGCTGCCGGCCGTGGCGGCTACAATGCGCGCCTCATGCGTCGCGCTCCCGCGATCGCTCTGGCGATCGTCGTCCTCTCGGTCCTGCTCTCGCCGCTGCAGCGCGAGCTCTACATCGGCGACGAGACGAAGTACAGCCAGGTCGTACGCGAGATGCGCGCCGGCTCGTTTTTCCTGCCCACGCTGAACGGCTCGCCCTTCACGCACAAGCCGCCGCTGCACTTCTGGGCCGTCGATTTGCTGACTTACGTGTTCGGCCTCTTCTCCATCTGGCCGTACGTCATTCCTTCGCTCCTTTCGTTCGCGCTGCTGCTTTTGCTGATGCAACGTTTCGGAGGAACGCTGACAGCATTCGTCTGCGGCACGTCGCTGCTGATGTGGGGCTCCGCGCAGACGGCGCGGATGGACGTGGCATTCGCAGCGCTCTTGGCGTTGGCGGCCTATCGCGTCTACCGCGCCGATGGCGCGCTCACCGTTTCCACGGGCATCGCCACCGGATTCGCGTTCCTCGTGAAAGGACCGATGGCGCCGGTGATCATCCTGGCGCTCTTCGCGTTCGAGTCGATCCGCCGCAAGCGGAAGCCGATGGGGAAGGACGCTCTGGCGCTGCTGCCGATGCTACTCATCCCGCTGCTCTGGCTCGTACCGGCCATCATCATCGGCGGCGAGCCGTACTGGCGGGAGATCTTCTACAAGCAGACCGTCGGACGTGCTGTGGGCGCATGGGTTCACAAATCGCCGCCCTGGTTTTATCTCGTGCGCGCGCCGTTCACTCTGATGCCGTGGTTCTTCCTCGGCGTGGCAGCGCTCGTGGCCGCATACAAGCGCGGCTCGATCGCCGGAGATGAGCGGGCGAAGTTCGCGGTGAGCTGGATTCTGGCGGTGCTCGTTCCGTACACGCTGCTCTCCTCGAAGCTCGACGTCTACATGATCACCATGCTGCCCGCCGTGGCGTTGCTCATCGGGCGCTATCTCGAGAGCGGCGAGCACGCCTGGGGACGACGAGCCAATCTCGTCATGCTTTCGCTCTTCTCGATCATCGGCATCGCCGGTCTGCTCGCGCAGCCGCGGCACCTGAAAGGCGACGACGGTGCACTGATTGCGCGTGTCGATGTGCGTGCGCTGTTCGCCGTCCTGCTCATCGCCGCGATCGTGGCCATCGTCATCACGCTGCGCGGGCGCCTCATCGCGTCGACGATCGCCACGGGCTTCGTGCCGGTGGCTGCATTGGTCTACGTCGCGGTGATGCTGGTGCCGCTGGCGAATGAGCTCGCGTCGACACGTCCGTTGGTGCGTGCGCTGAGCGAGATGAGCCGCCCGCACCACGGCGCGCAACAGATCGCACTCTACGTGACGCCGCACCTCTGGGTGCGCGGCATGAGCCACGGATGGATGTATGCCCGCCACGTCGATGCCGAGGAACTGCATCGGTGGACGTACCCGGAAATCATCGTGGCTCGACGGAAAGATGAAGCAGCGATTCGCGACGTGCTGAAAAAGTATCGTCGCGCCGGCGAAGTGCGCATGGTCGGGAAATGGTTCGATGTCTACCGATATGCCCTCTGACAAGAAGCGCCGCTACGCCGCGGCGGCGTTCGTCACGCTGCTGATTCTTTCGGTGTTCTGGCCGTCGCCGATCGTCTCGATCAACCGGCTCTGGATCGAGGAGCCGATCGCCGTCGACGATCTCTCGTTCCTTGGACGTGAGGCGCCGTCATGGGACGTCGTCTTCTGGTGCCTGGCCGGCTTGCTGCTGCTCGCGATCGTGCAGAGCGCCGACGCGGATGCCGATCCGCGCGAGCCGCTACGGCAGTTGCGCGCCGTTCGTTTCGATCGCTCGCGCTGGCCTCGCGACGCCATCCGTCTCGCGATCGGCATCGTCCTCACCGCGCTGGTCTGGCTCACGCTCGACAGGCCGCTCATCGCGTGGGCGGAAGGCGTGCAGTCCGACTTCATCGAGGACGTGATCCGCATTCTCAATCGACTCGGTGGCGGCATGAACCCGGTGCTGGTGGTTTCCTTCTTCCTCATCGCCGGCATCGCCTATCGCCAGCGTCGATGGGTGGCGCAAGCGATCGCCATGGCCATGGCCGGACTCGGCGCCGGCCTCAGCGCGCAGATCGTCAAGCATCTCGTCGGACGCGCGCGTCCCGAGCTCTGGCTCGGCCCGATGCACTACGCGCCCGGCTCCTCGACATCCTTCCCGAGCGGCCACACCGTCGGCGCCTTCGCCCTGGCCGGCGTGCTCATGTTCAGCGCGCGCAATACGACGTTGCGCGTGATCGCATTCATCCTGGCCTGCGGCGTCGGACTCTCTCGCGTTCTCGCATTCCGCCACTGGCCCAGCGACGTGACCGCGTCGGCCGTAATCGGACTGTTGATGGCGTGGGTGATCACCGAGGCGGTCGTGCGGCGCGTAGAATAGGGACGTGGCAAAGACCGCACAGCGACCGGCGACGTACGAGGACCTGCTGCAGGTTCCGGAGAATCTTGTCGCGGAGATCATCGAAGGCGAGTTGTTTACTTCGCCACGCCCGGCCGGTCCGCACGAACGAGCCATGGGCGCGATCTACATGCGGCTGCGCTTCCCTTTCGACGATGGCGACGGTCCCGGTGGTTGGTGGATATCAGTCGAGCCGGAGTTGCATCTCGATGCGGATGTTCTCGTCCCTGACGTTTGCGGTTGGCGCCGCGAGCGAGTCGGTCCACATCCTCTTGCCGGACGCGCTGCCGCGACGATCGCGCCGGATTGGATTTGCGAAGTCCTTTCCCCGCGAACCGGCATCCTGGATCGCACGCGAAAGCTGCCCTCCTATGCGCGTCACGGAGTCGAATACGCCTGGATCGTCGATACGAGCCAGAGGACGATCGAAGTTTTTCGTCTGATCGAAGGCCGCTGGTCACTGATCGGTTCTCATGGCGGCGATGATCCGGCACGCATCGAACCATTCGAAGCCATTGAGCTTCCACTCGAGCGGCTTTGGTTTCCTGAACCGCGTCCGGCGTGATCCGCCTCACATCCGTTCCGCGACCTCGTCCGTAGAATCTCGCGGCCTACGAGAGGAATGTCTTCATGAAGCGTCTGTCCCTGATCACCTACGATGTGCTCCGCGAGTTATGCGACTCCTGCCGCAAGGAGCGGTTTCACTTCGTGCCGATCGGGGCGGAGCCGGCCACCGGTCCTTGCCGCCGCTGCGGCGAAGAATCGAAGCTGGCCGAGATGAGCGACACCGCCGTTTTTCGCCTGATCACGCACCCGAACGGCGACGTCGTCGTGGTGCCGATGATCGCGAAAAGCGCGTAAGCAGCACGCCTCCACACGTCTGTTCCTCCCTCACAATCGCGCGATGAACATCCCCGCGACGTACGCGAGTACCGCGGCGATGGTGCCGAGGCTGAGGGTTTCCAGCCCGGCGCGCCACCAGGAGAGGAGCAGCCAGCGGCTGCGGGCGGAGCCTACAAGGAAGAAGGCGCATCCGGTCATGGCCACGGAGAACGTGAATGCGTGGGGGAGCCGCAGGAGGAAGGGGAGCAGCGGGACGAGGCCGCAGATCGTGAAGGCGGCGAATGTTGCCAGCGCCGCGGCAGATGCGGATCGGGTAGCGCGCGCCAGGCCATACTCCTCGGCCAGCATGAACTCGATCCAGCGATCGTCGTCCGACGTCACTGTAGCCACGGCGCGCTCGAGATCTTCGCCGGTGAAGCCTTTGGCCGCGAAGATCTGACGCACTTCTTCGCGCTCGCCTTCCGCGTCGACGCGGATGTGGCGGCGCTCGCGTGCGCGCAGTGCATCGGCTTCATGCGACTCCGTGCGCGTGCCGAGATAGTTGCTGGCGGCCATCGAGAATCCGTCGGCCAGAAGGTTGGCGATGCCGAGGATGAGGATGATGCGCGTGGAAAGCTCCGCGCCGCCGACGCCCGTGACGACCGCGAACGTGGTCACCGATCCGTCGATGCCGCCGTAGACCCAATCGCGCAGATAGCTGCTGCGCGGCGCGTCGTTGAGCCGGGCGCGGATGGCCTCCGGTGTGTGCTCGTGCTCCAAAATTCGTCGGATGCAGGACCGTCAGATGCTGACGAGACTCTCCAGCTCCGCCTTCTTGAGGATGAGGATCGTCGAGCCTTTCACTTCGATGATGTTCTTGCGCTTGAAATCGCTCAGCAGCCGCGTGACGGTCTCCCGCGTGGTGCCGATCATCTGCGCGACCTCTTCGTGCGTGAGGAGCACTTTGAGCCGGACGCCTTTGGGCGTGCTCTCGCCGTGCAGCGCGCACCATTGCAGCAGGAGTTTTCCGAGTTTCTCCGACGTCGACTGGGCCAGTCCGAGGGATCGGATCTCGCGCTGGGCCGACTGATATTTTTCGCTGAGCTGCTGCGCCGTGTGCATGCAGGCCTCGGCGTGGGCATTGAGGAAGCGCAGAAAGTCGTCGCGTTTGATGAAATTGAGCTGCGACGGCTCGAGAGTCTCGGCCGTGACTTCGTACGGTCTGCCGAGAATCGTGGCGCTGGCGCCGAGAACCTCTCCCGCCTCGGCGATCTTCACGATCAGCGTCCGCCCTTCGGACGACGACGTGGTCAGCTTCGCGCGGCCGCTGCAGAGAATGAACACGCCGCGCGGCTCTTCGCCGTCGACGAAAAGAATCGACCCCTTGGGATAGACGCTCGTGAACTTGACGGCATCGAGCGTCTTCATGGTCGCGGGCGACATGTTGCAGAACAAACGCTCGACGCCACGCTCGCAGCTCGTACAACTGTTCTGGATCTCGATGTTATAGGGCGACGGCATGGCGAGCCTCCGTCACGCAATGTGGGGGTGCGGGAGGGAGTGGTGGTGCGACGGCTACCACGCTTGAAGGTGACGATCGTCACGTGGCATGGTGCGGCGGCGCTCACTCGACAGTTCGGCCTCCTGCTAGCTTTCATCACGAGGTCACAGATGCGACGAACTGCGATTGCGCCGACTGCCGAGCCGTGGAAGATCAAGACCGTCGAGCCGCTCTCGATGAAGACTCGCGATGAGCGCGAACGGGCCATCGCCGAGGCTGGGTACAACACGTTTCTTCTGAAGAGCGAGGACGTTTACATCGACCTTCTCACCGACAGCGGAACGAACGCCATGAGCGACCGCCAGTGGGCGGCCATGATGTGCGCCGATGAGGCTTACGCCGGCGCGCGCTCGTTCTACAACATGGAGCACGCTGTTCGGGAGATCTACGGCTTCAAACACATGGTGCCCACGCACCAGGGCCGCGGTGCCGAGCATCTCATCTCCCGCATTCTCATCCGCCCCGGCCACGTCATCCCAGGCAACATGTACTTCACCACGACGCGCGCGCATCAGGAACTGCAGGGCGGCCAGTTCGTCGATGTCGTCATCGACGAAGCGCACGACTCGACGTTCGTTCATCCGTTCAAGGGCAACGTCGACATCTTCAAGCTCCTGGAAGTTATCGAGCGCGTCGGGCCGAAGAACATTCCCTACATCAACGTAGCCTGCACGGTGAACCTGGCCGGTGGACAGCCGGTCTCGATGGCCAACCTTCGCGAGGTGCGCGAAGTCTGCGAGCTCTTCGACATTCGCATGTGGTGCGACGCCACGCGTGCCGTGGAGAACGCGTTCTTCATCCGAGAGCGCGAGCCCGGATACGCACAAAAACCGGTGCGCGCCATCCTGCGCGAGATGATGAGTTCCTTCGACGGCTGCACGATGTCGGCGAAGAAGGACTGCCTCGTCAACATCGGCGGCTTTCTGGCCATGAACGATCCGGAGATCCTGCAGGCGGCGCGCGAGCAGGTGGTGATCTTCGAAGGCATGCCGACGTACGGCGGTTTGGCCGGACGCGACATGGAGGCCATCGCGCAGGGCATCTACGAGATGGTCGACGATGATTACATCGCCAACCGTATCGGCCAGGTTCGTTACCTCGGGCAGCAGCTCATCGACGCAGGCGTGCCGATCGTGCTGCCCATCGGCGGACATGCCGTCTTTCTGGACGCGCGCCGTTTTCTCCCGCACCTCGATCAGGAACAGTACCCGGCGCAATCGCTGGCCGCGGCGCTCTATCTCGACAGCGGTGTGCGCTCGATGGAACGCGGCGTCATTTCGGCCGGGCGCGATCCGGTCAGCGGTGCCAATCGCAAGGCTTCGCTCGAACTGGTCCGCCTGACCATTCCGCGTCGCGTTTACACCAACCGCCACATGGACGTCGTGGCCTGGTCGGTTCAGACGTTGTTCGAGCGCCGCGATGAGATCCCCGGTCTGACGATGACCTACGAGCCGCCGGCGCTGCGCTTCTTCACCGCGCGCTTCGAGCCGCTTCCGGTCCGGGTGGAGGCGTAAGTGTTCCCGATCGTAGCCGCGCAGCTCCTCGGTCCCGGCGTCAAACAGTTCGAGATTGCTGCGCCGCGCATCGCGCGCAAGCAGCAGCCCGGCCAGTTCGTCATCATCCGCGTCCATGAATCGGGCGAGCGGATCCCGCTCACGATCAAGGCTTCCGATCCGCAGCGCGGGACGATCACGCTCGTCGTGCAGGCGGTCGGCAAGACGACGACGCTGCTGAATGAGCTCGGCGCAGGCGACTCGATTCTCGACGTCGTCGGCCCGCTCGGGAAAGCGTCCGAGATTGAATCGTACGGACGCTGCGTCGTCATCGGCGGCGGCGTCGGTACGGCCATCGCGCTTCCGACCGCGAAAGCGCTGCACGATGCCGGCAATCGCGTCACGGCCATTCTCGGTGCGCGTACGAAAGATCTGTTGCTGCTCGAGGACGAAGTACGCGACGCGAGCGATGCGCTTTTCGTGATGACGGACGACGGCAGCTACGGCGAGAAGGGTCTGGTCACGCAGAAACTGGCCGAATTGATCGAGGGTGACGCCGTCGATTACGTGCTGGCCATCGGGCCGGTACCGATGATGCGCGCTGTCGCCGAGGCTACGCGGGGGCGCGGGATCAAAACGGTGGTGAGCTTGAACGCCATCATGGTGGACGGCACGGGCATGTGCGGCGGCTGCCGCGTCATCATCGGAAACGAAAGCAAGTTCGCGTGCGTCGACGGTCCCGAGTTCGACGCGCACACCGTCGACTTTCAAGTCCTCACGCAGCGCAACGCCATGTATTGCGAACAGGAGCAGCAGGCGCTGCAGGACTATCGCGACCGGCGCGAAGGAGCGCGATGCCATGCCTAACAGCATCCCGAACAAAGAGCGGATGAAACTGCCGCGGCAACTGATGCCGGAGCGCCCGCCGCTCGATCGCAGCCGCACCTTTGAAGAAGTGAATCTCGGATTCGATTGCGATCTGGCCACGAATGAAGCGATGCGCTGCCTGGCTTGCGCGAAGCCGACCTGTACGCGCGGCTGTCCGGTCGCCGTCAAAGTCAAAGATGTCGTGGCGCTCATCGTCGAAGGCGATTACCTCGGCGCAGCAGCCAAGGTTCGCGAAGACAACGTGCTGCCGGCCATCACCGGCCGCGTCTGCCCTCAGGAAGATCAGTGCGAAGGCGATTGCGTGATCGGCAAGCGCGTCGAGTCGGTGGCCATCGGTCATCTCGAGCGTTTCGTCGCTGACTACGAACGGCAGACCGGACAGGTCGGCATTCCGCAGAACGCTCCTTCCACCGGCAAGCGCGTGGCCATCGTCGGCAGCGGTCCGGCCGGTCTGAGTGCGGCCGGCGATCTCGTACAGAAAGGGCACGAGGTGCGCGTGTTCGAAGCGTTGCACGAGCTGGGCGGCGTGTTGATCTACGGCATCCCGGAGTTCCGTCTGCCGAAAGACATCGTTCGCCAGGAAGTGGATGTGCTGCGAAGAATGGGTGTGCAGTTCGAGACGAATGTCGTCGTTGGAAAGACGGTCACCGTCGACGAGCTCCTCGGCGAAGAGGGTTATGACGCGCTGTTCGTGGCTACCGGCGCGGGCCTGCCGCAGTTTCTCGGCGTGCCGGGCGAGCATTGCAACGGTGTCTATTCTGCGAACGAATTCCTGACGCGCGTGAACCTGATGCGCGCCTATCGTTTCCCCGAGTACGATCAGCCCGTGTACGACTGTCGCGGGAAAGATGTGGTCGTGGTCGGCGGCGGAAACACGGCCATGGATTCGGTGCGCACGGCGTTGCGGTTCGGCGCGCGCCGCGCTTCGCTCGTCTATCGCCGCAGCGAAGAAGAGATGCCGGCCCGCAAGGAAGAAGTTCATCACGCCAAAGATGAAGGCGTCGAGTTTCGGACGCTCACGAATCCGGTGGAGATGATCGGCGACGAGCGGGGCTGGGTGACCGGCGTGCGCTGCGTGCGGATGGAGCTCGGCGAGCCCGGCCCGGACGGACGCCGCAAGCCGGTAGCGATTCCGGGATCGGAGCATGTGATCGACGCAGCGATGGTGATCGTCGCCGTCGGCACGTCGGCCAATCCGCTCATTCAGTCGACGACTCCCGATCTCCAGACTACGCGCAAGAACTACATCGAAGCCGATCCGGAGACTCTACAGACGTCGAAGAAAGGCGTCTTCGCCGGCGGCGACATCGTTACTGGCGGCGCGACGGTCATTCTGGCCATGGGCGCGGGGAGACGAGCGGCTCGCGCCATCGACGCATATCTGGCTGAGATGGAGCCGCGCGCAATGCAGGCATGATCGATCTGCTGATCGGATGCATCGCCGGCATCTTCATCGGCGCGACCGGAATCGGCGCCGGCTCCATCCTCACGCCGCTGCTCATCCTGCGCGGTCATGACCCGCTCACCGCCGTGACGACGGGCCTCATCGCGTTGATTGTGGCCCGGAGCGTCGGATCGCTGCAGCACGTTATCAGCGGGCACTGGCCGGCGAAGCACGGCGCGCGAATTTTGATCCTGGGTGTGGTTGGAGCTTGTTTCGGATTTTTGCTCGTTCGTTCTTTCGCCTCGCAACCGCGCTCGTTCGAGACTGCATTGCGAGTGACGCTCGGTGTGGTCCTGCTCCTTGTCGGCCTGGCCGGTTTCCTGTCGAGCCGATTTTCGCTGCGCGTTTCGAGTGAACGCCGCAGCACCGCGCTCATGACCGCAGCGGCGTTGGGAACCGGCGCAGCCGTAGCCTCCACATCGGCCGGCTCCGGCACGCTCCTCGGCGCGTTCGTCTTTCCGGTCACGAACTGGCGCGTGCGTGAGTTTTCCGCCGTGAGCAACGTCTTCGGATTGTTGACGGGACTGATTGGAATCGCGGCCTACTCACAGTTCGACCGTTTCGATCCGCGCCTGCTCGCCTTCGTCACCGCCGGCTCCGTCGCCGGAATCGTCCTCGGCGTTTTCATCTCGCGACGCATCGGCCGCGATCATTTCTCGCTGGCCCTGCGCATCGTGACGATCGCTCTGGGCTTGGGACTAATCATCAAGTGACGTCGAGCTCCTCGCGTGCCCGCGCCTTCACCAGCACGACCGAGATCACCAGCAACAACGTCACGCCGTTTCCGACAATGACCACGAGATCGCGCCGCAACACGCCATACATCGTCCACAGCGACACACCCATGATGAACAGCGCCAGATACCCCCACGAAAAATCCCGCGCGCTCCGCGTCTTCCACGTCCGCGCCACCTGAGGAAACCACGCCGCCGTCGTCCCGAACGCCGCCCCGAAACCAACGGCAAGAATCAAAAGGTCCTTCATGCATTGACGATGAAGGATGGTGATCCATCGACCCATGACAGCCATCACACGGGCGTGTGCGCTGAGGTAGGACCAAGTCCCCCTCTTCCCGCCGGGGAGAAGGCCAGGGTTTGGTACTTTCGAACGGCGTGGTGTACCGCGTTAGCGGTACGGAGACGGTAGCCGGGGGTCGCGCGCGCAGACGCGCTACCCCCGGAAAGGGATTGCATTCTCGAATCGCACCACGTCAGTGGTGCGGAGAGCTGATCGTTCGCTTCGATTCTCCGCACCGGCTACGCGGTGCGACTTCAAAAC
>JALYJW010000142.1 GCA_030775085.1 Acidobacteriota bacterium | reverse complement strand
CGCCACAGCCAAGTCCCCTCTCCCCGCGGCGGCTTCATCGCCGAGGGGAGAGGGTTAGGGTGAGGGGCGGCTCTCGCGAAAACATCTGCCTACTGCCTCACAGATGCACGATCTCGATCCCGCCCCACTTCTTCGCGAGGTATTCAGCCACGATCCGGCGATGGCAGTGCTCGGCCTCGAATTCGCTGCATAGCAACACGGGCGTGCCTGCGAAGAGCTCGCGATTCAGCGTGCGCTCGACTTTTCGCTCGTGCAGGACGGCGCGAAACTGCGCTTCGTAGTCGGTCCATTCGATCTTGCCGGCGCGATAGGTGTCGAGCATTTCTTTCGTCGGCGCCAGGCTGAGCTCGTGGTGATAGTCGATGCGGCAGATGCTGCGCAGGCAGTAGCGGAGGTCGTCTTTCTTGCTGTAGCCGGCGAGCTGGGAGACGTTGTTGAGGCGCACGTCGATGAGGCGATCGATGCTGGCGCTCATGAGCGCTTCGAAGAAGTCCTCGGCGGATCGCTGCGTGAATCCGATCGTGTGGAGCTTCACGCCACCAGCACCTCTTCGATGCGGATCTCGTTCTGCAAGGTCTTCGCGACCGGGCAGCGGGCGGCAATGCCGAGGAGGCGTTGACGTTGTTCCTCGTCGAGCGGTCCGTGCAATGCAATCTCGACCTTGAATCGGTGAATCCAGCCGCTCTGCGTGGAGCAGTCGGAGCAATCCTTCGCGTTCTGGCGGTCGTGCGTCACGGTGAGCGTCACGCCTTCCAGCGGCAGCTTCTCGCGTTTGGCGTAGTAGTGGAGCGTCATCGACGTGCAGCCGCCGAGGGCCGCGGCCAGCATGTCGTACGGAGTGGGCCCCTCGCCTGTTCCGCCCGCATCGGCCGGCTCATCGAGCACCCAGCGGTGAGGACCTGCCGTAACGTCCGTGCGGAACGATGCTCGAGATTCAAGAACGACCGGAGTGCTCATGATGTCCTCCTCGACCCTTTGATCCGCGAGGCCACCCATTCCGCCTCGCGTTTGCTGCGAATGTTCTTCGCGGCCTTGATCCGTTTTCCGGCCGTGGTGTGAATGTCGACGCGGTAGAGGGGGCGGCCGCTGTTGGCGGCGGCGCGGACTACGGCTTTCGCGCTTTCGATGTCGGCGTATGCAATGACCTTTTCTTTCTTCGACAGCAGCCGGCGACTCACCGTGACGGCGTTGGCGCCGAGCAGGATCGAGCGCGTCTCGAAGAAATGGTCGAGGGTGGAGAAGACGAGCGGGATGGCGATGAGTCCGAAGATGATCGGAATGGCCTTCGGTACGCCGCTTACCACCATGAACGCGATCGCGCCGAGCCAGATGGTGGTGAAGAGCAGCGACATGAAGGCCTGCGCCGGCGCGCGGAAGCGCGGGAAATAGAGCTCGCGTCCCTCGGGGGTCTGTCTCTCGATGAAACTCTTCGGATCGGCCGGCGCGGAGACGTGGGCCTGAACGCCGTGCGGGCGGAAGTCGGAGAACTCGGTCTTGAAGACAGGGACGTCGAACGAGGCGCTGTAGTCGATGCCCGGCAAATCGGCGTCGACTGTCAGTCGCCAGTACACGCTTCGCTCGCCATCCGTGGCGTCGGTGGCCGGCGCGTCGGATGGGACGGCGATCTCGATGGGGATGACGGTTCCGTCGGCCGTGCGCCGGAGCAACCCCGGCAGGAGCTCGCTCTCTTCGTGCGCGACGATCGTATCGACGCTGGAATTACCGCTGCGCTGCCGCTGCAGCGCCACAAGGCGGATCATCACTCCCGACGCCGACGTCAGCGGATGATCCACCTCCACTCTGCCGCGCAATGTCCCGCCGATCGGAACGGGCATGGTGTCGAGGATCAACATCGATCGCCGGAAGCGCAGAGCACGCAACGTGAGCCGCGCCGCGTTGATGAGCATGAGCACGCCCACCAGCGGGAACAGCAACGCGACGAACAACACCGGATTTCCATCCCGGATCGCGTCCGGAATGAACACCAGCGCCAACGGCGACGCAATCGCGCTCCAGAGCAGCGCGAATCCCCACAGCAAAAATGTTCCCGAGCGCGATTGATCGCTGATGCGCCGGGCCACCCACTCCGCGCTCCACATCCACGGCTGATCGGGATGGCGCGCGCGCAGATCGTCATCGACATAGGCGCGCTTGCGGCCCCACAACGCCGCGGACATCAGGCCGAAGCCCGCGAAGGCGAATGCAAACCCCGCGCAGGCAAACGCGATGACCGTGCGCGTCCAGCCAAACTGCGCATACAACCGAACCGCCGTCACGCCCGCGTAAATGCCGGCCAACGCGAATGGCGTGCCGAAGGCAACGAGACACCCGTTACCGGCCCGCGATGAACGACTCACGATGTGATTGTACTGTCAGGGCGAGAGCCGCCCCTCACCCTACCCTCTCCCCACGGCGATGAAGCCGCCGTGGGGAGAGGGGACTTGAAAAACCTCGCGAGAATCAGTCCCCTCTCCCTGCCGCAGGTTCATCGCGGTGGGGAGAGGGTCAGGGTGAGGGGCGGCTCTCGCGAAACAGTCAGCTACAACCGTACTCCCAACCTCGCGTACACGAACCGGCCGTTCATGCCGAACGGCGACTGGCTGGGATAGGTGAAGATGCCGAAGTTGCCTTGTGCGGTGAATGCGCCGGAAGCATTGCGGACCAGATTCTTGTCGGGAAATGCGTCGAAGACGTTCTCGACTCCGATGGATACGTTGTAGCGTCCCCACTTGTAGGCGATGTCGATGTCGTCCACCCATGTGGCGCCGTAAGTCTGGTCGTCGGCCGGCAGGAGTGTGAAGCTGCAGAACTCACCGTAGCGGCTCTGGCGCAGCGTGGTCGTCAACTGACCGAGCGTCCAGGACTGCATCAGGCGGATGTTGTCTTTCGGCTGTCCGCATTCGACGCGACGCCTCTCGATGCGATCGAAGAGCACCTGCTCCAATCCCACCAGAATCGCAGGCGTGGCCACTTCGCCGACGATCTCCGTCTTGTTGTTGCTGTACGCCGCCGACGCGTCGAGCCGCCCGAACCTTCCGAGACCGTGCTGGTAGTTCACCACCACGTCGAAGCCTTTGGTCTCCGTGTCGATGGCGTTCGTGAAGAAACGCGCGCCCGTTGCGCCGAACGGCTGGATGAGTGGCAGGATCCTCGCGCCGGTGAAGTTGCCGGAGAAAACGACGCGGTCTTCGATCTCGATGTTGAAGTAGTCGGCCGTGATCTCGAGGTTGGGCAACGGCTGGAGGACCACACCTGCGCTGAGGTTCTGAGACTCCTCCGGACGGAGCGGCGTGGCGCCCAGCGCGCGGGCGATGTCGCTGCTCACCGGATACGTGCCTACTTCGAACGGCGCCAGCAGGCCGGTGGCCGGATCGATCAGGAAGTTCGTGCTCACCGCGGAGAAGTACGACTGATTCAGCGACGGCGCGCGAAAGCCGGTGCTGGCCGCGGCGCGGAAGATGAGCTGCTGCATCACCGAATAGCGGCCGGTGAGCTTCCAGTTCGTCGTGCTGCCGAAGTCGCTGAAGTTCTCGTATCGCGCGGCGACGCCGACCCGCAGTTGCTTCAGCAGATCGCCCTCGAGGTCGACGTAAATTGCCTTGCTGTTGCGCGACGTGTCGATCTCGTTCGAAGGACGGAAGCCCGGGAACACCTGCGCGCCGGCAGGAGCGCGGTTTCCGAACTGATCGGGCTGCCCGCCGTCGATGTACGAGTTCGGCTCGCCGGCCTCGATCTTGTAGCCCTCGTTGCGATACTCCACGCCGGTGGCCACGTTCAACGGTCCGGCCAGGCCCACTTCGAATTCCTTCGAGAAGTCGGCGTTGACGGTCAGCAGGTCATCGCCCAGTGTGCCGGCATAAAAATTCGTCTGATTGTTCACCGGGCCGAGCGACGTGTTGAGCGAGTCCGTGACGTAGAACTCGAAATCGTTCATGCCGTAGCCGATGCTGGCGTCGTAGAACCATGTGGCCACTTCGCCGCGCACGCCGCCCGTGAGCGAGCGATCGATCACGCGCGGCTCGATCAGCGGCAGGAAGCCGAGCGGATAGATCGACGGGAAGTTCTGAGCCTGCAGCGCGCGGCGATAGAAGCCACCATGCGAGCCATGGCGGTTGCTGAAGCCGCCGAACGCATAAAGGATCTGCTTCCCGTCCTCATGCAGCGGGAGATTGAGGTTGGCGAAGGCCATGATGTCGCGCGAGTAGGAATCGCCCCAGTGATGGTTCGGCATCGGCACGGCGTTGTTCCCGGCATCGCCAGCGCGGATCTGATCGCGCGGATCGGGTCCGGCGCGGTTGGTCTCGTAGCGATTGCGATACTCGCCCGTGGCGAAGATCGCGCCGCGCCCGAGGTTCCAGCCGCCGCTGAGGCTCAGGTCGAGGACTTCTCCATCCGCGTGCGTCGTACCTCCCACCTTGGCCTGCACCGTGAGAGGTTGCGGATTCGACTTCAGCACGAGATTGATCACGCCGGCGATGGCGTCCGAGCCGTACTGCGCCGACGCGCCGTCGCGGAGGATCTCGATGTTCTCGATGGCCGTGGCGGGGATGGCGTTCAGATCGACACCGCTCGATCCGCGGCCCACTGAGTTGTTCGCGTTCACGAGGGCGCTGGCGTGGCGGCGCTTGCTGTTGACCATGACCAGCAGTTGATCGGGACCGAGTCCGCGCAACGTCGCCGGACGGACAGTGTCCGTGCCGTCGGTGATCGTCGGCCGCGGAAAGTTGAACGACGGCGAGATCTTGGCGATGATCTGGCTCGTCTCCGTCGACGGCGCCGACATGATCTGCTCCTGCTGGATCACGTCGACCGGCACTGCCTTCTCGGACTCCGCGCCGATGGCGCGCGATCCGACCGTGATCTCCTGGCCGAACGAGACCTGCAGAACGAAGTCACGCGTGGCGTCGCCGCCGCTGACATCGACCGTGGCCGTCCTGGTCTGGAAACCCTGCAGGGAGGCCGATACGCGGACCGAACCGCCGGCGCCATCGACGGTCAGCTCATAGTTGCCGTCCGCGTCCGTGACTGCGGTGGCACCCTGGCCGTCGACCGTCACGGTGACGCCGGGCAACGCACTCCCATCGGAGAGTGTGACGCGACCCTTGATGGTTGCCGCCTGCGCCATGAGTGGAAGTGCTACGAGTGAGAAGAAGAAAACGAAACGCCCGAGCTTGGACATCGACGCCCCTTTCGCGACTCAATTTTTCCGGAACTGAGTGAGTATTGAGCCGCGCGAAGGAGAGTGTCAAATTGCTGCAGCGCCGAGCGGCGCCGGCTGCGTGATGTGCAGACGTGCAGACGGTTACTGCATCGTGTCGCGCAGTTCCTGAAACTGGCGCCCAAGCACGGGGGAACCGGCCGCGGCGTCATTCGAGAACGCGATCGGCGTCACGCCCAGCGCCACTCGCGCTTCGTTCATGGCGTTGCGCAGCGTCGTCAGATGCGCGAGCTTGATCGTCTGACCTGCGCCTGCATCCGGGATGGCGATCGGAGAGAGATTCGCAGCGGTGCGCAGGATGTTGATGGAATCGACGAGCTCTTTGACATGCAGTGCCTTGATCGGCACGCCGCCGACCAGGGGCTTATCGGTGAACGAGGTGATCATCGTCGCGTCGGCGTTGCTCGAAGCGATCAACTGATTCGCGGCATCGTACGCCTCCATCCGGAACGCGTACACGACGCCAGTAGTGGGATTGTCGATGCTCGCGGACGGCAGGGGCGAAGATTGGAGGATCACCGTCCAGGGCTGGTTCCCGGCCTTGCTGTAAATGACGTAGTGACCTCCGTCGGGGAGCGCGAATAAGCCACCCGCCCCGATCACCGTAGAGGCGCCCCAAGAGGCGACGTAGGCATCGATGACAAAGCCTTCGGCAGGAAGGATCGTGTAACGCTCATAGTCCGACGCCGCAGGATTGAATCTCTCGCTTCCGTCGTACGTGGCGCGGAGATGGTGGACGCCCGGCGCCAGCAGCGGCAGATTGAAGATCATTCCGTCCGAGCAGCAATCGTTTTCAACGACCTGCGTTGCCAGGAGAGTCGAGCCATCGAAGAGCCGTACGATTCCCTCGGGAATCTTTCCGGAAGGCTCGCTACGAAGATCTACCTGCACTTCTTCCTGCTGCCCGTAGCGGAGGACGCGATTCAGATTGTGTTTCAGCAAGACTACCGCCTGCCCTTTCGTCACCGTCTGCCGGAAGACTTCGGAGACGCTGGGCGGCTGCGTGGCGTTGCCCCCGTAGGAAACGTAGTACTCGGACGTCCCAACATCGGGATAGCGGTACCAGTACGGTCCACCCGGCAAGCCCGAGGGCTCTCCATTGATATAAAGCTGGCGGGTGCCGGTGAGCGCTCCCGGTAGCTGCGAAGTCACTCGCGCGGTGAGGGTCAACAGCTCTGCGTACTTGAGGTCCTGACCTTTGCTGTCGGCGGTCAGTGTGACCGTGGTCCTCTCTGAAACGACATTCTGGGCTACAGCGCTCGATGTGAACGCGCGATAGTTCGCGTCACCCGCAAACGAAGCAGTGAACGTGTGCGTCCCGAGCGGCAGAGACGGCACCTCGATCGTAGCGACGTAGTTCTCGAACGAACCGGTGGCCACCGGCGTTTCGCCGTTCATCAGCGTGATCGTGCCCGTCGGAAACGGCGGCGTGTCGGGGTAGATGAGCGCGAATCCTTCCGCCAGCGAGAATTGCACTTTGAACTTTGCGGTCTGTCCCGTGCTGATCGTCGGATAGACGGCGCTGAAGGACAGTTTTCCTTCGCCCGCCGCATTGACGAACATTCCCATATGGTAGGTGCTGACGACGGCAAGATCGATGCGGCCATCACCGGTGAAATCGCCGGCGGCGAGGAACTTGGGAAACATGGAGAAGGAGTGATTGACCGCCGGCACCGGCGCATAGACGGGCGCTTGTAGAGCTCCGTTGCCGTTGCCTGCCAGCGTCACCAGCCGGCGCCCGCTGGGGAGTGCGGTGACCACGTCGGCGTGAGCGTCGCCAGTGACCTCGGCGACCAGGACGGCGCCGGCATTGCTCCCCGATCCGTCGTCGGTGGAGTAGTCGCTCGGCGCGGCGAATGTCCGCGAACCGTTGTTCACGATCACCCTGACCGAGGTCGGGACTTCCGTCGAGATGATCTCGAGATCGCCGTCGTCGTCTAGGTCGCCGAGCACGACGCGCACCGGTGCCGCGGAGGCGGGCGTGATGACCGGCGGGTCAAACGTGGCGTCGCCGCGTCCAAAGTACAGCGCGTATTCAGACCCGGGAACGGTCCTGTGAACGAGAAAATCGTCCGCACCGTCTCCGTCGATGTCCCCGCCAACGACTCCGTTCGTGCTCGCGTCGATCGATGTCTGCCATTCCTCGGCGAAGTGTCCTGCGCCGTCGTTCGTGAACACTGTCAGGAGAGAGGCACTGGAGCTGCGCAGGGCCAGGTCGATCACGCCGTCGCCGTTGAAATCCGCCGAGGCGATCTCTGCCGGCGCGATCGACAGCGCGGTGACGATGGGCGTGCCGAATGTGGCGTCGCCGTTGGACGGGATGACCACCAGGCTGTTCGTACCCGCGTCGGAAACGACGACATCGGTGTGGCCGTCGCCGTTCGCATCGCCGAGCACCATGTCCGTCAGAGAAGCACCGGTGTAGACGAAAACCGGTGTGGCGAAGGTACGGTTAGCCTGCGCCAGCGAAAACCCCACGGTGTTTTCCAACGTTTGGTACACGACGTCCGCGCGGCCGTCACCGTTGAAGTCGTGAGCCAGGATCGCGATGCTCCCGATGCCGCTGACGTGAGTCCGCGGCCACTCGGGATAGTAGGCGTAGGCCGGCATAGCCAGACAGGCGAGCAGGAACGCGCAGGCAAAGCGATAACCGGGGCAATGAGGAAAGATTATTCGCATGAAGGACCGAAGCGGCAGCAGTCTACGCGAAAGATAGCTGCCTTGCTATGCGCTGCGCCGAATGCCCACTACGAGCTCAGCGATACCGCATGAAAGCCTGAAGCGCGCCAACGACGATGCTCGACGCGAAATCGGCGGCGTTGACGAGATCGATCGACGCGTCATCGACGCGGTCGTCGAGCGCGTCGTCGGCCATGGGGTGGAGCACCGGCGCCGTGCCATGGACGATTGCGTCGCGGAGATCGAGAAAGCGCGGCATCACCTCGGCGAGCTTGTCCCAATCGCCGAGGAGCGCGGCGATGGGTGCTTGCAAAGCCGGTCCTTCGAACAACGCTTCCAGAGCTTGCCCGAGTCGGAGCATGGACGCCGATTCGTTCTCTTCCGCGCGCGACAGATGCAGAAGGAGGAAGAGAGCTTTCGCGACATTCGCGGTCGCGACTTGCTGCGTTCCGATCTGCAATGCGTCGTACCAGCGAACGACATCGGCGAGCGGCAGCGGTTCGATCGCTGGCCATCCGTTCAGAGACGCGGTGGCCCATGCGTATTCGAACAGTCGCGCGCTCAGCGCAACCTCGGAAGCGCGATGGTGGCCATCCGCGAGCGTCGCGATGTCGCCTCCGAACGAGCCCGGCACGGCCAGATTCAGCAGGAGAAACGCATCGTGGAAATACAACTCGACGAATGAGCCGGCATCGCGCGGCTCGGGCCTCTCGCGCTCATCCACGACTTCCACATCGAGTGCAATGGAACGATCGTCATCGTCGCGGTCCAGGAACGAATTCCATCCGGCGCGCACACGCACGGCACCGGTGGCCGTGACATAGGCACGTTCGCGCAGCAACGCCGCGGCATCGCGCCACAACGCTGCGTCCGCGGCGGTCGTGAGCGATTCTGAATTCGCGGTCGTGCGTCCGAGGCCGCTGATCTGCACGTGAAGCGTGGCTTTCATGTTCATGTTCTCCGCGATCAGAATGGCGCGACGCCGAGGTGCATATCCAAACTTCTACGGCGCGTTTCGCGACCCGACCCACGCACCCTCGGCGGTGGCGTCATGCACTGGCAAGTGCGTCTACTTCGAGTGGACTCATTCGATGGAAAGTTTCCGTTCCGAGGAGTTTCGGAGCTTTGGTGCCGCGCGTCGGAAGAACTCCTCGGTGAATGCCGCATATCCGAGGTAAGGGATCAGCGTGCGGGAAGAACGACGATACCGTACAACTCCACCTCGTCATCGGGCTGGAGGACGAGCGGCGAGTAGACAACGTTCTCGCTGGCCAGACGGCGCTCGCCATCTTCGATCTCCAGACGCTTCACATATACGGACGTGTTCACACGGCAGACGATGATCTTTCCCCGCGGCGGGCGGTTGGTGGTGTTCTCGCGAAAGAAAACCGTATCGCCATCGTCGATGCCCGCATCGATCATGGAGTCGCCGACCACGCGAGCGGCAAAGCGCGCGTTGCGGCGCCAGAGATCGTTAGGGATGCGCGTGCGCAGAAGCTTCCGTCCTTCCTCCACCAGCACACCGTTCGCCGCCGCGAGGAACGGTTGCGCCGTGCGCGTGCGCGGACGCTTCGGTGCAACGGAGCGCGCCGCTGGAGGTTTCTTCGTCTCATGGCGATCGACGTATTCGGTCAACGCGCGGAGCGCCTGCCGTACATCGATCTCGCGGTCGGACGCGAAGAGCGATTCCATCGATCTCCCGATGGCCTCGAGGATCGCTTCCACATCGTGAATGCTCGGCTTCTTGACCAGGTGCCGCAGGAAGCGGCTCAACTGGGACTCGCTCATGCCGACGCGGCGGGCGATGGTCTTGCGATTGATTCCGCTCGACTTCACGGCCTCGTGCAGCCGATCGATGATGTCCATCGCCATGGTTTCAAGCTACGGCGGCGCGGACGGCAGCGAACTGCACGCAATCCAGGCAAATGAGTCTTGGAGTTGTTGCGCGATTCGCAATCGGCGTCACTGGATTGCAGATTAGACAACTATACGAGTCTGATCAAGTCGTCGAGTGTACCGCCCGTCTCAGGATTGCCGGAGCCTGCCGGTTGTGCTCTGATCCGCGTCGAGAGAGATTCACGTCCACACTCCAGGAGACCCGCCCATGAAGAATCGCTTTGCCCAAGCCTTCGCCGCCGCGATCGTGGCGATCGCATTTGCCGCCACACCGCTCGCCGCACAGACGTTCGTCTTCGATCTGGGCGGCGATCAGGAAGTGCCGCCCGTCGCATCCGCGGCCAGCGGCGGTTGCATGGGGGACCTCAATCAGGGAGCGGGGACGTTCAGTCTGACCTGCGTCCACAACGTCATCGGCGCCACGGTGATGCACATCCATCGCGGGGCCGCGGGCGTGAACGGTCCGATCGCCTTCGACCTCGGCGATCCTGCCACTCCGGTCATCGCGACGTGGAACGGAATGACGCCGGCAGACATCGCCGATCTTCTCGCGGGCGATCTCTATCTCAACATCCACACGGCCGGCCGGCCCGCGGGCGAGATCCGCGGACAGATCCTCACCCGCACGGTTGATCTGGTCGCCTTCACCGCGAACGGCGGACAGGTCGTGCCGCCGAATGCGACCAGCGCCTCCGCGAGCTGCACCGCGGATCTCGATGCGAACGCGACGTCGCTGGCCATTCAATGTACGCACGATCTGGCCACGCCCGATTCCGCGCACGTACACGAAGCGCCCGCCGGACAGAACGGACCGATCGTCTTCACCTTCGCCAGCGGCGCATCGCCGCTCTCCGCGAACATGCCGATGACGCCGCAACTCGTCGCCGGCTTCGCGGCCACGTTCCTCTATGTCGACATCCATCAGGCCGGAGGCACGGAAGCGGATCCCGCCGATGAGATCCGCGGACAGATCGGCACGCCGCCTGCCGGCGCGACGACGGGAACGATCATCATCGCCAAGAACACCTTCCCGGCCGGCGGAAGCGGCTTCTCCTTCACCGACACGATCACGCCTGGCGCGTTCCTGCTCGATGACGGCGATACGCGCACGTTCAACAACGTGACGCCGGGCGCTTACACCGTCAGCGAAGACGATCCGGCCACCACGCCCGGCGGCTACACGCTGGCCGGTCTTGCATGCGACGACGCCAACAGCGTCGCCGATCCATTCGGACGCACGGCCACCATCAACGTCGAAGCCGGCGAAACCGTGACCTGCACGTTCCGCAACTTCGCCACCGAGGCCACCGATCAGCTATTCGTTTTTCATCTCTCCGGCGATCAGGAAGTGCCACCCGTGGCCACGCTCGAGCGCGGCGGCTGCATGGGCCGCTTCGACGCGGGCGCGAGCGAGCTCTCGCTCGTCTGCACGCATGACGTCGTGTTGCCGACGGTCATGCACGTCCATCGCGGCGCCGCCGGTGTGAACGGCCCGATCGTTTTCGATCTCGGCGATCCGGCCAGTCCGGTGATCGCGACGTGGAGCGGCATGACGCCAGGCGACGTGGCCGATCTGCTGGCCGGGAACTTCTACCTCAACATCCACACCTCGGGACGTCCGGCCGGCGCGATCCGCGGACAGATCCTCACGCGGACGGTCGACGCGGTGCCGTTCACCGCCGATGCCAGTCAGGTCGTACCGCCCGGCGGATCGACTGCGACCGCGACGTGTACCGCCGATCTCGATGCAACTGCAGAGCAGCTTGCCATCGCGTGTACGCACAACCTGCCGGCTCCTGATTCCGCTCACGTTCATCGCGCGCGGCGCGGCTCGAACGGGCCGGTCGTATTCACGTTCCCATCGCCGGCCAGTCCGATCAACGAAGACATGCCGATGACGCCGCGGCTCGTCGCCGATTTCGCGGCCACGTTCCTGTACCTCGACATCCACGGCGCCGGTGATTCCGAGGAGACGCCCGCGGATCAGATCCGCGGCCAGATCGCGGAACCGGCGACAGCCATCACCACCGGCACGATCAACATCGTGAAATCAACGTCGCCCGCGGGCGGCACCGGCTTCAACTTCACCGACGACGTTCCTGGATCGCCCGGAACATTCAATCTCGATGACGGCCAGACACACACATTCGTCGACGTTCCGATCGGAACTTACACGATCACGGAGAGCATCGCCGCGGGCTATTCGCTCACCGACGTGGTCTGCACGGACGGCGACAGCGTGGGCAATCCGTTCGCGCGCACCGCAACGGTGATTCTGCAAGGCGGCGACAACGTGACGTGTACGTTCCACAACCTGCAGACGGTCGCAGCGCCTACGCACTTCGTCTTCCATCTCGACGGCGCGCAGGAAGCTCCGCCGAGCGGCTCGACGGCGCGCGGCGGCTGCTATGCACAGCTCGATACTGTCGGCGCAAGACTGGCGCTGGTCTGCACGCACAACGTCGACGGCGCGTCCATCGCGCACATCCACCGCGGCGCGGCGGGCGTCAACGGTGCCATTGCATTCGATCTCGACGATCCGGCCAGCCCGATCGAAGCCACGTGGACCGGCATGACGCCGGCCGACATCGCCGAGCTTCTCGCCGGCAATCTCTATCTGAACATTCACACCAGCGGCCGGCCCGCCGGCGAGATCCGCGGCCAGATCCTTCCGCGCACCGTCGACAACTTCTTCTTCCCCGCGAACGGCGCGCAGGAAGTCCCGCCCACGGACTCCACCGCCACCGGAAACTGCACGGCCGATCTCTCCGACAACGCTGCGTCGCTCTTCGTGCAATGCAGCCACGACGTTTCCGGACCGACCGCCATCCACCTGCACACCGCCCCGCCGGGCCAGGAAGGGCCGGTCGTTTTCGATTTCAACCACCTCGTGAACCCGTTCTCCGGCAACGCTCCGCTCACCCCTCGCCTCGTCGCAGACTTCGCCGCCGGATTCCTCTACGTCAACATCCACAGCACCGACTCCCCCGAAGGCGAAATCCGCGGCCAACTCATCGCCGGCGCCCCCGCTCCGGCATCGCACACCCCCATCCCAACGGCTCGAGCATGGGTGCTGATGTTGATGGCGGTGATGTTGGGAGTGATGGGGTGGTGGAGGATGCGGTAGGGATTTGCAAAGGTGCCGCCGTCAGTCGGCACGTACCGCGTTCTATGAAAGCGATTGTCAAGGGCAGTTTTCCTCTTTGCTGATTGCTTTTCGGTCTTCTCCCTTGCAATCAGCCCCGACCGACCGGAACGCGGCGATCGTGAGGACACGCGGGTGG
>JALYJW010000141.1 GCA_030775085.1 Acidobacteriota bacterium | reverse complement strand
TGGCTCCACTGCCGACGGCCGACTGCCGACCGCCGACTCAATCCAGGACTAAACTAAGCTCGAAACCTATGCGCCTGCTCCCACACAACACCGATCTCGGCTGGACGCCCTATGCGTGGCTGATCTACATCGTGCCGTTTATCGTGACGCCGTTCGTCGATGAGCGGCAGGCCAATGTACGTGGGTTCGTGACGTATGCCGTCGCACTGGTCGTCTTCGTGGCGCTCTACCTCCGCAGCTATTGGGTGCGCGGTCGCGAGTTGGTGCTCTTGTCCGCGATGACGCTGGCGATGGGACTGGCGTTCTGGCCGATCTCGTACGGCGCGGGCGCGTTTTTCATTTACGCGTCGGCGATGATCGGGCTGCTGGATTCGCCGCGGTGGGCAGTGCGCGGCGTCGTGGTGATCGCGATCATCACGATCCTGGAAGCGGTCATTCTTCGCCGCCCGCTCTGGCATGCGTCATGGCCGGTCGCCTTCGTGCTGATCATCGGCGGCATCAATATTCACTACAGTCAGGTCGGGCGCGCCAATGCGCGGCTTCGGCTGGCGCAGGATGAGATCGAACACATGGCCAAGCTGGCCGAGCGTGAGCGGATCGCGCGCGATCTCCACGATCTTCTCGGGCACACGCTCTCGCTGGTCGTGCTCAAGTCCGAGCTGGCCTCGAAGCTCGCGGAGCGCGATCCCGAACGTTCCCGCGAAGAAATCCGCGATGTGGAGCGAATCGCGCGTGAGGCGCTCGCGGAAGTGCGCGCGGCGGTGAGCGGCTATCGCACCAGCGGTTTGGAAGCGGAAGTGCAGCGCGCGCGCAATACGCTATCGACGGCCGGTGTGCGACTCGAGACCGACATCGCACAACGCAAGCTTCCGCCCGCGCAGGAGGCGGTGCTCTGCCTGGCTTTGCGCGAGGCGATCACGAACATCGTTCGCCACGCCGGCGCGCGCAACTGCAAGCTGGCGGTCGATTGCACCGATTCATTCTGCACGCTCTCGATCTCCGACGACGGCCGCGGAGGCAACGCGCCGTTCGGCAGCGGCCTCTCCGGCATGCGCGAGCGCGTCGACGTTCTCGGCGGCTCGCTGACCCGCAACGGCACGAGTGGCACCACGATCATCGTCACGTTGCCGCTCGGCAGCAATGTGATGGAGCGCTCCGCGTGATCCGTGTCGTCGTCGCGGAAGATCAGAAGATGGTCCTCGGCGCGCTGGCTGCGCTGTTGGAAATGGACGGCGACATCGAAGTCGTCGGCCGAGCGCAGGATGGCGAGAGCGCTCTGGCGATTTGTCGCGAGACGAAGCCCGACGTGCTCCTGACCGACATCGAGATGCCGCGCATGACCGGGCTCGAGCTCGCCGCAGTCGTGAAGCGCGAAGCGTTCGGCACGCGCATCATCATCCTCACCACCTTCGCGCGCGGCGGCTATCTGCGGCGCGCGCTCGAGGCCGGCGCGTCCGGATATCTGCTGAAGGACTCCCCTGCCGAGCACCTCGCCAAT
Organism: Acidobacteriota bacterium; assembly: GCA_030775085.1. Classification (GTDB taxonomy): domain Bacteria; phylum Acidobacteriota; class Thermoanaerobaculia; order Gp7-AA8; family Gp7-AA8; genus QHVT01. The sequence goes on along the minus strand of JALYJW010000141.1, from coordinate 11,745 downwards.
GCAGTGCGTCGCGTGAAAGCAGGCGGACGCGTTGTCGATCCGGAGCTCGCCGCCGAGGCATGGAGCGAGCCCGACCCGCTCACCGATCGCGAGCGTCAGGTCCTGCGCATGGCCGGCGAAGGCCAGACCAGCGCCGACATCGCCGGCCAGTTACACCTCTCCGAGGGAACCGTGCGCAACTACCTGTCCGAGGCCATCAGCAAACTCGGGGCAGGGAATCGGGTGGAGGCGGCGAGGATCGCGCGGGACAAAGGTTGGCTGTAGAGCTGCCTTAGGGCCGCCGGCTTCTAGTGACATGCATCGCGAGAGCGACCCCTCATCCGCCTTCGGCACCTTCTCCCCTCATGGAGGGGAGAAGGCTACTTGAATGTCGCGCAGTCCGAATTGGGTAGCCTTCTCCCGGCTTTGCACAAAAACCCCCTCATTCCGGCTGGTTTTTGTGCAGGATCAGAGGTTTTTGTGCAGCTTACCCCGTGATCCGTCTCCCGCCCTTGTGCGCCACCATCATCGGCACCTGCCTCTTGAGCGGTTTTAATCCCGGATACAGAAAGGCAGTCAGCACGAGAATGGCTGCATTCTCGTAGGAGATCCTCTCCCCATCCGACATGAGGCAAACCGAGTTGTCTTCACACACATCGAGGTCGAATCGGATATCAATTTCGGCTCCACCCAACCCCGATGCAAGAATCAGGTGTTCACTCTCCAGTAGAGCGATTTCGATACCGCGCGCCTGCGGTGACTCGTCCGCCGGAAAGCTGATGACGTGGGCGAGAGGCCGCCCGTTTGTCATGAGACCCGAAAAGCGATCGACCGATCTTGCGTCGGTCACGCCATCAAAGATTTTTTTCCAGAGCGCATCGTAGATTCTTGTCGCCTGTTCTTCGATTACCGGATCTCGCTTACGTGCGTCTTGCCACCGTTTTTCGATCTCAGCGATCCATTTCATGGGGTTGCTACTCCTTCATGATGCGAGTCCGTTCCGGGTTCAACGTACACCCTCGCACCAGCAGGCGCAACCCCAGCGGCGCGAGCAGCTTACGTGCGTAACGTATAGTTCGTTCCGTCTACCGAGATGCCCGGCACGGTCACGTTCAACTCAAAGATGCTGTGAATCACGCACACGATGTTGTGAGCGATCACCATGAGCAGGAGTTCATTCGTCTGCGCCTCGGTGTTCTTGCTCCGAAGCGTCTCGCCGAAGACGCGTTTGATGATTGAGAACGTGGACTCCGCGTTGCTCCGGCGATGGTAGTGCGGCAGGAACTCATCGACGCGGTAGTGGTAGAGGTGGAACAGCTTGCTCCAAAGCACCGAGGCCGTGGTGTTCCGCGTGTCATCCTTCAGCCCCTTTTTGAACGGAATGTACACATTGGCGCCAATGGTCGCAGCCGCCGTGACGTTGGACCTTCCGAGGTAGGCTTTGTCTGCGCTAATCTCAGCCATCTTGAAGGTCTTCGCACCTTCCTCGATCAGCGGCGCAAACTGCGGGTAGTCGTGGGAGTCGCGGTCGGTCACGGTGGCCGCTGCGATGACGTTCGTCGTCGTGCCCACCAGAGCATGCAGCTTGAGATAGTTCCGCCACACTTCGTCGTGGCCATACTTCGCCGAGTAGTGCCGGTAGAAACACTGCGTTCCGAAGCCGGTGGAGTCCACGGCAAACTGCGTCTCGACAACGCCGAGGGGCGCCGCGCTAGCCGCGATCAGTGTGTGAAGGAGGGGCGTGATGGTCGGGTTTTCGATCACGTTGAGAATCGAGTTGAAGTGCGCCGCTTTCGCGATGAATCCTTTCGCTGCCGCGTCGCGAAGGTCGGACATGAAACGACGGCTACTCATGCCGGAGTAGACCTTGAAGCATGCCGAGAACAGCGCATCGGAGATCGGAATCGAGGGGCGCCCTCCGGCCGCGCCACGAGCAGGCTCCGGAACGGCTGCGCAGAGATCGCGGAGCAGGAAAAGGAACAACTCTTTTTCCTGCGTCTGCGCCGCGTTGTAGAGGCTCCAGTCCTGCTGATAGGTGACGCGCACGGCGCGCGTTTCCGTGACCGTTTCCGTACCGTCGGGCGCTACGACAGTCTCGCGCTTCAGGTAATACTCCACCGCGAATGTGTGCTTGCACATCTTTTGGCGCAGCTCGAAATCCGGGCAGGAGCAACGGAAGGCGTCATCGGAGCGCGTCACCTCGTACTTTCCGACCAGCGTTTGACTCGGGACAATCCATCCCTCGCCCTTCGGCTGAATCTTCAGTGTGGCTGCGATCTGAAGTCCCTTTTCCTGCCTTGCATCCATCTTTGTAGTCTCCACTGAGTGAGAGTACATTGTAGCCACAAAAGCGCAACAAAGCAAATAGGGCAGCACTTGACTTTTGATAAGAAATGTGGCCACATTGTAGGCATATGGCGCAGCGCAAAAAGCCCCCATCTGCCAAGGTGCTAAAGGATGACGTGGTCCGCATGCGCATCCCGGCAGACCAGAAAGCCGCGCTCATAGAAGCCGCCGCCCGCGAAGGGTTGGAGCTGTCGGCATGGCTCCGACAGCTCGCCCTCCGCGCCGCTGGACTTCTACCGCCAACGCGGAAGTGACTCACCTTCGCCGCTGAGACCACTTTGGACGGCGCCAGCGTGCGTTCGGCAACCTGGATCGCGCTTTCCGTTTGCGCTTGCGCGCAGCGCGTCGATGCCGGTTGTTAGAGCACTTCTCGTGTGTTACGATCCGTTCGAACAAAAGACCTCCCGTGACGCCGAAAGGTAGCGTTGAGGTTGATGTTTGAGTGACAGGCCGGATCGAACTTTTAGACGGCTAGAGCCGACCAGCACTCACAGACTTCCGAGATCAACTCGACCCCGTGACGGAACATCTTCGCGGGGTCGAGTTGTCTATGGGTGGTTCTCTTGCTAGCTCATCGTCGTATGCCCCACGAGATTCTGCCATAAAACCATGCGGATTACTCGCGCTGGCTTTTGATGGCGGTGTGCGTGACGTATAAAACGTGACTAATTATGCGCGCACAATTCGTCACGCACCGCGCTGCTAGTTCCTACGATTTGCAGATGAGATCGTGCAGCTTCACGCCAAGGGCATCGGCGATTCGCGCGAGCACAGTCAACGTCGGGTTGCTCTGGCCGCCCTCGATCTTCTTCAGGGTGTTCTGATGAATACCGGCAAGCTCCGCGAGGACGCGGCGGGATAATTCACGCTGGAGTCTGATCCGGCCTATCCTCGCGCCAACTGCCGCTGGCAGTCCTCGCCGCGTGCTGCTCCTCATGCCTGCGATTGGACACTGGATTGTCCGAGTGATTGGACATTAGAATGTCCGAATGCAGGAAGCTACACGGCTCGACACCTTCATGAAAGCGCGCGGAATCAAACCCGCGAAGCTCGCACGCGTCGCCTACATCAGCCGACAGCACTTGATGAGAGTCAGAACCGGCGAGGGCGATCCGACCCGGCACGTCATGGTCCGGCTGATGATGGCCTGCACGCTGATCCTGCATCGAAAGATCAGGATGGATGAATTGTTCGACTTGACGGATGCCGGGCTATGAAACCGGTTCGATGCGTCGTGAGCATGCCGCCCTCGTTCATCCTCGTTACCGACGCCGAGGGAAACCGATGGCTGAACACTCACCGGATTCTCGGCCTGCGGGAACTACCCAATGGCTCACTGATCGAGCTAGACAACGGCGAGGTAACGAAGGTGACGAATCCGGCACTCGACATCGCAAGCTACCTGCAACGGCCGACGATCACTGTTTTCGTCGAGGATGACGAGTAACCCGCCAATGTCCAAAAGTGAACATCCACCGCAACCGTACGTTCAAGTCGCCGTGTTCCACGACAGCGACACCGGCAACCGTGTAGCCGTGAGCCTGCTGTGGGTCACCACGATTCAAGAGACGGACACGGACACCGTGTTCACCTTCCTCAACGGCAGCACGCAAAGCGTGCGGTCGGGCTTCGATGCCGTGGCGGACGCCTTCGTCGCCACCGTCCCAAAGGAGCGGCGTCCGCGATGACCCCGCCGCCTGCTGTGCCGAAGCTCAAGATGGTCTCGCGCGTCACGCGCAGGCACGGGCGCATCTTCGCGAAACTCCTCATCGCGTCGGTTACGCAGACCGAGATTCCCGGCGAGGTGTTCAGTGCGTCCGGCATCATGGAACCGCCCGAGGAGCTGGACACTCCGGCGTATTGGCGTCACGAGTGGATCGAAGGCGAGATCATGGTGCGCGTCTTCAACGAAATTGAGGACCGGCTGTGCGATACGTTCATGGCCATCGCGGACGAAGTGATCCAGCGAGAGCGGCAACGGCAGCGGCAGCGGCAGGGCGAGTGATGCCACGGCCACGCGGCACGCCAAAGGGAGATACGAAGCTCGCGCGTTTCATGCGGCGGGAGCGCATCACAACCATGTTCCTTTCGGACGCGTCGCACGTCAGCCGGCGTTACCTCGCCGAGCTGTGCGCCGGTCGCTGTGACCCCACGCGCGGAATCATGCTGAAGGTCGCACGGGCGATCTCTGGCACGTTGGGGCGCCCGGTCGAGGTTGGCGTGTTGTTCGATTTGAATCTCAACCTGCCCTCATGATGGAGCCGTGGCGAAAGCTGCGCGCCGCTCCCGTCATCATCGAGGCTACGACGTGAGCGGATGGACGGCCGTCTACGTCGTAGCCAATGACGGAACCGTCATCGGCTACATCGAAGAGATACCCGGTGCGCATGCGCAAGGGGCCACGATCGAGGAGACTGAGCCGCGTCTCCGGGAAGCGCTGGAGATGATGCTGGCCGCGAACCGTCGCACTACTTGGGAGGACTTCAAGAGAGCGCGCGTGGTGAGGCGCGAGCACCTCACCTTCAGCGCTTCGTGATTCCCGAGATGAGTACCGCCACGTCCACGGCGAGCGCCTCGGCCAGCTTCACGAGATTGACGATCGAGACGTTCCGCCGTCCGCACTCCACCTGGTTGACGTAGTTCCTGTTGAGGCCAGCGAGTTGCGCGAGCACTTCCTGAGACATGCCGCGGGCCGCGCGCGTCTCCTTTAGGCGTCTGCCGAGGTTCGCCAGAATCTCCGCCCGCGCTTCCATCCCGGAAGGATGTCGCGATGGCTCGACGCGTCACCCTAATCCGAGTACCCCGTATCGGAGTACCATTTATCCCCACAAACGGATTGACGGGAGAAATGCCATGACGAGGCCGAGCGACGCCCACGGAACGCAACGGTTGGTGTCGAGTATGAGCATGCAGAAGACCATCACGGCAGTTCTCGTTCTGGCGTCTCTGCCCATCCTCGCTCAGTCCAGCCGACCACAACGAAACTACCCACCGCTCCCTAAGCGGCTCCCCTCGGCCGCCGTCGATTCGATCACAACGCACGAAGTTGAGGCGATGGCAACTCAGCGTTTGCCGGTCGCTTTCGCCGACGGGTGCGTGACATCGAGCACGACGTGCAACGCGAAGACCTTCGGCCGTCTGGCTCCGGGTGACTGCACGACCTCGTCCGGCGCCTTCAACGACAATTTCACGTTCACCGGCAAGGCCGGTGACTACATCACCTTCACCGCGCGATCGCTTTCGTCAACCTACACGGCGCCGACCGTGACAATCGCTCCGCCGTTCGGTGATGCGTCGAAACCGATTGTCCTCGGGGGAGGTGGCGCCGGTGCAACGGTCGAGTATGTGTTGTCGAGCTCCGGCCAGTGGCGGCTGGGCGTTACTTCGCTGGACCTGTTCGCCTCGGGTGACTACGTCACGGCTCTAACATGTGAGCCAGACCCGGCGCCCGAGCTTCCTCAGCAATGCGTGACGCAAACACTTCTTTGCGGACAGGTCGCCGCGGCGTCCCTCACGAATCAGAGTTGCCGATTCAGCAACGCCTCAAACTTTGTCTACGCTGATTTTGAGATCTACGCCATTCCCGGTGATCAGATGACCATCCTGTTCACGTCCACTGAGTTCGCTGGCGGCTTTGGTGTCATCAGAGACGCTGACGAAGGCTACCTCGCTATCTCAGCTCCGATCTCTTCGACGCAACAGGTTGCGCGATTCACTGCTCCAGCGGCCGGGTTTTACTCCATCGTGGTGTCCGCTGATGTGGCTTTCGACGTAGGAACATTCGCGATCGGCGTGTCCTGCGCGTCGAGCGGCTGCCTTCGGCCTCTGATCGTTCAGCAGCCACAGGATGTGACGGTCCCGTACGGTCAGCGGCCGACGCTCCAAGCATCCGCGTCCGGCACTTCGCTGATTTTCGATTGGTTCAACTTTCAGGATTTCCCGATTCCCATCGGGACCGGAGCGTCACTGCAAATCCAGCCCGTCAAGAACGATCAGTCCTACTACTTCACCGCTCGGAATCAATGCGGGACGGACCAGAGCGACACCTTCGGAGTCGGGCCGCGCATCTCCCGGCGCAGATCCGTTGCGCACTAGGGGTCTGAGCCTCGTTCGCGATTATACGTGACGCACGTAACTGCTCGAATCGCTGGACTTGCGCGACGCGTGTAGCAGGGTGTAGCGTGATCGCGAGGGCGACATGTCGAGTCTAGAGATCACTACGCTGCATCAACAAGCGGCACGAACCAAGGCCCGGCGCGAACGCCTCGTGACGGACTGGCGGGACGTTGTTGCGGCCATTCATCAGGAAGTCATCTCGATCACGGATGAGTTCAACACGGCGCCCGGCTACAGCGGCCATCAGGTCAGTGTTCATCGGTGCGACCGGCCCGATGATCTAAACGTCACCACGAAGGCCGACGCGTCCCTGAAATGGAGTCTGGTTGTGAATGGGGCTACGCGGCAGTTCGCCGTCACATGCACGACGCCAAAACTCAAGCGGACAACCGGCGCGCCACGCTTCAACGATGCCGATAACCTAGTTGTGGACGAAGTGGTGGATGGGCAGGCAGCTACCGAGATGACGCCGCGCGCCTTCGTGCTTCATACGCTCGCCCCTCTGCTGGCAGCCGTTGCGGAGCGCTAGGGGTTTTTGTGCAGAATCGGGAGTTTTTGTGCAGGGCATGGTTTTTGTGCAAAGCCCCTTCTCCCCTCCGCAGAGGGGAGAAGGTGCCGAAGGCGGATGAGGGGTCGCTCTCGTGGCAGAACGCAAGGGGTTGTCATCAACCTCACCTGTGGTGCTCTCGCATACGCTCGCTTCAGGATGACGGGATGAGCGCTTTCCTCACTTCATCGCGCACACGCAAACCGGACTTCGCCGCATCGCAGGTAAAGACGTTCTTGTACGCCACGAACGCCAGATACTCCGTCGTAGCCACCTTGTAGTTCTGGTCGGGGACGATCGCGTCCGGGCGCGCAATGAATGATGCAGTGTCCGTATCCTTCTGCGACGCATCGTGGTCGAACAATCTCTGCAGATTCGCGCCGGTCATCTGGCAAACCACGATCTCGTTGTCGTAAGGCATCGATCCGCGGAGGAGCTCCATCGTGATCGGGCCGCTCGGAAGGGGCCGGCGAAAACTGCTGGAGGTGGAGAGCGCCACGTCTGACTTCGTGACTTCGCGCATGATCGCGACGGTGCGATTCGCCAATTGCGCGACCGAGAGCGGCGCGTCGAGTTTTCCGATGACCTGGAACAGCTCGCGATACTTTGGGTCCTTCTCGAGATCGTCCTGCATGCGCCGGACACGCGCGGCAATGCGGCGATCCTCCGGCAGACGCTCGTCGACAGGAACCAATCCGCCGTGGATGCTCGTGACCCGTCCGTCCGCGATCGTCATTTCGACGCGGCTGACGTACGTTAGATACTGCGACGGCGAGATGTAGGTGGTGCTCGTGTCCGGAATGCGCGTCAGATCGCGCTTCATGTGGCTGTGGCTCCCGAAGATGAGATCGATTCCGGGCACCGCTTGCGCCATCGCGTAATCGTCTTCGACGTCCTGATGCCCGATCATCACCACGGCGTCGACCCTTTCCTTCTCGCGCAGCGTCCGCACCATTTCGCGCGCCGCGGTGAGGGGATCGCTGAACGTCAGCTCCGGCACCTTCACGAGCTGCGGGAAGTCATCGCCGGCCAGTGCGAAGACGCCGATGCGCAAGCCCTTCACCTTCAGGACTACATAAGGACGAAACCCTTTCGTGTTCGCGCTGAGGATCGGGTAGCGGACCGACTTGCGGCATTTCTCGAAATCGGCGAAACCGTAGTCGGCGTCGTGATTGCCGAAGGCCGCGGCATCAACGATGCCGTTGAACCACGGCCACTCGGCGCAGCCGTACTTGTCCGACCAGGCCGGCGCGCCTTTGTTGATCGTGTCCCCGCCGCTGAAGACCAACGCGCCGGCGCGTTTCTGCTGCCGCAGATACCCGATCGCCCGCGCAATCCCGCCCCGCTCCCCTTCGTCCGTGTAGAACGGCAGCGCGTGCGAGTGATAGTCGGAAATGTGCAGCAGCGTGACGGTCTGTGCGCCGAGGGGAAGGGCGAGCAGGAGAAGGATCAGAAACTTGCGCATTGCCGCGGGAGTTTAATCCAGAGCGCTCTGCCCTCTGCTTTACGGCTGTAATGCCAGTTTGTCGCTCCCGCCGGCGGTAATCATGACCTTCCTGACGGTCGGTAACCGGCTCAATGTCTGTGTAACGGAAGCGCGAATCATCTGCGCGCGGCAGGAGCCACCGACATTCTGCAGCCGCTCGTTGAAGTCGACTGTCAGGACGCCTTCGCGCAGAATGACCGATTGCACCGCCGAGCGTTCCGGAAACGCCGACACGGCGCCGCGGCCCAGTTCCTCGGTGGTGGGGCCATGCACCAGCGCTTCGGCGAGCAGGCGCGCCATGGAGATGCTCTTCGGCATGCGCCGCTTGAACGCCTTCACCCCCGTGCAATTCTCATCGGCAAAATACAGCGTCGCCTCGACCGGCTCGACCGTGAAGGGCTTTTCGACCCGAACCAGGTTCGTCTCCGCGCCGTCTCTTGCCGAATACTCGAGCGCCTCGACGACGATCTGATTGCCCGGCTCGCGCGTCAGCCAGAGCGAGCCTGAATAAGGGTTGTGCTGGCCCATCTCGCCGGTACTGGTCGTGAAGCTCTCCGCGAGGACCTTCCCGTCCGCACCGCGCGCACGGAACACGACATTGTTCTCGAACGTACGCGCCAGTCCGGTCACTACGAGCGGATTCGCGACCTTGACGCTTTTGATGGTGATGTTGCGCTCCTCCGTGACCTCCGCGTCCTCGATGATTTCGGCAGTCTCGGTGATTTCGGCCGTCTCCGTTACCGATCCCGCCGGTGCTCGCACGACGACTTCGTTGGTGCGGGGGGCCTTTTCAGGTGCTTTTTTCGCGGAAGGACTACAGGCGGCCAACAAAGCAAGGACAGCGATCCACGAGATTTTCAACTGACGATCCTCCACGCAGAACATGCTCTGCAAAAAAAGGGCGCACCGAAGTGCGCCCTTTCTCCTGACTCGGGAATCGAAGCTTATTTCTTGCCGATGCTGTCCTGCATCTCTCTGATGGCTGCTTCGCGGCCGCGCTCTTTGGCGACCTTGGCAAACTGCGCACGCTTGGTGGGCGTGAAACGGCGCACCAGCGCGAGATAGCGGCCCTGAAGCTGACGCGACGCCAACTGCTCCGATGTAATCGCACTGCGGCGGCGCCGGCGCTTCACGCCCGGTGCTGCTCCTTCAGTGGGCGCCACCGCGGCGGCTGAAGCGGGCGGACGGCCCGGTTTCCGTCCCGGAACTCCCGGCGGGCGGCCCGGACCGCGGCGTCCGGGCGGACGGCCCGGCTTGCGGCGAACCGCGGCTACTGCGGAAGCGATGCCGGCAACTGCGGCGGATGCCGCGTGACCGACTGCATCCTTCAGATGCTGCAGACGCGCTTCGAGCTCACTGATCTCGTTGGACATCTGCGAGAGATACCCATTGATGTCGCTTTGCGAAACGCGGCGATCCTTGATGAGTCTCTCCAAAACGTACGACGCCTGCCCTCCCGACAGTTTCGGGGCGGACGAACCGTCTTTTCTAGGTCTGGCCATGTATTCACTCCTCCTTCACACGCACAAAGTCTTGTGCAATGTAATGCATATTGTCAATACAAAATAGCGAGGGCGAGCCAAAATGGCTCGCCCTCGGAGGCTGCAATTCGAGTGAGTATCCGTTAGTAGCGGTAGTGGTCGGACTTATAAGGACCGCTCAAGGCGACGCCGAGGTATTGAGCCTGCTCGGGCGTGAGAACCGTCAATTCCACGTCGAGGTGGCCGAGGTGCAGCCGGGCCACTTCCTCGTCGAGCTGTTTCGGCAGGACATAGACCTGCTTCACGTATTCGCCTTTGTTCTGCCATAACGCCAGTTGCGCCAGCACCTGGTTCGTGAACGACGCCGACATCACGAACGACGGATGACCCGTGGCGCATCCCAGGTTCATCAGCCGGCCTTCCGCAAGGATCAGCACGGCATGGCCATCGGGAAAGACCCATTCGTCGTACTGCGGCTTAATGTTCACCTTCTTGATGCCGGAGACCTTCTTCAGCCCGGCCATGTCGATCTCATTGTCGAAGTGGCCGATGTTGCTGACGATGGCGTTGTGTTTCATCCGGCCCATATGTTCCGCCGTGATGACATCCTTATTGCCGGTGGAGGTCACGAAGATGTCGGCTTTCTCGACGACACTCTCGAGTGCGCGAACCTCGAACCCTTCCATTGCCGCCTGCAGGGCACAGATGGGATCGATTTCCGTGACCACCACACGCGCGCCCTGTCCGCGCAGTGCCTGTGCGCAGCCCTTACCGACCTCGCCAAAGCCGCAGACCACGGCCAGCTTGCCGGCGATCATCACGTCGGTGGCGCGATTGAGACCGTCGATGACGGAATGGCGGCATCCATAGATGTTGTCGAACTTGGATTTCGTGACGGAGTCGTTGACGTTGATGGCCGGGAACAGAAGCGTTCCTGCTTCCTGCATCTGATAGAGACGATGCACGCCCGTAGTCGTTTCCTCGGAAACACCGCGCAGGTCTTTGGCCACGCGCGTCCAGCGCTGCGGATCGCGAGCGATCTCGGCGCGCAGCAGGTCGAGGATCACGCCCCACTCTTCCGGCTCGGCGGCGGGATTGAATTGCGGAACGTGACTCTTGCCCTCGCACTCCACACCTTTGTGGACGAGCAGCGTGGCGTCGCCGCCGTCATCGACGATGAGCGTCGGGCCGCTGCCATCCGGCCACATGAGCGCCTCGGATGTACACCACCAGTACTCCTCCAGCGTCTCGCCCTTCCAGGCAAACACCGGAATCCCGCGCGGATTCTCGACCGTGCCGCCCGTCTCCGGACGTCCAACGACCACGGCGGCCGCGGCATGGTCCTGTGTCGAGAAAATGTTGCAGCTCACCCAGCGCACGTCCGCGCCGAGAGCCTGCAGGGTCTCGATGAGAACGGCCGTCTGCACCGTCATGTGCAGCGAGCCCATCACACGCGCGCCCTGCAGCGGCTTGTCTTTGCCGTACTTCTCGCGCACCGACATGAGACCGGGCATTTCATGCTCTGCCAGACGGATCTCATTGCGCCCGAGAGTGGCCTCGTTGAGATCGCGAACTTTGTACGGCGGGCGCCCCGCGGACACCGCCGCGTCAAACTGATGTGTCAATTCGAGAGTTGCAGTCACTGATACTCCTTGGTTTGTGTTTGGTTGGAGGCGCCACCGTCCTGCCGCGGCACCCGAAGGAAAGCGGGCATTCTACCAAAGACCAGTCGGCGGTCGGCAGTCGGCGGTGGGCAGTGGAAAAGCACCCTGGGGACAGAGGTTTGGCGG
>JALYJW010000140.1 GCA_030775085.1 Acidobacteriota bacterium | reverse complement strand
GTGCTCTCCACTGCCGACCGCCGACTGCCGACCGCCGACTCCGACTAGGTCATCTTCTTGCACTTCCTGCCGGGTACCAGCCGGCCACGGGTGTGCCGGCGGAAAGGATGACCATGAGAACAAAAGTAAGTCACACGATGGCAGTGTGTGCTGTATTGCTGGGCCTGTCGATCGGCGTTCCGGCCGGCGCTCAGTCGCAGACGGATCGCGAAAAGATGAAGGCGCAGTCGGAGCTTTCGATGGCCGAAGCGGCTCTCGCTTCGGCGGAAGCGGCGGGCGCTTCGGTCCTCGCGAAATCGCTTTACGACGAGGCCACCGCGCAGGTTCGTCAGGCGCGCGGGAAGTGGAATGACACGGAGCGCGGGATGCGCGAGGACGCCACGCTCCGCGCCGTCGAAGCGCGTCATGCGGCGCGCGCGGCAGAAGCGCAGGCCATGCTCGTGGCCGCGAATACGGAGATCCGCAATCTGCGGACCGACATCGGAAACTTTGGCGGCACGGCGGCCATGGTGACGTTGTATGAGCCGCCGGTGAACATCAGCCGCGGAATCACGTCGCTCGATCGCGTGATCGTTGCTGAGACCGCGTTGAAGTCGGCGCGCGATGTGGGCGGCGATCGTTACGCGGCCTCCGATCTCGAACAGGCCGAAGGGGCGCTGAGGACGGCCAGGATTCTGACGAAAAATCGGAAACAGAGCGAGAGCGCCGATCATCTCTCCTACATCGCCGAGATGCAGGCCCGGCGTGCGGAGTACATCGCGCGCAGAAATGTAGTCGTCCCGCAGCTCACGGCATTGCGGACGGAACGGACGCGGCTGGCGCAGCAGGCGGTGGACAACCGCGCGCGCGATGAACAGAACCGGCGTCTGGAAGTCGAGCGTCAGGCAGCCGAATTGCGCCTGCAGCTCGAAACGGAATCGGCGAACCGCCAGGCCGAACAGGCCGAGCTCGAACGCCTCCGCCAGCAGGTCGCGCAGAGCGACTTGCAGCTTCGCTCGCGATTCGATCAGGACCGCGCCGCACGCATTGAGGCAGAACAGAATTACGACGATCTGGCGCGGCGCTATCAGGCGGCGCTCGTAGAAGGAAGCGCCACGAGCATCGAGGCGGAGCAGCTCCGCCGGCAGGTCGAGGATCAGTCGCTGGCGTTGCGCGATCTGCAACAGCGCGAGCGGCTCAGCGAAACGTCGATGGCCAATCAGATCGAAACGCTGCAGCGGGACCTCGAGCGCGAGCGCTCCGAAGGCCGCTTTGCGACGGACGTGATGGCGGAGCGGGAGCAGCAGCTCGTCCAGCAGCGCGCCGAATTGCAGCGTCTGCAGAGCGAGCGCGCGGACAGCGAGCGTCGCCGCGTCGAAGCGGAGAGCGCACGTGCAGCTGCGATCGCGGAAGCCGAGCGGAAGCGTTTTGATGCGGAAGCGCAGTCGGACCAGTTGCGTGCGCAGGTAGTGCAACAGCAGCAGCAGGTCGCGGTGCAGGTCGCTAAAACCGCGCAGACCGAAGCAGAGCTGACGAAGGCGCGTGAGGAGCTGGCACGGCGCGACGCGGCCAACCAGGCACGCGTCTCGAGCATGCAGCAGGAGTTGTCGAAGCTGGCGCAGACCAGAACCAGCGAGCGCGGTTTCATCGTGACCTTGCCGGGATTGTTCTTCGACTCGGGTAAGTCCGTGCTCAAGCCGGGCGCACGCAACACGCTGGCGAAGATCGCCGAGCAGTTGCGGATGAATCCGGACGCGCGCATTGAGATCGAAGGACACACCGATAGCGTCGGCAGCGATTCCATGAATCAGGCGCTGTCCGAGAAGCGCGCCGCAGCCGTGCGCGACTACCTCGCCAGCCGCGGTCTCCCCGGCACTCGCATCGCCATGGCCGGCCTCGGCGAAGGCTCGCCTGTGGCCTCGAACGACACCCCGGCCGGACGTCAGCAGAACCGGCGCGTGGAGTTGGTCATCTCCCCGGCGTCGCAGGTTTCATCGCAGTAATTGAGAAGTGGGGGCGGACGGTCTCGTCGCGCCCCCACGATTTGCAATTCTCAATTCTCAATTCCCAATTCTCAATTCCGGTTCCCTGTCTCTCGTAGCGGAGAACGGAATTGAGAATTGAGAATTGGGAATTGAGAATTGGCGCTCAGATCTTCGTGCGACACGCTTCACTCCCACACCGACAAGGCAACTTGCCGTCGTGGTGCGTGTCGCCGTAATCGCAGGTCAGTTCCTCGCCGCGCTCGATGGTGCGGAGCGTGTAGAACTCGACGCGATGGCCGATGCGGCGGAGGTAGGTGTTGGGCGCGCAGGAGTGGTTGACGTAGCGCAGGCAACGGTCGGCCGAGGCGTCGAGGGCCATGTCATCCTCGAACTCGACGATGGCGATGCGGCGCAGTTTGCGTGCGCGCCGGCGCGCTTCCTTCAACGTGATCACCGTGCCGCTGAGCTCTCCGACCTTCGTTCGCGCGGGCAGCATGTCGCGGGCAAACACGCCTTTGCCGTCGATCCTGCTGGGCTTCACTTCCAGCGACGTCATCGCGCAAAAGTGTAGTCGCGTTCAGTACGTAACTGCCTACTGACACGCCGGGTGTATCCTTCGTTCCACCGGTCCATCACAAAATCCAGAGCCCACAACACGAATCGAGGAGGTCGCGCCAATGCCGGCATTACGATCGCATGCTTTCCCTGCCGCCGTTGCCGCGTTGCTGCTGGCTCTCGCGCCTCATGTGGCTGGCCAGAACGCGGCCGTCGATGTGCTGCACTATCGCGTCGAGATCACGCTTGCGGCCGATGGCGGTGCGATCGAGGCGGAGACGGAGCTGACGGTGCGGCCGGTGACGGCGTCCCTCGAGTCGCTGCAGCTCGATTTTGCAGGACTCACGATCGATGGAGTGACGGTGAACGACAAGGCGGCGCGATACGAGCGAACCGGCGATCGCCTCACCATCGCAACGCATCGCCGCACGGGCGAGCCGTTCCGCGTGGCCGTTCGCTACCACGGCAAGCCGAAGGACGGTTTGCTGCTGCGGGAGAACAAACACGGCGATCCCGCCGCATTCGCCGATAACTGGCCGAATCGCGCGCGTTTCTGGATCCCTTCAATCGACCATCCCTCGGACAAGGCGTCCGTTGAGTTCATCGTGACCGCGGCGGCGGCATTCGACGTCATCGCCAACGGAACGCTGCTGTCGGCGACCATGCTCGAGAACGGGACGAAGCGGACGCACTGGAGCGAGCCGGCGACCATCCCGGTGCATTGCATGGTCATCGGCGCCACCGAGTTTGCGATTGTGGACGCCGGCGCGAGCGGAGGAACCGAGGTCGCGTACTGGCTCTATCCGCAAGACCGCGATCGCGGCATCCAACAGTTCGGACGCGTGGCGCAGATGGTCGCGCACTACACCGCCACCATCGGACCGTATCCGTACGACAAGCTGGCGCTCGTGGAGTCGTCGACGAAGTTCGGCGGGATGGAGAATGCCAGCGCGATTTTCTTCGACGAGAAGCGGATCGGCGGCGAAGACTCGCTCGAGGCGCTGACCGCGCACGAGATCGCGCACCAATGGTTCGGCGACTCGGTGACGCAACGGCATTGGCACGACCTCTGGCTGAGCGAAGGCTTCGCCACGTACTTTTGCAATCTCTTCTTCGAGGAGGCCGACGGCACGGCGGCGTTCCGCGAGCGCATGCGCAACGATCGCGACGACTACTTCCGGGCGCAGCAAAAGGAATCGCGCGCCGTTCACGATCCGTCCATCGTCGAGCTCCCACGGCTCCTCGGACCGTTCACGTATGAGAAAGGCGCGTGGGTGCTGCACATGCTGCGCGGCATCATGGGCGACCGCGCTTTCTTCGCCGCGGTGCGCGACTACTACTCCGCCTATCGCGACCGCAACGCCACCACCGGCGAGCTGCGCGTGATCATGGAACGCCACGCCGGCCAGCCGCTGGAGTGGTTCTTCCAACAATGGATCTTCGAGCGCGGCCATCCCATCTTCACCACGAGCTGGACGTGGCAGGACGGCAAAGTCGCCGTCGACGTCGAGCAGAAACAGAGCGGCACCGTCTTCCGCGTTCCCACCGTCATCGAAGTGCGCAGCGAAACCGGCGCACGCCGCGAGAGCGTGGTCATTGATGAGCGCGTCGAGCGCTTCGAAGTCGACAGCGAAGAGCGCCCGACCGAGGTGGTGCTTGATCCGGACGAGTGGGTGCTCAAAGAGATGACGCAGTAGCACCGCGGGGAGTCGCAAAGTCTCAAAGTCGCAAAGTCTCAAAGAGCGCGGCCATGTCCTCCTTTGAGACTTTGAGACTTTGCGACTTTGAGACTCGTCAAGACGAAAGAGTGCCAAACGCGGCTCGCCCTTGACAACCCCTCCCCGCCGACTTACTGTATTAGACAACTAATACAGCGAGTCAGACATGTTCGACATCAATCCTACCAACGCCGCTCCCATCTGGCGGCAAATCGAAGAAGGCATGCGGCGGATGATCTCTCTCGGCACGCTCGCTCCGGGCGGTGTCGTTCCTTCCGTGCGGGAGCTCGCCCAGCAGCTTCGCGTCAATCCCAACACCGTGGCCCGCGCCTATCAGCGGCTGACGGATGCGGGGGTTTTCGCGGTGCGGCGGGGCGAGGGAACGTTCGTGGCGGAGGTCCCTTCGCAAATGAAGAAATCGGAGCGTAACGAAGCGCTGCGCGATGCGGCCGGGCAGTACGCCGGCACCGCGTTGTCGGTCGGCGCGACGCTCGAGCAGGCCACGACGGAGCTGGAATCCAGCTTCAACCGGCTCATGCGCGAGCACAGGAGAAAAGCATGAACGAACCCGTTCAAGCATCGATTCACGCGGCGAACGTGACCGTTCGCTATGGCAGGAAGACGGCCGTCGAAGACGTGTCGATGACGGTCGCTCCCGGCTCTGTCTACGCGCTCCTCGGGCGCAATGGTTCCGGCAAGTCGTCGCTGGTGCGTTGTCTCCTCGGGCAACTGCAGCCGCAGCACGGTCGCGCCGAATTGTTCGGAGACGATGTGTGGCGGCACCGCGCGCGGCTCATGGAACGCGTAGGCGTCGTCCCCGAGGATCCCGATGCTCCGCCGGAAGCTCGGGTGAAAGATCTGGCCTGGTTCTCGTCGAAGCTCTATTCGCGCTGGCAGCAGAGCGCGTTCGACGGACGCATCGCACGATTCGGCATTGCGCCGTCCGCGCGATTCGGCGAGCTGTCGAAAGGACAGAAGAAGCAGGTCTCGCTGGCGCTGGCGTTGTCCACGTCGCCGGAGATCCTGATTCTCGACGATCCGACGCTCGGCCTCGACGTCGTGGCGCGCAAGTCCCTCTTCGAAGAGGTCCTCGGCGACATGGCCGATCGCGGCATCACGGTGTTGATCACGACGCACGACCTCGCACCGGTGGAAAGCATCGCCGAGCGTACGGGCATCCTCAGCAACGGCCGTCTCGTGCTCGATGAAGACGTGGAGACGCTGAAGGGACGCTTCCGCCGCATCCGCTTCGCCAGCCAGCCGATGGCGCTGGAGCAGGCCAAGCTCGTGACCGCGACGGTGCGGCAGTGGGGCACCGGTACCGAAGCCGTGATCTCGAATTACGACGATGTCGCGTTCGCGCGGCTGCGTGGAGAAACGCAGTTGCCGGTGGCCGACGTCTCGCCGATGAGCCTCGAAGAAATCTTCATCGCCGTCGCCGGCGAGCAACCAGGAGCAACGTCATGAATGCAGCAGTCCTCATCGCGTCGCGCGATCTGCGCGACCGTTCGCGTCTCTTTCTCATCGCCGCGGCCATGGCCGTGATTCCTTTCGCGTCCGCGCTGGCCGTGCGCCAGAACCGGCAAGTGGCCATCGCCACGGTGGCCTGTTTTCTGGCGGCGGCTTACACCGGCGCGCTGGCGGTTGCGTTGGGCGTCTCGGCAATCGGCCGCGAGCTGACCGAGAAACGCCTGTCGTTCTTTTTCGCGAAGCCAGTTTCCGCCGCGTCGATCTGGATCGGCAAAGCCGCCGCGGGGATCGTGACGTGGCTTGGCGCATTCGCCATCATCGTTCTGCCGGCGTACCTCCTGGCCAATGACGGCTGGCGCGAGTACTGGACAGCTGGCGGCAGCGGCATCACGGTCTACACGCTCATCAGCAGCGCGGTGCTCTTCTTTGGCAGTCACGCGGCATCGACGATGCTCCGCTCGCGCTCCGCGCTCGTGGCCGTCGACTTCGCGTTGCTCGCGCTGATGCTCGTCGCGATCTTTGCCATGACCCGTCCCATCCTGCTGGGGGGAGGGCTCGATGTCGTGTTGACGATGCTGCTCGTCATCGGCGTGGCGATGATGCTGATTCTGATCGTCGCACCGGTGTGGCAGCTCGCGCGCGGCCGGATCGATCCGCGCCGCAATCACGCGTCGTTTTCAACAGTGCTCTGGAGTGGCGCAGCGGTCGTGGTGCTCATCGCCGCCGGATTTGCGTGGTGGGTGATCTCGCCACCGCTGGCCGGTATCGTTCCGTACACCGTCGAGCAGTCGCCGTCGGGACGCTGGATCGCGATCTCGGGAGATTCCCCTAACCGTGGATCGTACGTGGCCTCATTCCTCGTCGATTCCACCAGCGGCCACCGCGAGCGAGTGGCGACGCCGTGGGGAAATAGTCGGATCTCGAACGACGGACGCACGATGGTGTGGCTGGAGAGCGATGAGCTCTGGCCACGGAAGGGAACGATGCGCGTACACACGCGGGCTCTCGAAGCGGGATCGAAGCCACAGGCGACGACGCTCACGATCGGGAATCCGTGGGAGTCCCGGCTCTCCGACGACGGTTCCCGTCTCGCGGTCATCGCCGGAGACAAGCTCGAAGTCTACGAAACGGGAACGGGCCGGCTGCTGGGGGCCGCCACCGGAGCCACCAAAGGCGCACGGTGGTCGAAGTTGTTTTTCGCCGGACCGAACGCGGTGCGCATCATCCAGTCGTACCGCGCCGGGACCGAGAGATACCGCATTCTGGAGCTCGACCTGACGCAGCGGAAGTTGTCCACGACCGCAGACTGGCCTAGCCGTCTCTCCCGCTTGCCCAATTCCCACTTCAGCGTCAACGTCACACGCGACGGTTCGCGCATCTTCATCCGCGAGGAGGGAGCAGTTCACGACGCACGCACAGGAGCGGTCCTGATGACGCTGCCGACGCAGCCGCGCGGACCTTTCTTCTCTGCGATGCTGAGGGATGGCACCACGATCGTCACTCGCGATTCGAAGCTGTACCAGTTCGACGCGAGCGGAGCGCTCATCCGTGAAATGCCGATTCCGGTGCCGCAGGCCGGAGTGGCGGGGCAGGTGGGTGCGTCGAAGATTCTGCTGTCGAGAAGCGGACGCAGTGAATGGCAGCTTCTGCTCGTTGATCTGGCCACGGGGAAAGTTGACGCCGCATTGCCCGGCTGCGTGAGCGCGCTAGGCTGGAACGAGACCATGGTGCCGCAGTTCACAGACGATGCGACAATCGTGGCGATGGATGGAACCCGCGAGCTCGTTCTGTGGGATCTGAAGAGCGGCACGAAGCGGCCGTTCCCCTCGTAAACGAACGTCCAATGGAAAAGGCCGGGCGTCAGCCCGGCCTTTTTTGCATCGCTCGAAGATGGAGAGTTACTTCGCGGCGCTCTTCACTTTTTCCAGCCCAGCCTTCGCGCTCTCGGCCAGGGTCGAGAATGCGGCGGCGTCGCGGATGGCCAGGTCGGCCAGAACCTTGCGGTCCAGCGTGCTGCCTGCGGCTTTGAGGCCGGAGATGAACTGCGAGTAGGAAAGCCCGTTCAGGCGCGCTGCGGCGTTGATGCGCGTGATCCAGAGCTTGCGGAAATCACCCTTGCGATCTTTGCGGCCGGTGAAGGCGGAGTTGAGCGCCTTATCGACGGCCTGCTGGGCGATGCGGTGACCGCGCGATCTCATCCCATAGAAGCCTTTGGCCAGCTTCAGGATCTTGACGCGGCGGTTCTTTCTTTTTGGACCTCGTTTGACTCTCGGCATGGTCTCCTCGTTTTCCTTTCGTTTCGAGCGGCCGGGTCAGGAGTGGTGTTTACCCGACGCGCTCCGTGTGAAGCTCTTAGGTGCTAGCTGTTAGGTCTTAGGAGATACGCGTCCCGTTCGACTTCGCGGTGGGGAGGCGCCGGTACTCCTAAGAGCTAAGACCTGAGAGCAAATAGCTACGTGCCACTTGTTACTTGTACGGGATCATTCGCCTCACGGTCTTTGCATTCGCAGGCGAAACCTCGACCTCACCGGCCAGACGAGCTTTCCGTCCGGGCGACTTCTTGGTCAGGATGTGCGAATGAAAGGCGTGATTGCGCTGCAGCTTCCCGCTTCCCGTTTTCGAGAAGCGCTTGGCGGCACCACGATGCGTTTTCATCTTAGGCATAGCTTTCCCCTTAAAGCTTGGCTGGTAACCAGCCAGAACCGGGTTAGATTCCCCGAGAATTAGTCGGCGGTCGGCAGTCGGCGGTCGGCAGTAGAGAGAACCGAATCCAACGTCGTTTAGAGCGTGGGTGGCGGTGGTCTACTGCCGACCGCCGACCGCCGACTGCCGACTACTTGGTGGGAGCGATGACCACCGACATCCGGTTTCCCTGAAGGTCCGGATTCGGACTTTCCGAGGCGCCGTGGTCTTTGACCTCGACGAGCAGACGGTCGAGCACGGCCTTGCCGAGCTCCATGTGCGTCATTTCACGGCCGCGGAAGCGGACGATGCACTTGACCTTGTCTCCGTGCTCGAGGAAGCGGATGACGTTGTTCTTCTTGAAATCGAAGTCGTGCTCGTCGATGCGGGGGCGGAACTGCACCTCCTTGACGACGATGACCTTCTGCTTCTTTTTTGCCTCGGCCTGTTTCTTCTTCTGCTCGAAGAGGTACTTACCGTAGTCCATGATCTTGCAGACCGGCGGCGTGGCGGAGGCGGAGATCTCGACCAGGTCGAGGTCCTTCTCCCGAGCCATCTCCTGGGCCTGCGCGATGGGCACGATTCCGACCTGTTGTCCTTCGGAATCGATCAGGCGCACCTCGGCGGAGCGGATCAGGTCATTGATGCGATTTTCAGGTTCGACGGGTCTGCGATCGAAGCGTGGGTTCCTGCGTGGTGGGAAAATACGAATCTCCTCCTGGGTTTTCGACTGTTATTGAAGCGGCCAACCATACGGATATTGGCGGCACAAAGTCAAACTACTGGTCGGCGGTCGGCAGTCGGCGGTCGGCAGTAGACCACCCTCCGACCCACGATTTCCCGATAACGAGCTCGTGGTTGGGTGGTGGCTCACTGCCGACCGCCGACTGCCAACTGCCGACTCTTCACAGCGTCAACGCTCGCGTGGAAATCAACTCTTTCGCCCGCGCGATCAGCTCCTCGACCGGCACGCTGCCCTGGTCGCCGCCGGTGCGGAGACGGAGGCTGACGGTGCCGGTCGATGCTTCCTTTTCGCCGACGATCAACATGAACGGGATCTTCTGGAGCTGCGCCAGGCGGATCTTCGCGCCGAGCTTTTCGTCGCCGCGGTCGGCTTCGACGCGCAAGCCGGCGGCTTTCAGCTTCGCTTCGACTTCATCCGCGTAGCCGACGAACTTCTCCGACAGCGGCAGGACGATGGCCTGCACCGGCGCGAGCCACATCGGGAAGGCGCCGGCGAAGTGCTCGATGAGGATTGCGATGAAGCGCTCGAACGATCCATAGATCGCGCGGTGCAGCACGGCCGGCCGGTGCTCGCTGTTGTCCTCGCCGATGTAGGTGAGGTCGAAGCGTTCCGGCGCGTTGTAGTCGAGCTGCATCGTGCCGAGCTGCCACTTGCGGCCGATGCTGTCCGAGACTTCGAAGTCGATCTTCGGCCCGTAGAACGCGCCGTCACCCGGTTTGAGCTCGTACGGGCGGCCGAGGCTGTCGAGCGCGGATTGCAGAAGCGATTCGGCGCGATCCCAGAGCGCGTCGTCGCCAATCCGCTCCGGAGGCCGCGTCGCGAACTTGGCGGTGTACTCGAGCCCGACCGAGCTGTAGACGCGGTCGAGCAGCGCCACGAAGCGGCGCACTTCATCCGGCACCTGCGATTCGAGACAGTAAATGTGCGCGTCGTCTTGCGCGAACTGGCGCACGCGAGTGAGTCCGCTGAGCGTGCCCGAGGCCTCGTTACGGTGCAGCACGTCCTGCGTGTGCAGACGCAGCGGCAGATCGCGATAGCTGTGCCGCTTCATCCCGTAGTAGAGATGGTGCGACGGGCAGTTCATCGGCTTCAGTGAAAAGTCGTGCTCCTTGGTCTCGTTGTCGAGGACCAGGAACATGTTCTCTTTGTACTTACCCCAGTGACCGCTGATCTCCCACAGCCCCTTGTTGAAGAGCAGCGGCGTCTTGATCTCGACGTAGCCGTTCTCGAGCGCCAGCTCGCGCATCGACTGCGCCAGCACTTGATAGATCGTGGTGCCCTTCGGAGTCCAGAACGCCGCTCCTGGTGCGAACGGATGGAAGTGAAAGAGATCGAGCTCCTTGCCGAGCTTGCGGTGATCGCGGGCCCGGGCCTCTTCCTGTTGCTTGAGGTGCGCGGTGAGCTGATCGTCATCGGCCCAGGCCGTGCCGTAGATGCGCTGCAGCATGGCGTTGCGGTTGTCGCCGCGCCAGTACGCGCCGGCCACGGACAACAGCTTGAACGCGCCGAGGCGACCGGTGGACGGGACGTGCGGCCCGCGGCAGAGATCGAACCACTCGCCCTGGCGATACATCGACAGCGTCTCGTCGCCGGGGATGGCCGAGATGATCTCGACCTTGTACTTCTCGCCGATCCTGTCGAACGTCGCGATCGCTTCCTCGCGGCTCAACTCCTCGCGGCGAATCGGCAGATCGCGTTTCACGATCTCCTGCATCTTCTCTTCGATAAGGCGCAGGTCCTCTTCGAGGAAGGCGCGGTCGGTGGCGAAGTCGTAGAAGAAGCCGTTCTCGATCACCGGACCGATGGTGACCTGCGTGCCGGGGAAGAGCTCCTGCACGGCCATGGCCATGAGATGGGCGGTGGAGTGGCGGATCGTGTCCAGTCCCGCTTCGCTCTTCGGCGTGATGATCTCGACTTTCGCGCCGTCGGAGACGGGAGCGTAGACGTCGACGGCCTTCCCGTTCACTTTGCCTGCGAGCGCGTCTTTGGCCAGACGCCTGCCGATCGCGGCAGCCACATCGGCCACGGTGGCGTTCTCAGGCACTTCTCGGAGCGATCCATCAGGAAGTTGTACGTTCATGTTCAAGCCTCGCAGAAAAACAAAAGACAGGGCCGAGGCCCTGTCTCGCGATCATCAGATTTGGGATTTCAGCAGACGATCATCGGCAGGGCAACGAGCCGGAGCTCGTCGTTCGCGTCTGTCCGGTGGTCGTCGTTCGGTTCATAGCGGGCGCGGAGTATAGCACCGTGACGCGCCGGGGCATTCCCGGGAGTATCCTTGGCGCATTCCAATCTGCAGCGTCGTACCACCGCACATCCTTCGGAATATCGCCGAACAGGGCGATGACGAGGATCGTGCGCGCGCGCAGGCGGCGCTTGTGCTGTCCGCGCAGCCGCGGCGCGAGCGTCAGGCCGTAGCGCTCGTGGCCGGGATGATCCTCGTTCCCCGTCGCGTGAAGCGGCGCACCATATTCGATGCGCGGCAGAGTCGCGACCTTCCCGGTCTCATCGTGCGCACCGAGGGAAGCCGGCGCTCGCGCGATGCCGCGGCGGACGAGGCATATCAGCTCGCGGGACAGACATACGACTACTTCCGCCGCAATCACGACCGTCGCTCGCTCGACGATCGCGGGCTGCGCCTCGAAGCGACCGTCCACTACGGCACCGGCTTCAACAACGCGCACTGGAACGGCCGGCAGATGATCTACGGCGATGGCGACGGCAAGTATTTTCATCGATTCACCGCTTCGATCGACGTTGTTGCGCACGAGCTCACGCACGGTCTCACGCAATACACCGCGGCGTTCGGATTCAGCGGCCAGTGCGGTGCGCTCGCGGAACACTTCTCGGACGTCTTCGGCACGCTGGTCAAGCAGTACTGGCGCAATCAGACCGCGGCGCGCGCCGACTGGCTCATCGGCGCCGAGCTTCTCACCTCCCGCGTCAACGGTTCCGCCATCCGTTCGATGAAAGCTCCCGGCACCGCGT
The DNA here is from genome assembly GCA_030775085.1 of Acidobacteriota bacterium. GTDB lineage: Bacteria > Acidobacteriota > Thermoanaerobaculia > Gp7-AA8 > Gp7-AA8 > QHVT01. The sequence goes on along the minus strand of JALYJW010000140.1, from coordinate 1,146 downwards.
ACGACGATCCAGTACTCGGTCGCGATCCGCAGCCGTCGCACATGCGCGATTACGCGAAGACTTCCGCCGACGATCGCGGCGTCCACACGAACTCCGGCATTCCCAATCATGCTTTCTATCGCGTAGCCACGCTCCTCGGCGGACGAGCGTGGGAAGTGCCGGGACGCATCTGGTACCACGCACTCACCCGCGAGCTCGGACCGCGCTCGCGCTTCCAGCAATGCGCCGACGCCACATGGCGCGCGGCAGGGGAGTTGTACGGACAAGGCAGCGCACCGCAGGAAGCCGTGCGATCCGGCTGGCAAGCCGCCGGCATCGACGTCTCCGTTGCTGTGCTGCAGACAAGCGGCCCTCGATTGCGCGTCCGAAAACCCACCGCGGTACGCGAGCTCTTCGAAGCTCCCGACGCCGGCGCGGAGCTGCCGCTCCTACTCTGAACGCAATTGCCGTATCGTCTGAGGCATGTCGCTTCCCGTGTCGCTGCCCTGGATCGCGCTCATCTTCGCCGGCCTGCTCGAAATCTGCTGGGCGGTCGGACTCAAATACACCGACGGCTTCCGCCGCCCGCTCCCATCCGTGCTGGTCATCATCGCCATCGCCATTAGCATGTTCCTGCTGTCGTGGGCCGCGCGCACCCTCCCCATCGGCACCGCCTACGCGATCTGGGTCGGCATCGGCGCCCTCGGCGCCGCCATCCTCGGCATCGCGCTATTCGATGAACCGTTGACGCTCGCGCGAATGGGATTTCTCGCGCTGCTGCTCGTTGCGATCGTCGGATTGAAGGTGACGAGCGAGGTGTGAGGTTGAGCCGCGTAGCGGCGACATCTTTTTAGCCCAATCGCGTCAGCGCAATGGCCTTGACATAAGGAGCCGCGCTACCACCGCCGTCATCCTGAGCCGGCGAAGCCCCGAGCGGCTTGCCGCGAGCGGCGTAGCGCGGCGAAGGATCTCAAAATGCGCCAAATATGGCCTGGGCCCCAGGTTGCGCATCTTGAGATCCTTCGCCGTCTACGCGGCTCAGAGGCTGTGAAGAAATCGGGTGTGCTGTGGAAAAGTGATGGTGACCGTACCATCGATGCATGAGCGAGAAGCAAGAGGCGAAAGCGCGAGTGGTGGAAGCGAATCGAGCGCAGATGCGGCTGGTCC
>JALYJW010000139.1 GCA_030775085.1 Acidobacteriota bacterium | reverse complement strand
TGGTGGACGTCCACTCAGTCCACTACGTCCACCAAGTCCACACGTCTCCCTACTTCACTGACGCCGTGGCCACGTTGTAGTGGGCATCCACCGCGCGCACGACGACGAACTTGCCGTCGATCTCTTTGCGGTCGAGGCGGAACGTTTCGTCGCGCGAGTCGGCGATGCCGTCGATCGGGGTCATGCGAATCCACTTCTCGGCATCTGCGGAGTATTCGACGCGGCCGATGGGCGAGAGCGTGTCGGTGATGTGTACGACGACCGTGCTCCCCTCGGAGCGGACGTCGATCTTCGGCGAGGTGTTGTCCACTTCGAACTCGACTCCGTCCTTCATGTCCGTGAGAGACGCGTCGGGATTGTCCGCGGTATCAGTGGCGGTGAGCCGAAGCTCGTAGCGGCCGTCCGGCAATTGCGAGGTGTCGAAGTTGATCTGCGTCTCTTCGATGTTGTCGCGCAGGCGCAGCCAGTTGCCGCTGCCTTTCGCGCGGAAGGCCACGGAGTAGTGGAGCGTGTCACCGTTCTCGTCGCTGGCTCGCCACGTCACGGTGCGGAAGCCCTTGCGGAACATCCGCTTTCCCGGATCGGCGTTGGCGCGGTCGCGCGGATTATCGAGACTCGTGAAGATGCCGTATTCGTCGGGGTTCGTGGCCTCGACGACCTGCGGCGCCGAGGGATAGGCGCTGCTGATGAAGATCACCGCGGGATCCTGCACCGCCAGCGCTTCGATCGACGGAGCGACGTTGCGATTCATGAACGCCACGGTCACTCCGTCGATGGCGGCGTCGTTCGACGGCTTCGGCATCGTCAGCTTCCATTGGATGTACCGCGCCGAAGGCGTGTCGATGCTGCCCTCAGTGGACGCCTTCGCCGCACTCCATGAGCTCCAGGTTGCGTCGGGCGTGCGCGTGTTGCCGCTGCGGAACGCCACCGCCACGCTGCCGTTCGCGAGATTGCGCCCCTCCACGCGATAGTGGCCGAAGCGCGACCAACGCTCGACATCTTTTGCCGTGGAGCGGAACTCGGCGGTCGCAGAGGGACGCGATTCCATCCGATAGACCGCGCCGGTATTGGTCGTGGTGATGAGCGTGGTGCTTCCCGAACGGGAGATGGAAACGACCTGTTTTTCCGGCACGGTGCCGAGGAGCGCGAGCTCGTTGCCGCGAAGCTCGTAGACGCGCCCGCTGGGACCGGTGGCCAGGACAACGGCATTGTCGCTGCCGCCGCTGATGCCGTAAACCATCTCGCGGTCGAGTTTGCGAACGATCTGCACGTAACCATCGGGATCGACGCGATAGATCTCGGCGGCGCCTGCCTGTGCGGCTGCGCTTGCGGCGCTGTCGTCGAACGAGAACGACACTTCAACGACCGGCTCCGCTTCCTTCTTCGCTTCCGCGGTTCCGGAGCCCGCCTGTTGCTGCTGCTGCGTTGCCGGTTTCGATTGCGATTTCGGCGGCGCGGCAGACGGCAACACATTGCTCACGGCCGAGGCCCAAGCGACGCCGGCCGGATCGATGTAGATCGCGGAGATCTCGTTGAGCACCGATTCATACAACGCGATTGCAGAGCCGTCGCGTGCGATCTGGTAGAGACGCCCCTTGCCTGACGCGCCCGCGAGCACGGTGCCGTCTTTGCGAACGGCGATGGTGCGAATGTGTGTGTCGGCGGCGTCATAAAGGACTGTGCTCTCGGCTTTCGCATTGACGCGGAACAGTTTTCCTTCGACACCGGTGGCAATCAGGACGTCGCTGCCGGATGGCTCGAGATCCCAGATGTAGGCCTGCTGCGGATCGAACCAGACCGTGTGAACTCCGCTTTCGGGATCGACGCGATAGACCTTGCCATTCGGCGATGTGCCGGCCAGCAGCGCGCCGTTCGCAAACGTCACTGCGTAAACCTCTGGCTCCGGCGCGGTGAAGATGAGTTTCAGATCGTCGCCGCGGAGTCGGTAGACCTTGCCGTCGTTGCCCGTGCCGAAGAAACGATCGCCGTTGGGCGCTGCAGTCTGCGAGAGCACGAACGGATCGGTGAACGAAGCGACCTTCGTCATGGCCGGAGCGGCGCGCAACTCTCCGCGTGATGTGACGGCAAAACCTTCGAGCTCACCCGCCAGGAACTCCTCGGGGGCGGTGAGACGCCAGAACTGCGGTGCGACGGCCATGGCGCTGCTCGTTGCGAGCAGTACCGAGGTCAACAGGAGAAAACGGCGCATGAAAATCCTTTCAGAACGAAGCGGCAGCCATCAAAAGGATGCAGAAGCGTCCTTCCGGGGCCGCGGTCATCATCGACGGGCAATGTCTCGCCGCGTCACAACAAATCGTAAATAGTGGGATCAAAGTGTAGGTTGGACGTTGATATCGATCTTCAGCGCACCGTCGACGATGTAGCCGAGCGGCCGCGCGCTCTGTCCGGCGGGATGGTACTTCACCGCCGCCTGCGCGCCATTCGACGTGTCGGCGGCCAGGACGGCCCGCATCGACGGTGGCAGATTCGGAAGATAGACACCGGACGTGACTGCGCCTTCGCCTGTCGAATAAAGCGCCACGGTGAGATCGGTCGACGGACGAAGACGCTCGATCACGCCGAGAACCTGCTCGAGCGTCCGCGGATCGGGCGGCACGAGCGTGAAGTCGATGGCATTCATCACCGAGCCGCTGCCGACCAGAAGATACGCGCTGCCGGCCGGCTGATCGTCGGGGATGCGCACGTCGAACATCTCGACGAACGGCTCGCCGCGGAACGGCTTGAGCACCGTACGCACTTTGACCGTGTCGCCGGGCGCGATGTGTCCCTTGAGCGGCGTCACGAGCGACGCTTCCATCAATTTGGCAATGCGCAGATCGTCATCGTGACGGATGTGAATCTTGATGCCCTCGATCTCCGTCTGGCGGAACTCGTTCGACATCAGATACCCGGCCACGACGGCGAGGTATTGCGGGATCGACTGGCGGGCTTGCTGACCGGCCCATCCCTCGCGGAGGCGGATCGGCGCGAAGCCTTTGAGCTGAATCTCCCCTTCCATCCGCACCGTCCGCTCGCCGGCGGCGCGCTGGGCGTTGGCCACGACCGAGTCGGCCACCATGGCCAGCATCAGCGGCGAGAGATGCGAGTGGCGAACGAGGTTGACGCGATACGTTTGCGGCGGGCCGGAGCCGTTGAGAATCACTTCGACCGGAATCATGTCCGGCTTGGCGCCGAGCGTGCCCATGATGCCGGCGGCGCGGTCCTGCTGCAGTACGCCGACGATCGGACCTGTATTCGAGAACTTGAATGAGTTGGCCAAACTCGGCAACACGGTCACGACCTCGGAAGTGGCCATGGGGAAATTGATCTCGCCCATGTCGAGGAAAGGATGGCCGAAGGCGTAGACATGATCGCCGTCGAGGAACGTGACGGTCCCGCTCGCCGCGACATTGAAGTCGCCATTGAGCAGCACTGCACCGACCGGATCGCCAGGCGCGAAGGTCGTTTTTGCGTTGGGCTTGTCCGCAGCCGTCGAGCTCGACGCGGTGCCGCTCGGAACGGCGACGAAGCCGAGTTGTTCGAAATATGGCGAGAAGCGTTGAACGGTCTCTGCAGAAAAACTGGACATCGACATCGGCAGCGCAATCCGGCGGATTCCGCCCGTGCTGTTCACCGCGCTGTTCATCGGCGTGGCGCCCATGCCCTTGACGAGCTTCTCGAACGCTCCGGCCGGATCCTGTTTGGCGATGAAGCCAAGCATCTCCACTGCGGTCATGCGCGGCCTGACGCCGTCTAGGCTCATGCGCGGCGATCCGGCGGGCGAAGCGCCGGGAGGGGTGGTCACGCGTCCGATCTTGAGCATCTCCTCGATCGGCGTGATTCCCGCTACCGGCTCCTTCGAAAACTGCCAGGCGTAGGCGAGCGCGCCGATGGCCTTGCCATCCACGAAGATGGGCGAGCCGCTCATGCCGGCAATGATGCCGGCGCGCGCCACGACCGGATGATCGACGCGCGCGAGGATGAGGTTCTGGTCCGGTCCGATGTTGTGCAGAACGCCGAGAATCTCGATGTCGAACTTCTCGACCTTCGTCCCCTCGAACACCGTCAGGCCGTAGCCCTTCATCCCCTTCCGAACCTCCGAAAGCGGCATCCGTTCGGCGGCATGAACCGTAGACGAGGCAAATAGAGCGAGCGCGACGACGAATGACGCTGATTTTCGGCTGAGCACGTGCGATGTAACCACCCCTCTCAGGGGTTTCATTTCGCGAGCCGGCGATGGGGAGTCGCAGAGTCGCAAAGTCTCAGAGTCTCAAAGATGAAGTTCCCACCCCCGTCATCCTGAGTGAGGCGGTTGGGTGGGTGTGAGCGAAGGATCTCAAACTACGAAAATCTGGCCTGTGGCGCCGTTCTCCTATTTTGAGATCCTTCGCCGTCTACGCGGCTTCAGGATGACGGGGGTGGCATGGAGCCAACCCGAAGCCCTCAGTCCTTCACCTTCCCGTCGCGAATGTGAATCACCCTCTTCGCTTCCTTCGCCACGTCGTCTTCGTGAGTGACCATGATGATCGAGTTGCCATTGACGTGGAGCTCGTGGAAGAGGTCGAGGATTTCGCGGCCGGTCTGGGAGTCGAGGTTTCCGGTGGGCTCGTCGGCCAGGAGGAGTGACGGGCGGTTGACGAGTGCTCGGGCGATGGCGACGCGTTGGCGCTGGCCGCCGGAGAGCTCGTTGGGTTGGTGTCCCATGCGGTCGCCGAGTCCAACCGACACGAGTGCCTCCTCGGCGAGTTGGCGGCGCTCGGTGCGCGAGATTTTGGCGTAGACGAGCGGGAGCTCGACGTTCTGCAGCGCGGTCGTGCGCGCCAGCAGGTTGAAGGTCTGGAAAACGAAGCCGATCTTCTTGTTGCGGATGGCGGCCAACTCGTCGTCGTTGAGCGTTTCCACGGCCACGCCGTCCAGCAGGTACGAGCCGGACGAGGGCGTGTCGAGGCATCCGATGATGTTCATCAGCGTCGACTTGCCGGAGCCAGACGGACCCATGATGGCCACGTACTCGCCGGGCTCGATCACCAGGTTGACGCCGTTGAGCGCGAAGATCTGCTGCGGGCCGAGGTCGTACACGCGCGTGAGCTCGTGCATCTCGATGAGGCGGGCCGGTTCGGGTTTCGGGAGTGCGGTCATGATGATTCGTCCTCGTCTTTCGACGCCTTCTTGTCTTCTCTCGTCACTTGAACGGCTCAGCCAGCATTTAGTTTCTTCCACAGGCGCCGGTGCGGACACCGGCAAAAGATGATGGCGGCGGGGCCAACGCCGCGCCGCCACTCATCAAGGCCGCTCACTACTTCATTCTGGACGCAGCCAGAGCCGCGAGTCCAAGCTTCACCACGATCAACGCGGCCCAGAGAGAGAGCACGATCGTCGCTGCCTTCGCCCTCGAAGTCTTCGACAACGCGGCGAAACCGACGATCAACAGGAAGACCGTCCAGATCGTGAAGACGTCGAAGTTCGAGAGCAGCGAGAAGAGGATCGGCTGCTCTTTCATGTCGACGAGAAAGGCCGGGTTCGATTTGACCAGCGTGGCCGCGGTGGTCGGATCGAATGTCCCTCGGGCAATGACCACGATCGTGAGGATGATGCCGAACAGCACCAACGGGATCCATGCGTAAAGCGTGGCGGAGAAGGCCTGCTTGTAGGTCCCTTCGCCGCCGAAAAGACGGAACGCGAGCAGGAGCACGCCCGCCAGGATGGCGTACCACACCACTCCCAGCAGCGGCCCGATCCAGCCCATGACCTTCGCGCTCGCGGCCGTCATGCGCTCGATCTGCGCCATCTGCTCTTCGCTCATGTTCGGATTGCTCTTGCGCATCTGTTCCGACTGCTGGGCCGTGATGGAACTGATGTCCATCTTCGGCATCACCAGAAAAGTCGTCACATATCCGACCAGCAGAATGATCAGCAGCGGCGCGAGGATGTCTGGTTTTCGCGCAATGTCCTGAAACGTTTCCGCGGGGGCGAACAGCACCCCCGCGATTCGTTCAAAGACATTTTTCTTCGTGTCAGGCGGCGGCGGGGCTCCGGGAGGTGTCTGATGAATGTCTGTCGTCATTTCGGCTCTTCCTCCAGCTTCACTCGGCTTCCGTAATTCAACCAATTGTAACGGTCGAGTGAGCTGAAGATGGCCGGTTCCTTGGGGAGCTCGGGCAGGTCGACGCTGATGCCGCGGATTTCGAGTACGTCGCCGACGGCGCGGTGATACGTGGCCACGGCGCGGTTGTAGCCGATGAGCGCGTTGAGCTCGCGGATGCGTGCGTCCGAAAGACGCTGCTGGATGGTCAGGACCTGGAAGTTGGTGGTCATGCCGTTTTCATAGCGGCGGCGCTCGGCGTCGAGATTGCGCTCGGCGGCGTCGCGCGCTGCGCGCGTGGCCACGATGGAGCGCGCGGCGGTGTCGACCGCGCGCGCGGCTTCGCGCACGTCGACCATGATGGTCTGCTTCGTCTGCACCTGCTGCAACTGCGACTGGCGGTAGTCGAGCTCCGCCCGCTTGGCCTCGGCCCGCGCTCCGATGTTCGTGATCGGCACGGCCACGTTGAATCCGACCGTCCAGCTCGGGAAGTCCGCTTCGAAAATCTGACGCAGACCGCGGCCGTACGGGATCCGTTCTGCGCGTCCCGTCGGTACGCCGGTGATCGGATCGATCTCGGCGGCGTTTCCAGCCAGTCCGGCCAGTCCGTACCTCAGATCGAAGTCGACCTGCGGAAGAACCTGATTGCGCGAGTAGAGATAGTTGACGCGACGCGTGTCGGTACTGAGCGCGTCCTGGCGCAGCTCCGGACGAAGATCCATGGCCCGGCGCACGGCGTCATCGACATTGATCGGGACCGGCGCGTATTCGATCGGGTCGGTGGGGATGATCGGACGGTCCCATGCGGCCGCATCGAGGTTCAACAGCTCGCGAAGCGTGTCCTCGGCGGTGCGAACGTTGGCGGTGGCGATGATGAGCTGCTCTTCGCTTGTGGCGATGGTCACGCGCGGCTCGAGGATCTCCAGCGGCGCTGCCGCGCCGACGTCGATGCGGATCTGCGTGATGCGCGCCTGATCGCGCGCCAGGAAGAGCGACTCTTTGACCACGTCCACAGCGCGGCGTGCGTAAGCCAGCGTGAGATAGGCCTGCTCGACGTCGATGGCGGTGTTCATCAACTGCGTGCGAAAGAGCTCGTGGCTGATGCCGAGGTTGTTGCGGGCGATGGTGATGCCGCGGCGATTGATGTCGATCCCGAAGTCGCGCAGAAGCGGCTGGTTCAGCGCGAAGTTGAATCCGGGAGAGTAACGAGGGCTCACCGTGCTGACCCCGCCCGAGGTGGTGGACCGGCTGTTGTCGAGGCCGAACGAATAGGCACCGCCCGTGGGGAGATTCTGCTCGACGCTGACGTTGAGCGTGTGCGAACGGCCGGCGCTCGACTCGATCGTGGAGCTGACCGCACGCTCCTCGCTGCTTTCCTGAAGCAATGCTCGTCCCAACGCGTCGTAGATGCCGTACGAGCCGCGCAGGCTCTGGCCGGATTCCTGATAGTCGAATGCCTGCAGTTGCACGCCCAGGTTCCGCTGCATCGACGTGCGGATGGCCTCGTCGAGCGAAAGCTTCAACGCGCGCGGATCATTGACGTCCTGGTCCGTCTCGGCAACGACCGGATCGGTCGTACGCGCGGACGCGCTCGCGACAGGTGTCTCCTGCGCGAGAAGTGTCGTCGCGGCAAGCGACAACACGAAGATGGTGATCAACCGTCGAACAGCGGTCATGCAAGTCCTCCCAAACACGGCTCTTGTACGTAAGGATGAAGCGATGGTTTCGACCCGAAGGCCGGCGCCGGCGCGAATTCTAATACCCCATACGCATCGGAAGCCGCGCGGTTTGCTCCGGATGCGGAATCGTCAGTCCAGGTTCCCCAGCGCACGGGTGAGCAGCTCGGTGTCGAGGTACTCGGTCACCTCGCGAATCTGCCCCTCGGAGATTCGGTAGATGAAGCAATACTCGTTGTTGTACGGGGCGCCGTTCTTCGTCGTGGCCTGCCCTGACGCCTGAACGACTACCCGATCCCCCTCCGCGATGATGAGCTGCGCGGTGGCTCGATAGCGATCGGCGAGACGCGCGCGCAACTCGCCGAGCAAATCCGTGAGCACGGCCCGCTTCCCCTCGTACGTCTTCGACCAGGGAGTCGTCCCCATCACTCGCCATCGAATGTCATCGGCCATGCTTTCGACGAAGCGGCGCGAGTTGCCCTGTGCAAGCTCGGAGAAGATGTTCTCCATCAACTGCTTGTTCGCCGTTGCCGTCATGGCGAGCATCTTAGAGCTTCCAGATCGGACGGCGAAGGATCACAGCGCGGCTCGGCCGCAACCAAACCGTTGCAGGCGGAACGCCGGCGTCTCGCCGGCTGGTTCGGCGGCGTCTCGCCGGCGCCGCGTGTCGGTCGCGAGAGAGGTACCAAGTCAACAGTTTGGCGGTGGCAAGAGAGTGACGGCGCGGGACGCCGCCACATCAGCCGGCGAGGACGCCAGCGTTCCGCTTCGCCACATCGCGCTCGCATGTTCACGCAACGCCTTTGGCATACGAAAGCGGCAGCTGCGGCTGCCGCACTCCAAAACGTCGCCGCGCTCGCGAATTGCTGAGAATCTTTTCGCCTGCGAATTCGCTCCGACTTAAGTTTTCTGCGCTACGTTGCGGTCGCTTCCGGCAGCGGCGCGCCGGCGAAGTGGCAGGCGGCGAATTGTCCCGGTTTGTGCTCGATGAGGGGCGGCACGTCGGTTTTGCAGATCGGGAACTGGGCGATCGGGCAGCGGGTGTGAAAGACGCAGCCGGTGGGCGGGTTGAGGGGCGTGGGGATGTCGCCTTTGAGAATGATGCGCGTTTTCTTCACCGTCGGATCGGGAATGGGGACGGCGGAGAGGAGTGCCTTGGTGTAGGGATGAAGCGCGTCGTCGTAGAGCTCGCGGCGGCCGGCCAGTTCCATGATCTTGCCGAGGTACATCACGGCCACGCGTGTGGAGATGTGCTCGACGACGGACAGGTCGTGCGCGATGAACAGGTACGTGAGACCGAGCTCCTCCTGCAGATCCTGCAGCAGATTGACGACCTGCGCCTGCACGGAAACGTCGAGCGCGGAAACCGGCTCGTCGAGCACGAGGAACTTCGGATTCGTCGCCAGCGCGCGCGCCACGCCGATGCGTTGACGTTGTCCGCCCGAGAACTCATGCGGGTAGCGACGGCGATAGTCGGGGCTGAGGCCGACCTTCTCGAGCAATTGCGCGACACGTTCGGCGCGCCCGGCAGCGTTCATGCCGCCGTGAATGATGAGCGGCTCGGACACGATCGTGCCGACGGTCATGCGCGGATTCAGCGAAGCGTAAGGGTCCTGAAACACGATCTGCATGTGCCGGCGCATCCGCCGCATGTCGCCGGAATCGAGGCCGAGCACGTCGGTGTCCTCGAACGACACGGAACCGGACGTTGGCTCGATCAGACGCAGGATGCAGCGGCCGACGGTGGTCTTTCCCGACCCCGATTCGCCGACCAGTCCCAGCGTCTCGCCGCGCGCCACGTCGAAGCTGATGCCGTCGACGGCTTTCACCTGCGCAACGACGCGCGCCAGCACGCCGCGTTTGACCGGAAAGTATTTGCGCAGATCGCGCACGACGAGAAGAGGCTCTGCGGGGATGAAGGATTGAGGATTGAGGATTGAGGATTGAGGATTTCCCTCTGGCCGGCCGTCGCTGTTCATCCTCAATCCTCAATCCTCAATTCTCAATCCGATCCATCCGTTCCGGATCGGCCGCATCGCCGTGCAGGTAACAACGCGCGCTCTGACCCGCCGCCACCGGCATGAGCGCCGGCTCGTTGCCGAGGCAGATGTCCATCACGTCGGGACAGCGAGGGTTGAACTTGCAGCCTTTCGGCAGCGCCGTGATCGACGGGACCATGCCGCTGATCGTCGGCAAGCGGTTGATTGGAGTTCCTGCGACGAGCGCCGCGCCGGGCAGCGACTTGAGCAGGCCGCGCGTGTAGGGATGTGCCGGACTGGCGAAGAGCTCGCGCACCGGGGCCTCCTCGACGACGCGGCCCGTGTACATGACGACGACGCGCTCGCAGAACTCGGCCACTACGCCGAGGTCGTGCGTGATGAGGAGAATCGCCAGACCGAGCTTCTTCTGCAATGAAGCCAGCAGCTCCATGATCTGCGCCTGGATCGTGACGTCGAGCGCGGTGGTCGGCTCGTCGGCGATGAGCAGCTCGGGATCGCATGAGAGCGCGATGGCGATCATCACGCGCTGGCGCATGCCGCCTGAGAGCTGATGCGGGTAGTCGTGCAGCCGTTTGTGCGGATCGGGAATCGACACCAGCTCGAGCATGTCGCCGGCCTGCTGCCACGCGTCTTTCTTCGAGGCTTTGCGATGGATGCGAATGGCCTCGGCTACCTGCGCGCCGATCTTGAACACCGGATTCAGCGACGTCATCGGCTCCTGGAACACCATGGCGATGTCGTTGCCGCGCACCTTGCGCATCTCATTCTCGGAGAGGCTGGCCAGGTTGCGGCCTTTGAAATGCACCTGGCCGGAAGTGATCTTTCCCGGCGACGCCACGAGTCGCATGATGGACATGGCGGTGACGCTCTTGCCGCAGCCCGACTCCCCCACCAGCGCGACCGCCTCGCCGCGGCGCACGTTGAACGAAACGTTGTCGACGGCATGGACGGAGCCGAACGACGTGCGGAGGTTTTTCACCTCGAGCAGCGCCTCGGCTGGGTTCACGTCGACGTCCGCCACACGCGCGCCCGTCATCCCCACCGGCTGCTGGACGTGATCTACGCCCGGTAATTCCGTCACGGCGCGGATGGTAGCAAGAAGCCGGCCCGGCTCGCAGCGGAGGTTGTCATCAATCCGCGTCCTCTCTGGACTCGGCGACTTCGACTTCGCCGTCAATTTTCAAAGACTCGCCGCAGACTGCGCACACCGACCCGACCGTCCGCTGCTCGTCCCAGCAGTTGCCGCAGACGCGAGTCGGGAGGTCGCCTGGCGAGAGAACGCGAACCAGCTCATCGTTTCTATAGATGCCGATGAGCCATCGAAACGGCGGCTGCAGCTCAGATGCGATCTGCGTTGTTGCGTCGAGCAGAGCATTTCCCAGAATGCGTGTCGTCTCCGTTGAGGCTTCTGCCGCGACATTGATACGGAAACCCAGCTCGTTGAAATAGCCGGCAAATTCGCTTTCCACCGCTTCGACACTGTGGGCGGCTGCTACTTTCTCGACTCTCTCCACGATCCGGTTTTCGATGACATCGGCTGTTAGCGGGTGAACTCGTTGCCGCTTCTTCCGCTGAGACTCCGGCTTACTTGCCATTCATTCCTACTTTGCGTCCTCGCTGTCGTCTTCGTCCAGAACCTCTTCCTCGACGATGTGGCTCTCGTCGATGTCCGCGAGCAGTTCCGTGGCCTGATCCGCAAACTCGCTGCGCACCCAGAACTCGACCGGCCCGACGATTGGATTGAGACCGAGCAGTCGCCCGCCCGCGAAGAGATCCTGGATCGCTTCGCCGCGCTTCATGTAGACGATCTCTGCTTCATTGAGGAGAGACTCGACGAGTGGCAGCACGGCTGGATTCGTCCCCGACCAGACCTTGACGAGCTCCACGTCCGGCTCGCCTTCCATCGGCTCGACAAGATCGACGTCGCAATCCTTGCAGTGCGTGAATCCGTCGCGATACTCGCTTCCGCATTCAGGACAGATCATGGCGTCACTATACGCTCGCGCGTTTGATGAAGCGGCCAAGGAAGGAGCGCACTTCTGGAACGCCGAGGGTTGCCGCAACAGCGAAATAGACCACGCCAAACAGGCCGCAGACGAGGATTGCTTCGCTGATGCGTGAGAGCGGCAGATGCGCGGCCCACTCGTGCGCAGCAAAGCGATCGAAGGCCATGCTCGCGAGCCCCGCGGCGATCGCTGCGATCCAGAGCTTCGTCATGTACGCGACCGACGACTCCCCCGCTCCGATGCGTTGCCGGAGCCGATGGCGCAGGAGGAGATATTCGACCCACGCCGAGATCGCAGAGCCGAGCGTGATGCCGACCACTCCGAGCACCGCCGCACCGCCCGCGTTGTGCGGGATGTGCAGACCGAGTGCGTCCGCGATCGAGCCGAACATCGGCCGCAACGGAAACGCGAACAGGAGCGCCAGTGCGGTGCCGATGAAGACGCGCAGCATGGCGATGCGCACGGGTGTTCTCGTATCGTGCAGTGCGTAAAACGCGGCTGAATAGAGACGGCCAATCGTCGAGACGACCAGTCCGAGTGCGAAGCCGCAGAGGATGTACCAGACCAACGTGGCTGCGTCGCTGGTGAGCGCTCCACGCTGGAAGAGCGCCGAAACGAGCAGCCGGCCGATCAGCACGAACGCTACAGACGTCGGAATGACGAAGAACGATACCTGTCGAACGCCGCGGGCCAGCCGTCGCCGCAGCGCAGAGAAAATCTCGTCCTGTGATCCCTGCTCGCTGGCCATCTGCGGAAGCTCGGCATTCGCCACGGACATACCGAAGACGGAGATGGGAAGCATGTAGATGGTCTGCGCCAGGGTGAGAGCCATCAATGCGCCGGGGCCCATCAACGTGGCGATGGCTGTATCGATGTAAGCGCTGATCTGCACGACGCCGCGGCCGCCGACAACAGGAAGAATGCTGCGGAAGATGGCTCGTACCGGCTCGAGCGATCGATCGAAACCGAACGAGAGATATTTCGCGTGCCGAAGCACGAACGGGATTTCGATGGCGAACTGCAACCCGAATCCGACCAGCGCGCCCCATGCCGCGGCGGTCGCCAATTGCGCGCCGCTCATGCGCATGCCGAAAATCACCAGCGCTGCGATGATTGCCGCACTCCAGAGAACCGGCGCGACGTAAGAGACGAAGAACTGCCGGTGTGCATTGAGGATCCCCAGTGCCCATGCGAAGAGAACGAGCAGACCGACACCAGGAAACACGATGCGTGTGAGTTTCACCGCAAGCGCCATCGTGTCGGGTGTGAGACCGGGAGCGGTGATCGCCAGGATGTATGGCGTGAGCAGCATGCCGCAGATGACGATGCCGGTCACGATCAAGAGAAGGAATGAAGCGAACACGCCTGCGACGCGATCGGCGACTTTCTGTTTGCCGTCCGCGAGAAGACGCGAGTAGACCGGGATGAAGGCGGCGGAAAGCACTCCCTCGCCCAACAAATTCTGCAGAAAGTTCGGAACCTTCAGCGCCACGGTGAATGCGTCGCCGATGCCGGTCGCGCCGAGGTATTGAGCGAGGACGACATTCCTCAGAAGACCAGCCACGCGACTCAGCATGATCCCGGCCGCGACCAGCGCTGCATATCCACCGAAGCGCTTCCGCGCAACGGGAGGGACGACCGCCGGCTCGGCACCCGCAGGCTCGGCGGTTGGTGGCGGGAGATCGATCGATTCCTTTTCGATGTCGGAGGTCATGAAGAGATCAGCGCGTTAAGATACCGCGTCTGAGTCGGCGGTCGGCAGTCGGCGGTCGGCAGTACCTCCGTGCATCTTCTAC
>JALYJW010000138.1 GCA_030775085.1 Acidobacteriota bacterium | reverse complement strand
GCCCGATGCCAACCTCGCTCGTAAATACATCCCCTGCTGCGTTCCGCACCGAGACCGTGAGGAAGACGTTGTAGTTCATCACCGTCGCGGGGATGTCGTAGAGGAGGTGCCGGTCCGCCGATTGCCCGTCCGCCGGCAGGTCTCCGAACGCGACCGGCAGGGGCGTGAGGAGTGTGACCGATCCCGATCCCGCCGTCGTCTCGAGCCGCACCGCCGTCACGCGCAAATCGAGGCCCGGCGTCGGCGTCGGATTCGAGAAGAAGACGCGCGAGCGGAAGTGCCCTTCGTCGTGCGCGACCGGCAGGAAGATCGTGGAGTGGTTCGCCGGCCGCGGCACGAACGTCGCGCGTGCGACAACCGGCTCGTCGACGACGTGTGCGGTGCGCAGGCTCGTCACGGTGAGTCGCGAGCGGCGCGCGGCGATCGTCAGCGCCTTCAGGCCGTAGCCGGCTTCCGGCGTCGCGACGAACTGCACCCGGGAGCCCGGCGCGAAACAATGCGCAGGAAAGCCGGCCACGCCGCCGATCGGTGGCACGAGGGTGATGCTCCCGCCGAGGCTCACCGACGATGCGATGACCGAGTAACAAGCGGTCTTGAAATTCGCGGCCGCGGTGATCTCCTTGGTCGACAGGATCGTCGTCGTCGCGTCCTCGCCGCCACTCGACCAGCCGACGAACTGATATCCGGCTCCCGCTTCGGTCAGCTGCCGGCGCAGCGTTCCGACCGTCACTGCCCGCGCCGTCGGCGACTGGCGCATCAGCGGCGAGGTCGTGAAGTGCTCCTCGCCGGCGATTTTCACGAGCAGGCCCGCAGGATCGGTGCTCACGCCGACGATCCGCTGCGGCTGCACGGCCGGATCAATGCCGGTGAACGAGCGCGCGGCCTCGATCCACTGCTCGAGCAGCGGGCGTTCCACCTCCGGCAGCACGAGCAGCAAACCCTCCGCGGACGCGCGCGCGAGCGCCTGCAGGTTGTCGATCTTTGCGGCGATGAGCGCGTCCGCGATCGGGAGGTCGATGCCCGCCAGGAGCGACAGCCCGGCCCGCGATTCCAGTGTCGCGAGCTCGCGTGGCGTGGCCAGCGTCGAGAGGATCGACAGGCGGACGCGCACGCGGTTGATCGCCGTGCGGAAGTCGCTGACGGTGAAGATGTGGTTCTGCTCGAGGACGTGACGCAGCTCGTCGCCGACGCCGATCGCAGCCAGCCCTTTCTCCGGCTCGAACAACACCGGCGAGAGGGTGCCCGCGACGGTCTTCGGCGTCGGCACGAGCGAGATCGAGAGCCTGCTGATCGTGCTCGGATCGACGTTCGCCCCCGGCTGCAGAAGGCGGTACTCGATGTTGCCGAATGGCGTGATCGTGACCGCGACGTTGGTCTCCAGGCGGAAGTCCTTGACCGCGAAGTTCGAGACGGGATTCGTGAGCGTGGCGAGCTCGCTCGCCAGCCGGTCGACCGTGAACCGCAGCGCCGAGGCCAGTTCGTCCGGCGCGCGGACCTCGCTCACCGCGAGCGTCTCCACGCGGGTCTGCAGGTCGACGTTCGCCTGCCGTAGCAGCGTCACCTCCTCGATGAGACGGTCGATGCTCGATTGCGATTCGTCGGTCATCGGTCACTCCTTCCGGTCGATGAGGTCCGCGCCGAGGGGCTCGATGACGATCATCACTCGCGTTCCCGACGCGGCCGCATGCCCGCGCAGCGCAACCGCGACAGGGTCGAGCATCCTCACGCCGAGCTTCGGCGCCGCGCCTTTCGTTTCGACGACGAACGTCGAGAGCTCCAGCTCCACCGTCGTGTGCCGGAACACGAACCACGGCGGTTCCTCGACCGCGGCGTGATCGAGTTCCCGCTGCGCGGACACCAGCCCGCGGCAAATCCCGGACAAAAGCTGGTCGAGCTCCACCTGCAGCCACCTCGAAGTGGTAGTGACGATGAAGGGAGAAACGTTACAAGCGGGATTTGTCGGCTGAATGAAAAAGGGCGGCCACATGGCCGCCCTTTTTTGGCTCAGCAAATGTTGAATCCTAAAACGTTGCGTCGAGAAACGGCCGCAGCTTCTTCGACCGGCTCGGGTGCCGCAGCTTGCGCAGTGCTTTCGATTCGATCTGGCGGATGCGTTCGCGGGTGACGTTGAACGAACGGCCGACTTCCTCGAGGGTGTGCTCGGCTCCGTCGCCGACGCCGAAGCGCATTTTGAGGACTTGCTCTTCGCGCGGGGTGAGGGTGCGCAGGACTTTCGATGTCTGCTCTTTGAGATTTGCGACGATGACGTGCTCGATGGGGGAGATGACGCCGCGGTCTTCGATGAAATCGCCGAGGTGCGAATCTTCCTCTTCTCCGATCGGAGTCTCGAGAGAGATCGGCTCCTGCGCGATCTTCATGATCTTGCGGACCTTGGCCACCGGCATGTCCATCCGCTCTGCAATCTCCTCGGCCTGTGGTTCGCGGCCGAGCTCCTGCACGAGCGCGCGGGATGTGCGCGTCAGCTTGTTGATCGTTTCGATCATGTGTACCGGGATGCGGATGGTGCGGGCTTGATCGGCGATGGCGCGGGTGATGGCCTGACGGATCCACCACGTCGCGTAGGTCGAGAACTTGTAGCCGCGGCGGTACTCGAACTTCTCGACGGCTTTCATCAGGCCGATGTTGCCTTCCTGAATCAGATCGAGGAACTGCAGACCGCGGTTGGTGTACTTCTTGGCGATGGACACGACGAGACGAAGGTTGGCGACGATCAGTTCCTGCTTGGCCTGATCGGCCTCTTCTTCACCGCTGCGAATCTCGCGGATGGTCTTGCGCAGATCTTCGTGTGTGACGCCGTAGAACATCTCCAGCTCGCCGAGCTTGTCCTGATACTTCGTCAGGCGGCGCTTGTAGAAGTCGCGACGGGTCTTGTCCTTCTCGCGCTTCAACGCCTGCTCGTCTTTGCGGATCATCGACACGGCCTGCGCCAGTTCGTTATCGATGTCCTTGAGCTTGTTGATCATCCGGTTGCGCGTCTGGGGCGTGAAATCGACGCGCTGCAGCTCATCGGCCAGCTCCTGCTCGAGACGATCGATCGTCTTGAGAGTCGTAGCGATCGTGCGATCGGACAGCTTCTTGTTGTCGGCCAGTTTGACCAGGCCGTCTTTGATCTTCTTGTCGAGCTTGGCGATGCCCTCGAAGATGACCATGATTTCCTGGATCTTGTTGACGACGACCGCGGGGAGCTTGGGCTCGCCATCAACCGAAGCCGCGTCGATGGTGCTGCCGTCATCGTCCGGCATGGCCAGATCGATCGTTTCCTTGATGACGCGCGCATCCTTTTTGGCCGCTTCGTAGATCTTGAGGATCTCCTCGCGGATGATGCGATTCGCGGAGAGGGCTTTGAAGACCTTCCGCTCGCCCTTCTCGATGCGCTTGGCGATGTCCACTTCGCCCTGGCGGTCGAGGAGCTTGACCGTGCCCATCTCGCGCAGATACATGCGAACGGGGTCGTTGGTCTTGTCGACGATGTTGCTGGCCGCGGCGATGATGTCCTGCTGGACTTCTTCGCGCTGATCCATCTCCTTTTCTTCGATCGTGCCGTCGATCGTGACCATGCCTTTGGTGCTGGCCTGGAGAGGTTTTTCAGCGTCTTCGATCACATCGATGCCGAGATCGTTGAACCGGATGTAGATCTCATCGAGCTCTTCGGGAAGACTGGTGATCTCTTCCGGAAGAACCTCGTAGATCTCGTCGTAAAGCAGAAAGCCTTTTTCTTTGCCGATCGCGATGAGCTGCTTTACTTCGGTATATTTCTCTTCGACACTCAACTCGCCAACCCCCTGGTCCTCAAAGTTGGAATCCGGTTCGAGATTCGAAGTGCGCAGGCGTGTCATGATTTTTTCGCTCCTCGCAATGGGCAGCTAACGTGAGTCGCCCTGTCGGCACTTGTCGCGGCCCCCGGTCGAGGCCTTGGCAGGATTGTCACAACTTTGTGTTGACAAGCCGGCGAAAGTATCGTCCGGAGATGACACCCGCGTAATCTTTGGGGGACGATAATTATTTCAGGCTGCTCAACATACGGGTGAGCTCCATCTTCTCGTGGACCAACTGGTCGAGACGCTGAGCGTCTCCGTTGTGCTCGGCATCGACGATCTCTCGCTGGATTTGTTGTTTTTGACGGTCGAGGAAGCCGCGCTCCATGGGGCGGAGGTTCTCGTCGAGGCGTTCGAGGGTGCGGTCGTCAATGTCTTCGGTGAGACTGAGCTCGCTGAGCAGCGTTTGCTCGGCGTCGCCCCTAAGATGGGTCTGAACCTTCTCAAAATCAATAGGTTGCCCTGCGGTCAGATCACTTTTCATGATAGAAAAGACTGTTTTGCACGCCGGGTCCTCGAAGAGCTCCTCCCGCAGCCGCCCCACCTGCTCCTCGGTCAGCTTTCCCTGAACCGCTGCCGTCAGCACAAATTTCTCACCGGAGGGGATCGGTGCGCGCGCCTGGCGCTCCGTCTGTTTCTGCTGCGAGCCGGCCTTACCGCGCACGCGCGACCAGACCGTTTCGAACTCGAGCCGGAACGCGTCGGCGATGCGCTGCGCCGCTTCGTTGCGGATCACGGGATCGGTGACGGCGGAGAGCAGCGGCATGAAGTTCTCCACCCGCTCCGACTTGTCGCGTCCCGAAAGCTGCGCGGCGTCATTGGCCCACTCTGCGATGCCGAACTCGAAGATGTCGAGCGCGTTCGAGAGGACTTCCACGAACTTGTCCTTGCCATGTTTCTGCACGAGCGAGTCGGGATCCTTCTCGCCTTGCAGGTCGAGCGCCGAGACGTTCATGCCGGCCGCTAGCAAGACCTGTGCTGCGCGCAGCGTGGCGTTGCGGCCGGCCGCGTCTCCGTCGTAGGCGATGACGACGTTGCGCGTGAAGCGGCGCATCAGTGATGCCTGTCCGGCGGTGAGCGACGTGCCCATCGATGCGATCACACCCGGCACGCCGGCGTGGTCGATGGCGATGGCGTCGAAGTAGCCTTCCACGAGGATGGCCCGGTCGTAGCGCCGCATAGCGTCCTTGCTGCGGTGGAGGTTGTAGAGCAATCGCGATTTGTTGAAGAGGTCCGACTCGGGGGAGTTGAGGTACTTCGGCTCGCCGCCGTCGAGCGAACGCCCGCCGAAGCCGACCAGCGCTCCGGTGTCGGAGTGAATCGGAATGATGAGGCGGTTGCGAAAGCGATCGTAGAAGCCGGATTTTTCCTTGCGCGGCGTGATCAGTCCCGCCTGCTCGAGCCGCTTCTCGCCGTGCTTTTGTCCGAGCCGGCGCAGGATGTAGTCCCACGCGTCAGGCGCGTAGCCGAAGCCGTACTTGGTGATGATGTCTTTGCCGACACCACGCTGGCGGAGGTATTCGTCTGCTGCATTCGGCGTCCACTCCAGCGCCTGATGAAACGCCTCCGAGGCGTCGTCGATGACTTCGAAGAGATCGTCCTTGTCGCTATCGCGCTGCGTCTTGCGCCGGCGCGGCAGCTCGATCCCGACACGGCTGGCCACATGCTCGACCGCTTCCGGAAACGTGAAGCGCTCCGTCAGCGCCAGGAACTTGAAAATGTCGCCGCCGGTGCCGCAGCCGAAGCAGTAGAAGAGCCCCTTGTCCCGATCGACATGAAACGACGGCGACTTCTCGCGATGAAATGGACAGAGTCCTTTGTAACTCTTGCCCGCAAGCTTCAGAGGCGTGACCTGCTGCACGAAGTCGACGATGTCGGCCGCGGAACGCACCTGCGCGATGATCGAATCGTTGAGATCTACGAAGGCCATTACGAAGTCTCAAAGTCTCAAAGTCGCAAAGTCTCAAAGGACACAAGGAGCGAAGCCCCTTTGAGACTTTGCGACTTTGAGACTCTGAGACTATTCATCCAGCACCGCAATCGTCGCCCCATCGCCTCCCTCATTCTCTCCCCCCGGCCGCCACGATCGCACGGCCGGGTGCTTGCGCAGGTGCTCGCGCACGGCTTTGCGCAGCGTGCCGGTGCCGAAGCCGTGGATGATGCGGACGGCTTGCTTTCCTTCGAGTAGCGCGCGGTCGAGGAACTTGTCGGATTCATCGAGGGCTTCGTCGACGCGCTGGCCGATGAGGTTCAGTTCGGCGGCGATCTGCACGGCGATGTCGCCTGAGTTGGCGGCAGGGCGATGCTTCGACGCGGCAGGCGAAACCGTCGCGCCGCCTTTCGGGACGAGGTCTCTCCGCTCCACCGTCATCTTGCGGCCGTTCACGTTGAGTACGACTTTCTCGCCGTCGATCGAAACGATGTCGCCCGTGACTTTGAACTTGCGATGCTCGGCCTTTTCGCCGACGCGCACGTCGCGTTGTTCGGCGGGGATGAACTCCATAGCGCGGTCGACCGGTTTGGTGATCGTGCGCAGCACTTCGTTCGCATTCACCGAGGCGCGTGCGTTGCGGTCCATGTCGCGCAGGCTCTTGATCTCGTTCGTGACCTGACGGGCTACGTCATCGCGCAGACGCTCCAGCTCTTCGCGGTACGTGGTGCCGAGGCGCAGGCGTTCTTTTTCGAGCGCGGCAGACTGTTCCTGCATGGATTTGCGATCACTCTCCAACTCGACGCGCAGGCGTGACATCTCATCCTGCTGCGCAACGATCTCCGCCATCTTCTTCTGCAGCGTGGCCAGCAGATGATCGGTCTCGCCGTAACGCTCGCCGAGGCGGGCGCGCGCGCTGTCGATAACGGAGGCGGGGAGACCGATGATCTTCGCGATCTCGATGGCGCGCGATCGTCCCGGGATTCCGGAGATGAGCCGGTACGTCGGCTGCCCCGTCGCGGAATCGAACTCCATCGATGCATTCACGATGCGCGTGTCGTTGACCGCGAAACTCTTGAGTGCCGAGAGGTGCGTGGTGACGACGAGCAACGCGCGGTTCCCGAGCAGGTGTTCAATGACGGCCGCCGCCAGCGCCGCACCTTCCTCGGGGTCGGTGCCCGATCCGAGCTCGTCCAGCAAGACCAACGACCGCGGCGTGGCGCGCGTGAGCACGCGCTCGAGTCGCGTGAGATAGGCGGAGAACGTCGAGAGATGTTCGAGCACGCTCTGGTCATCGCCGATCAGCACGTGCAGCGCATCGACGCACGGCAGCACGGTTCCTTCCGCAGCGGGGACGGGGAGTCCGCTCATACCCATGGCCACGAGCAAGCCGGCCGTTTTCAGCGCGACGGTTTTGCCGCCGGCGTTCGGGCCGGAGACGACCAGCGCGGACCGCGCGTCGTCTAGATCGATCGTGATCGGCACGACCTTCCGCTGGCCGGGTTCTTCATCGAATGCGGTCTGGCGCGCGTCGGCGAGACGTTCATCGAGCAGCGGATGACGCCCGTCGAGGATGTGCAGCACGCGATCACTCGAGAACGAAGGGCGCGTGCCGCGAACCGCATCGTGGAAAACCGCGCAGGCCTGTAGCGCATCGAGCTCACCTGCCGCGTTGGTGGCGTGGATGATGTCGTCGTGATGCTCGAAGATCGTGGCGGAGACGAAGCGGGTGATGCGCGCGATCTCCTCGCGCTCCTGAATCAGTAGATCGGCCAGATCGTTGTTCAACTCGATGGCCGCCATCGGCTCGATGAAGAACGACGCGCCGGAGCCGGAGCGCTCATGCAGAATGCCGGTGACGGCGTTGCGATGATCGCTGCGGACGGGGATGCAATAGCGGTCGCCGCGCATGACGATGAGCGGCTCCTGAATCGCCTCCGCGTTGCGGTTCATGAGATCGCTGAGCGTGCGCTGGATGGAGCCGCGCTTCGTGTGCATGCGCGCGCGGATGGCACGCAGTTCGGCGGATGCTTCCTCGCGCAATTTGCCTTCGCGCGTGAAGTACTTGTTCGTTTTCGTCAGCAGCTCATTGAGGTCGGGGATGCCCTGCGCGAACTTCGCGAGCCGCTTGTAACCGTCGCTGCGGAGAAGCGCCTCGCGCATGGCCTGCGTGGCGCGCACGCTTCGGATGACGTGCCACGATTCCTCGATGTCGAGGACGGTCTCGCGCGCGAACATCGGCGCCACATCGTCGAGCCCGGCCAGCGGCAGCAGTCCCTCGACGTGGAAGTAACGCACCATCTCGCCGAGGTCTGCTTGTGCGCTCTCGCACTCCGCGACCGTCCGCAGCGGACGCCGACGGGCAACCGTCTTCTTCCCCGGCGCGCTTTTGGCCTCCATGGCCACGAGCGTGAGGACGCGGTCGAACTCGAGAGTGGTGAGAGATTCGGCGTGCATGTGTTGGAAGCGGGGAGAAAATGAAAACGGCCCGCGAGGAACTCGCGAGCCGTCTCGAGAAACGTGGGTCGAAAAATCAGTAACCGGTACGGCGCTCTTCGGCAAGCTTCCGCAGCACTTTCTTCCGTGCAGCAATTGCTTTCCGCTTCCGCTTCGTGCTCGGCTTCTCGTAGTGCTGACGTTTCTTCAGCTCAGAGAGAATCCCCGACTTCTCACATTTCCGTTTGAAGCGGCGAAGCGCGTTCTCGAATGACTCGTCTTCTTTGACGTGTACGAGAGGCATCCCCCGAAATCCCCCCCTTCGGCTTGAGCTCTGATGGCCTGCAGACGTCCTGATGGGCGTCTTCATAGTAGGTTCGGCAGCGCCTCCGGTCAATTGGCGGTTCTGCCGGACCTTCTACAGTTGCGCTTCAACCCGGCTCAGGGGCCGCTGATTCCGTAAATGCTGTGAATTGTTGTAAGTTGCACGGCCGAAAGGGAATCTCGTCGATGCGCCTACTCGCAATAACTCTCGTGGTCCTCAGCCTTGCGGCCTGCGCCACCCAGCCAGCCCCGCCGGCCGCCGTTTCTGCTTCTCCGGCAGCGCCCGCCTCGGAGGTGCTTGTCGTTACCGAAACTCTCCATGGAGTGGAGATCTCCGATCCATATCGATGGCTCGAAGACCAGGAAGCGCCGGCCACGCGCGACTGGATTGCGAGGCAGAACGCCTACACCGATTCCGTTCTCGATCCGCGTCCCGAGGCAGCCTTGTTCGCGCCGCGTCTCACGGAGCTGATGAACACCGATCAGATCAGCACGCCGGCGTTTCGCAACGGCCGCTACTTCTTCATGCGCCGCGGTGTCGGCGAGGATCTCTACTCGATCTACATGCGCAACGGCGCGAACGGGAAGGATGAGCTGCTGATCGATCCCGCGCCGATGAGCGCCGACCACACCACGAGCGTCGGCATCTACGACGTCAGTTCGGACGGGAAGGAGCTCGCGTATTACGTTCGCAAAGGCGGCGCCGACGAGGTCGAGATCCGCTTCCTCAATACGGAGACACGGCAGCCGATCGGCACAGCGTTGCCGAGCGCGCGTTATTACGGCGCCTCCATCGCACCGGACCGGTTTGTCTATTTCACGCGTGCCACTCCTGCCGGTCCGCGCGTCTACCGCCGTTCCCTCGGCGGCGGCGACGAGAATGAGCTTTTCGGCGAAGGCTATGGTCGCGAGAAGATTCTCTTCGGCTCGGTCTCCGAGGATGGACGCTATCTGTTGATTCACGTCTTTCATGGATCGGCGCCGAAGAAGACCGAGATCTACGTCGACGATCTTCAGGACGACGCGGCCATTCGTACCGTCGTCAACGATCTCGATTTTCGCTCGACCGGTGAGATGGCCGGCGACTCGATCGTGATCCAGACCAATTGGGATGCGCCGAACGATCGCGTGTTCGTTGCACCAGGCAATGCACCGGGACGCGAGAACTGGAAGCTGATCGTGCCGGAGAATCCGAAGGCTGCCATCCAGGGGACTTCTCTGGCCGGCGGACGCGCGTTCGTCAGCTATCTCGAAGACGTGAAGCCGCGCATCGTCGGCTACGACCTCGAAGGCAACAAGAAGGAAGAGGTCGCGTTCGATACGCTCGGCAATCTCGCCACGGTCAGCGGCTCCTGGGCGACGCCACTGGCCTTCTTCAGCTTCAGCTCGTTCCACGTGCCGTCGACGATCTATCAATACGACGTGGCCCGCGGCGAGCGCACCGAGTTCGCGCGTGAAAGCGCGCCGGTACGCTCCGACGATTTCACGGTCGAGCAGGTCTGGTATCCGTCGAAGGACGGCACGCGCGTGCCGATGTTCGTGATGTACAAGAAGGGTCTGCAGCGCAACGGCGCGAATCCGACGATCCTCACCGGCTACGGCGGGTTCACTTCCAGCCTGCTGCCGTCGTTCTCCGAGAAAGCGATTGCGTGGGCGGAGCAGGGCGGCGTTTACGCCGTGGCCAACCTGCGCGGCGGCGGCGAGTTCGGCGAGGCCTGGCATCAAGCGGGGATGCGCGCGAACAAGCAGGCCACGTTCGATGACTTCATCGCCGCGGGCGAGTTTCTCATCCGCGAGCGCTACACGTCCTCGCGCAACCTCGGCATCACCGGAGGCAGCAACGGCGGCCTCCTGGTCATGGCCGCGGCCACGCAGCGTCCGGAGCTTTTCGGCGCAGTGATCTGCCGCTATCCGCTCATCGACATGCTGCGCTACCACAAGTTTCTGGTCGGCAGTTTCTGGACCCCGGAGTACGGCAACCCCGACGTCGCCGAGGAGTTCGCATGGGTGCGCTCCTACTCGCCGTATCACTTCGTGAAACAGGGGACGAAATATCCAGCGACGCTCTTCATCACCGGCGACGGCGACACACGCGTCGCGCCATTACACGCACGCAAAATGACCGCACTGATGCAACGCGACGCCGGCAACAGCGCCGAAGATCCGATCCTGCTCCGCTACCACGTCGCCGCCGGCCACTCCGGAGGCGAGCCGCTCAAGGTGCAGGTGAAGAACAACGCGGAGGAGATGGGGTTTCTGTACTGGCAGTTGAAGTGATCAGACGAATGTGTTTTCGACGCGTGGACGTGGACGTGGACGTTGTGGACTTGTGGACTGGGTGGACTGTCCACGAAGTCCACTCAGTCCACAACGTCCACCAAGTCCACGATCCGCTATGCCAGTAACCGCTCCACCCTCGCGATGATGGCGTCGATGGCCACCAGGTTCTCGCCACCTTCGGGGATGATCAGATCCGCGTGGCGCTTCGATGGCTCGACGAATTCTTCGTGCATGGGGCGGACGGTGGTCATGTATTGCTCGATGACTGATTCGACGCTGCGGCCGCGGGTTTTGATGTCGCGCATGAGGCGGCGCAGGAAGCGGATGTCGGGCGGCGTATCGACGTAGAGCTTGATGTCGATGCGCTTCCGGAGCTCCGGTTCGGCGAGCACGAGAATGCCTTCGAGGATGATCACTTTGCGCGGCTCGACGTGGTGCGTCTCGTCGATCTTGCGCGAGTGCGTGGTGAAGTCGTAGACCGGCACGTCGACCGCGGAGCCTTTGCAAAGCACGTCGACATGACGCGCCAGCAGCTCGGTCTCGAGCGAGTCAGGGTGGTCGAAGTTGATGTGGTGCCGCTCCTCGGGACTCAGTCCTTCGAAGTTGCGGTAGTACGAGTCGTGCGAGATCCACTCGATCTTGTCCGAGCCGACGCGATCGTAGATGGCGCGCGCCACGGTGGTCTTGCCCGAGCCGGTGCCGCCGGCGATACCGACGATGACTGGTTTCGTGGTCATGACATCTCGTCGTATTCGGCTTCAGTGGCGAAGTCCGACACGTCGTCATTGCCGCACGCGGTGCAAACGATCGAGGCCAGCTTCCCGTTCGCGTATTCGAACTCGTACGTGGGCGTTTCGCACTGCAGGCAAAGAAGGTATTCCGGTTCGTCCATACGCGGCAGAGGATATCAGGCTCACCGCGTTCCCAATCGCGGCGTGATGAACGACGCGCCGTTGTCCGAGTTGCGGATCACCGAGGCATAGATGTGGGTCTGGCGCGCGGACGTTTCGACCACCACGGAGAAGCCGCCGCCGTTCGTGATCATCGGAAAAAGCGACTGGATGGAAGTGTGGACGAGCGTGCCGGCGGCGACGCGGATCTGCGTCACGGCAACGTTGCGGCCAGGCACGCGCTGCAATCCCAGAATGAACATCGCGTCCTGCTCGCCGAGGTTGGCGAGACCGATATTCGTGCGCAGCTCCTCGCTGAAGGCCAGACCATCGAGCACGCGGATCGGAAACCACGTCTCGCCGCCATAGACCGCGATCGGCTGCAGCGGCGAGAGATCCGTGCCGCGCACCGCGTAGGCGGTGGCACGGACGGTCACGGAGCGGCGACCGCCGGTCGTGATGCGAAGAGGGGAGAGCGCCGTCTCCAATCCGAACGCCTGCCCGACGATGTCCGTGAAGCGCTGTGCCTGACCCGGTCCCAGCGTCAGAAAGAAGACCGGCGCATCGGGCACCGATGAAAGCTCGATGGCCACGTCCACGGGGAGCCCGGTCTCGTTGACGATCTCGACGTCGGTCAGCCAGCGCGCCATCGACACGCCGAACGTGCTTCCCACGACGGGCACGACCGTGGTCGAGACCGGCGGTAAGTCCTGTGCGGCGGCGGTGGCCGCAACGAGGACGAGGGCAATGGCGAGTCGATGCATGGAGAAAAGTCGGCAGTCGGCAGTCGGCGGTCGGCAGTAGACAAAGCACGTTCTGCCCGCTGTCTACGACGTTCGAGATTATCTGTGAGTTTCAGGCCAAGTGTGGATGGACTTGGAGCGTAGATCGCCGGGAAGTACGGGTTCTCTACTGCCGACTGCCGACTGCCGACCGCCGACTGCTTCTTCCGACGAAGTGCGGCCGGAGGACGCGGCTGCCGATGACGAGGAGCTTCTGGAAGCGCGAGAGGGAGAGGCGGCTGCGCACGGCGAGCAGCGGGTCTTTACGGAGTTTGGCCAGCACCGTGGCGTAGACGCCGCCCATCAGCAGCGTGGGGAACCGCGCGTCGAAGTCGAGCTCGCGAAGCAGCGGTTCGGCGTCGCGAAAGTAGCGTTCGGCTCGTGCGATCTGGAACTCGATGAGCGCAAGCACGCGATCATTCTCCGCATGCTCGTTGATCTCGCGCTCCTCCACATCGAACTGCCGCAGTTCCTCGGCAGGAATGTAGATGCGATCACGCGTGACGTCGTCGCCGATGTCGCGCGTCACGTTCGTGAGCTGGAGTGCGGTGGCCAGACTCCGTCCGTGGACCAACGCCTGCTCCGAGCGATAACCGAAGATCGACAGCGAGATGTCGGAGATGGACGTGGCCACGAGATCGCAGTAATGCAGCAGCTCTGCGAACGTCTCGTAGCGCGTCTTCACCATGTCCTGACGGCAGCCGTCGATGAGCGCGATGAACGCGCTCTTCGGAATCGCGAAATGCTGCAAGGCATCGGCGAGAGCGATCGTGATCGGTTGCGCCGGTCGATTCTCGTAGGCCGCATCGAGCTCTTGCTGCCACTCATCGAGTGCGATCAGTTTCTGTTCGACGCTGTCCGATCCTTCATCCGCGATGTCGTCCGCGACGCGACAAAACGCATACGCCGCATACACCGCGCGCCGTTTCGCGGCGGGAAGAAATCGAAAGCCGACGGAAAAGTTTCCACCGTGTTTGTGAGTGATGGCGCGGCAGTGGTCGTACGCGTCGGAGACGTTCATCGAGTCACCAGTTCACGCCAGGGTCCCGGAGGGACGAAAGAGGGTAGCCGGTGGCAAGCCGCGAAGCGGCGCGGCCACCGGAAAACGATTCGCGTCAATCTCGCGCCCCGGCAGGGGCGCAAGAGCTCTGGCACCCCTGCCGGGGTGCGAAAAACGGGCTACGACATTCCGGTGGCTGCGCC
>JALYJW010000137.1 GCA_030775085.1 Acidobacteriota bacterium | reverse complement strand
ACCCACCCATGATGGTCGTGGGGGTGGCTTCTACTGCCGACCGCCGACTGCCGACCGCCGACTAGATATCGCGGGAACAGCCATTGCACCAGCGGCCACAAGCTTTTCCCGCATTGTGAGGGGTTGAAATGACTGACGCGAACGAAACCGCGAAAGAAGAAGCAATCAAGATTCCGGATGTTCTCCCGGTCCTGCCGCTCAAGGACCTGGTGATCTTTCCGTTCATCATCGTGCCGCTGTCGGTGTCGCGGGAAAAGTCGATCAACGCAGTGGATCAGGCTCTGGCCGAGAACCGCGTCATCATGCTCACGGCGCAGAAGGACTTTCAGAACGAGGACCCCGGCGAGGAAGATCTCTATCGCACGGGCACTGTGGCCATCATCATGCGGATGCTCAAGCTCCCCGACGGGCGCATTCGTATCCTCGTGCAAGGCCTCTCCCGCGCGCGCATCGACTACTTCATCCAGACCGCGCCGTTCTTCAAGGCCAAGATCACGCGCATCGAAGAGCCGGTGACAAAAGACAAAGGCCTCGAAGTCGAGGCGCTGATCCGCGCCGTCAAACAGAACCTCGACCGCGCCGTCTCGCTTGGAAAGAACATCTCCCCCGAGGTCATGGTCATCGCCGCAAACCTCGACGACCCGGCCCGCCTCACCGATCTGGCCGCGTCGAACCTCGACCTCAAGCTCGAAGAAGCGCAGGGCATTCTCGAAACGATCGACCCCGTCGAGCGACTCAAGAAAGTCAACGACATGCTCACGCGCGAGATCAACCTGCTCACGATGCAGCAGGAGATCTCTTCCGCCGCGCAGGGCGAGATGAACAAGTCGCAGCGCGAGTACTTCCTGCGGCAGCAGCTCAAGGCCATCCAGTCGGAGCTCGGCGAAGGCGAAGAGCTCACCGAGGAAGTGGAGAACTACCGCAAGAAGATCGAGGAAAAGTCCATTACCGCCGAAGCGAAGGACGAGATCGAGAAGCAGATCAAACGGCTCGAGCGCTCGCATCCCGACTCCGCCGAGACGTCGATCATCCGCACGTACCTCGACTGGATGACCGGCCTGCCGTGGGGCATGATGTCGGCCGACAACCACGACCTCGCGCGCGCCCGCGAAATCCTCGACGAAGATCACTACGACCTCGAAAAGATCAAGGAGCGCATCCTCGAATACCTGGCCGTGCGCAAGCTGCGCGGCCAGAAGATGAAAGGCCCGATCCTTTGCTTCGTCGGGCCTCCCGGCGTCGGCAAGACCTCCCTCGGCCGCTCCATCGCCCGCGCACTGGACCGCAAGTTCGTCCGCATTTCCCTCGGCGGTGTGCGCGATGAGGCCGAAGTGCGCGGCCATCGCCGCACCTATGTCGGTGCGCTCCCGGGCCGCATCGTTCAGGGCATCAATCAGGCTCAGACCAGCAACCCGGTCTTCATGCTCGACGAAGTCGACAAGATCGGCGCCGACTATCGCGGCGATCCGTCATCGGCGCTGCTCGAAGTTCTCGATCCCGAGCAGAACAATTCCTTCCGCGATCATTACCTCGGCGTGCCGTACGACCTTTCGAACGTCATGTTCATCGTCACGGCCAACGTCCTCGACACCATCCAGCCCGCATTCCTCGACCGCATGGAAGTCATCCGCCTCTCCGGCTACACAGATGAAGAGAAGCTGATGATCGCCAAGACCCACATCATCCCCAAGCAGATGGAAGAGAACGGCATCAAGGACGAGCGAGTGGTCTGGACCGACTCCGGCGTCATCCGGGTCATTGCCGGCTACACGAAGGAAGCCGGCCTGCGCAACATGGAGCGCGAGATCGGCACCATCTGCCGCAAGATCGCCGTGCAGGTGGCTGAAGGGAAGACGAACGTCGAGTACCGCATCACCGACGCGAACATCGACAAGTTCCTCGGCCCGATGAAGCACTTCGCCGAAGAGCTCTTGGAGCGCGATCAGGTCGGCGTGGCCACAGGCCTGGCCTGGACCGCGGTCGGCGGCGACATTCTCTTCATCGAAGTCACCGCCGTGCGCGGCAAAGGCAAGCTATCGCTCACCGGCCAGCTCGGCGACGTGATGAAAGAGTCCGCGCAGGCGGCGCTCACGTACGCACGCGCGCACGCCGATGAACAAGGCATCCCGCCCGACTACTTCGAGACGCACGACATCCACATCCACGTCCCCGCGGGAGCGATTCCGAAGGACGGACCGTCGGCCGGAATCACCATTACCACGGCCATCATCTCCGTGCTGACCGGCCGTCCCATCCGCCGCAACGTAGCCATGACCGGCGAAGTCACGCTGCGCGGCGACGTACTCCCGATCGGCGGCGTGAAAGAGAAAGTCCTGGCCGCGCGCGCCGCCAAACTCAACACCGTCATCCTGCCCAAACTCAACGAACGCGACCTCGTCGACGTCCCCGAGCCGATCAAACGCGACATGACCTTCCACTTCGTCGAACACGTAGAAGACGTCCTGGCCATCGCCCTGCTCGAGAAAAACGCCGCCGACCAAAAAACCACCGACCGTGCCGGCCGCGAATCCCATCCGCTTCCCGAACCAGAACCGGCAACCCACGAACACGTGCCGGTCGGACAGGCCTGAACGAACAACGCCGCGGGCAACCGCGGCGTTTTTTGTTTCAAGCTGCGAAAGGCACGATTTCCAGCTCGGCAGCTTTGTCCGTTCGCGACAGCATTTCTTCGACTCGAGCGAACGTAGGGTCGTCCATCGAGTACTCGCTGCACCGCTCGCACTGAAAGACGGGCAGGTCTTTGACGATCACGATCGTTCGTTCGGAAACCTTGAACGGCAAATCGGTTCGCAGTTGCTGAAGCTTTCCTGCACAGACACGGCATTTCATGACTGTCTTCTCCGCGTTCTCAAATCCTTTTCCCATTCGGTCGGGTCCGGACGATACGCCGTGACCACCCGAAGATTGTCCTCGGCTACATCAGCAGCGAAGAGAATGTGGAAACTGGCAGCGAGGACGAGATAGCTCGGCAGATACTTGTCATCCGGATACGACTCCACGATCGAATACGAGTCGACCCCGCTCAGGATCTCGTTACGCGTGATGTGACGTCTCTCCAGACGCATGTTGACATGGTACGTCCAAAGCAGTTTTCGCTCGCGAACGCAGCGTTGAATGAACGCGAGTGGATCGAGAGGGACGTCCGCCAAACTAAACCCGCGCGATGAGTTCTTGCGCCTTGGGCAGCAGCGCCGCACCCAACGCAACCTTCACGATGTCGGCGATCACGAACGGCGCGACGCCGGCGGCGAATGCGGCCGAAGGTCCGATCTGGATGGCCAGCCAGGACCAGCCGCCGAGGTAGATCACGGCGAGGGCGAGGAGCATGCCGGTCACGGCGCGAACGATCGATGAGCCCCAGCCGCGCTCGGATACGAAGCCGGCCAGCCATGCCGCGAACGGATAGGAGTAGAGAAAGCCGGCTGTCGGTCCAAGGAGCCAGATTGCGCCGCCGTGACCCTGGGAGAAGACCGGCAGTCCGCTGAGCCCTTCGAGCAGGTAAAGCGCTGCGGCCGCCGCCCCACGGATCGAGCCGAGGACCACACCGATCAGAATCACGGCCAGCGGCTGCAGCGTCATCGGCACAGGCGTGAAGGGAAGCGGGATGGCCACCTGCGCCGCGATCGCGATCAGTGCGCTCGCTCCGATGACGAGCAGCATGTTGGCGGCAGCGCGTCCGCGCACCAGACGGTCGATCACGACGGAGGGAATGGTCAGGGCTTGCTCGCTCATGGTGTGAAGCATAGCGAATCTTCGTGTCCTGTCCAGAATGGCGATGCGTTTGCTTCAATATGCGCGCATGGCGAGAACACTTGCTACGACATGGATTTTGCTGTTGAGCGCGCTCGTGGCATTCGGTTGCAGCAAGCCGGAGCCGTTGACTGAGGAGAAGGCGAAGGAAATCGTCGCCGGTTGGATGTTCAAGCGCGAGCCGGTCTATGCCGAGGTCCCGCGGCGCGTGTGGTGGAGCCCGAAAGCACCGAAGGACGCTTACGACGAGAAGGCCGTGCGCACGTTGCGCAATCTCGAGCGTGCCGGCCTTGTGACGGTAACGGAGAAACTGACCGCCGACTCCGCCGAGTACATCGCAAAGGTGACGAAGAAAGGCTTCCCGATCCTGGGCACCGCGCCGAGCCATCGCGGTGCCGTCTATCGCGCCACGATCTGCCAGAAGGTCTACGACGGCTTGCGCGACTTCGTCCGTCATCCGCAACAACCCACCGTCGGCCACGCGGAACTGGTCTGGCATTACGACAATCCGACCTGGCTCTACCCGCACTTCGAAACGAAGATCGACAAACCGCTGAACGTTCCGTACGTGTCCAACGTGTCCTTCTGGTATGCAAAGCACCAGTGGCGATTCGAAGTGAACGTGCGGAAAGCGAAGGCGACGTAACGCACTTATCGCGAGAGCGCGGCGGCGAGACGCCGGCGGGCCAGCCGGCGGGACGCCGGCGTTCCGCTCGCTGATTGCGACGCCGGCGCGAGGCATTGGAAGCTCGCCGAACCAACCTTGAAGGTTACCGGGCCGTTGCATGGATCCGAAAGCGTCCAGCAGCCGGAGGCGGTCGGCAGCGCCGACGGTGTCCATGATCGGAGGCAGGTCTCTCACGTCCGACGCCTCGGTCTCAACCAATTCCCCGAAGCTCAGGCGGAAGCTGCAGGCCGTTAGCCGCCGAAGATCATGTCGAGCGATCGCTCTGAGAATCCGTTCCAGTCGACGTCGGCTCTTGCCCAATCAACGAACCGATAAGCATTTCGGTACTGCTGTTGGCTCGCGTCCGTGGTGCGGTAGTCCACAATCTTGATTGAAGTCTTCTCTACGATCCCGGTAGCGTCGACGTGTTGAAAGTTTCGAACCGCTGCATACAGGGCTTGGAGTACGTAGTCGTCGTACGGCGGTAATGAGTAACCGACAATAGCGAGCGTACTGTTGAAACTGCCAATGCTGCTCATGTCCCGCCAAAGATCGTGGAGGGGCCGCAGGTACAGCGGTTTCGAGAAGGAGGGGGAGATCAACAGCGGGGTGTCAAGCAGGGGAACAGCTTGTTCGAAAAACGCGTCCATGTTCAGCACGCGGTAAACATTCCGCAGCGGACTGCCGCGCCAGTAGGGCCCGCGTACAAGCTTCCTAGGACGGGTTCGCGGGTTGTTGAAAACAGCGTCGCGCGCTTTGTCGGGGAAGCCGAACGGCTTTCGATTGCGTGAGTTGCGAATAAAATGATCTCTCTGGAACCAATCGATCGAGCCGTGCAACTTGAGTAGCACGACGTCGTGGTCGGGCTCATCGGCGTATTCTGCGTAGAACCTGTCGACGTTCTTGTACCGCGCCGGCACCAGGCGAAAAGGTTTCCTCACACGGGTGAGTGCATCCTCTACGATCGTGTCGTAGTTGAACGTTAGTATCCAGTCGTTCGCCTCCAGTCGTGACGCGAACTCATCATAAAGCGCCGTTGCGGAAGGTGGCATGCGTAGCTGGCGGCGCCAGAGCACGCGTGCGATCAAGAACCGAACGAGCAGCTGGGCGCGACCACCCTCATCGGAAAACGTGTCGCCACCTTCGAATCCGAGTGCGTGCTCGGTGTCGAGGAACGACATGAACGGCTCGAGCCCAATATCCTCGAGAGCACGGGGCTCACCTGTCGTCCGTTCAATGAAAAGCAGGTACCGTTCGATCTCGCGTCGAAGAATGTTTTCGAAGTGAGTTGTTCGCTTCGCCTCGACGAGGACATCCTCAAGCAGCTCATTCCCCAGCGGTAGACCGGCGGGCTTTGAGAAGCCAGCGCCGAGCACGAACAATCGATACATGTTGCGGTGAATTCTAGCGGTCCGGGCGCGTGGCGGCTAACTCTCTGTGTTGCAGCCGACGCGGCCCGCTGCGTCGCTGCCTGCCAAGTTGGACTACCATGGCGTCGCGGGCAACGCGGCTGAACCCTGGTCCGTTAGCCATCCCAAAGACCCGGAGATGACGATGGCCGAGCTAGAACAATCATCCATCAGACTGATCGAGGCCCTAACGGACGGGAAACTCCGCGCGATTTCGTTCGACCTCGAGATTCAAGTAGACAAACTGAAGTATTCGGGCTGGCTTAGCGCATTGGCGACCGCTGGTTTTGCTCTTCTGATAACCAACTTCGAGAAGGTCACTCCGCATCTTCCCATGCTTGGTGCATTTGCAATCGCTGGTCCGATCTCTGCTGCCCTGTCGCTAACAGTGTCACTTGTGGTGGGTGGATTTCTTCACTGGACGCTGAACAAATCATTTGATCGAAAGCGTCAAGAGATGACTCTATTCATAAAGCAGAAATGCCTTCTCTACTCAGGAGATGCGATCATTGACGTGGGCGATGACTTATTTGACAAGGTCACGAACGGTGAGTATCTGCCCTCGGCGAACCAGGAGTACCTTGAGAAGTTGGACAAGGATGAGAAACGCCAGATGAATGAAGAGCGCGTGCTGCTTGCGCAAGCCATTCTCGTCAGCGCCGGCTTCTTGGTTGCGTTCATTGGTGCAATCCGTGTTCCTCATGGCTAACTCGGCGGAGGAGCCCACTTCGGCCCAGCGTCTGATACGCTTGCTTTCGCGCTCCTCGCGTAGGCCGAAGCGGCTCACCCGGAGACGTTGCCGCCAAGGAGGAAGAGTGACGTGTGAATGTGGTTGTGACGAAACTCCGGTCCGCGGAACCTTCTCTCCAGGTCATGATCAACGACTCCGCTCAGCCCTTGAAGCACGTGTCGGTGGCCTTCTCGCGTTGAGGTCTCTGGTTGAGTCGTCGGAGCGC
This sequence comes from Acidobacteriota bacterium, assembly GCA_030775085.1. GTDB lineage: Bacteria > Acidobacteriota > Thermoanaerobaculia > Gp7-AA8 > Gp7-AA8 > QHVT01. Next base: position 6,974 of record JALYJW010000137.1, on the reverse strand, counting down.
CTCGTCCGGTCCGAGATCACGCCTGAAGAACACGCGGCCAACGTTCGAGGAACCTTGCATCCGGCACCGTCATCGCGCCTCGAATGACAATTACGGCACGATCGCCGTTCCGTCTTTGCCCTGCAGCGCCTCGCGCAGGACATCGACGTCGGTGATCAGCACCTGTTTGTTCGTGGCTTTGACGAACTCGATCGCGCTTTCGATCTTGGGGCCCATTGAGCCGGGAGGGAACTGGCCTTCGGCCAGGTGCTTTTCGGCTTCGGCGACGGTGAGGCGATCGACGAAGCGCTGCGTCGGTTTGCCGAAGTCGAGGGCCACTTTCGGGACGCCGGTGAGGATGACGAAGAGGCCGGCGTTGAGGTCCACAGCCAGTTTCGCGGAGGCGTAGTCTTTGTCGATGACGGCTTCGATGCCGCGCCACTGGCCGTCGCGGCCTTTCACGACCGGGATGCCTCCGCCGCCCGCGGCGATGACCACGGCCGCCGCTTCGAGCATCCGCGAGACGGTGTTGACGTTGAGGATGCGCAATGGCCGCGGCGAGGGGACGACGTGACGCCAGCCGCGTCCGGAGTCTTCTTTCATCGTCCATCCGAGGTCGCGCTCCAACGCCTCGGCGCGATAGCGCGTGAAGAACGGGCCGATCGGTTTCGTCGGACGCTTGAAGGCGGGATCGGCCGGATCGACTTCGACTTCGGTCAGGATCGTGGCCACTTCACTCGATGCCGACTGGCCATGCCCGATCGATTCCAGTCGATTCCGGATGGCCTGCTGCAGCATGAACCCGATCGAGCCTTCTGTCTGCGCGACGCAAACATCCAGCGATTGCGGCGGGATCTTCGTCGACGCCTCCTCGGCCTGCACGAGGATGTTCCCCACCTGCGGGCCGTTGCCGTGAACGACGATGAGTTTGTAGCCGTGGCGGACGATCTCCGCCAGCCATCGCGCGGCCTGTTTTGCGCGAGCAATCTGCTCTTCCTGCGTGCCGTGATCCTCGGCACGAAGAAGGGCATTCCCGCCGAAGGCGACTACGGCTAGCCGCGTCTCAGCGGCCGTGCCGGTCATTGCAGGTCTTCCCGCTCCAGCGGCATGGTCATGCAGCGCGGGCCGCCGCGTGCGCGCGACAGCTCATTGCCTGCGATCTGCAGCGCGTATTTTTTGTTCGTCCAGGTCTCGAGCTCCGTGCGCCCGAGGAGCACATCGTCTTCGTGGACGACGTTGTAGCCCTTCTTGTCCAGCGCCTCGGCGGTCCGCACGTTGCGCTCGTAGAGCAGGATGACGCCCGGTGCGAGCGCGAACGCATTCGCGCCGTCGGTCCATTGCTCGCGCTGCTGGTCGACGGCGCTGTCGCCTCCGCAATTGATCGGCTCGAGATCCATCCCCTTCTTCTTCAGAGCGCCGAGCAGCGATTTCTGCGCGGTGTACGTCGACTCCTTTTTGCTCAGATCGACCGTCGTGATCGTCGCGGCCTGACTGCCGCTTTGCAGGATAACCGGCGGATAGATCAGACACTCGTGGCGATTGATGAACGTGAAGATCGTATCGAGGTGCATGAACGACCGCTGCCGCGGGATCTCCACGATGATCACGCTCTTGATGCCGGACTTCTGTTCCTTCAGCGCCCGCATCAGTGCCTCGACGCCGGCTTTGCTGGTCCGCTCGGTGACGCCGATGAGCAGCAGATCTTTCCGCGGCACGAGCACGTCGCCGCCTTCCAGCGTCGCCGATTTTCGCGTCACCGGTCCCGAGGGCTCCGTGGCCATGAGGTCGACCCAGAAAATCTTCTCGCGGCGGAAGCTGGGGTGGTTCTCGAAAACGTATTTCGAGAGCAGCGACTCGCGGCGCCGCGCCTGCGTGGCCATCGCCGAAACGACCACACGGTCGCCGATGACGATCTGCGGATCGCGCATGAAGAACAGGTTGGGGATGGGATTCAGATCGAATCGCGGTAGCTCGCCCGGTTCCATCTCGCGGGCGATGCCGGCGATCAGCACTTCGGCCAGCGCGGCCGGCCGCTCCTCGATCAGCGACGAGACGAGATTGCGGTTGAGGTGTTTGCGCTTGGCGAGGTCGCGGACGATGCGCTCCTTCACCTCTTCATCCTCGAGCACTTCTTCGAGCAGATCGCGCAGATCGATCACCTCGTCGGCGATGAAGCGTATCAACTGCTGGAAGCGGCGATGCTCCTCGCGCGCTTCCTGTCCGTAGAGAATGTCATCGAAGAGAAGCTGCGCCATCATTGGCGGAACCATCTGGTCGATCTCGCGGCCGGGAAGGTGGACCAGGACGGACTTCAGTTTGCCGATTTCGCTCGTCACATTGAGTCGCATACGGACGCGATTCTATCCAACATGAGTTGCGCTAAGATTTCGGGCTGTATGCGCACGAACTCAGCCGTGCTCGTGGCCCTCGTTTCCGGCGCCTTTTTCGCTCCCGCGGCGCTGGCGGCATCCCGCATCGTTTTCGAGCGCCTGATGCCCGCCGCCCATGACCTTCGCGGCGCGCGAGATGTGGCCGTGGTGCGAGCGGCGGCGAACGAGCCTCGGATCGAAGACTTCCTCGACGAGCTCACCCATCACGTCAACCGATCCGGAGACCTCACGCTGCGCGACATGCGCACCGGAACGGGGCCGGCCGAGGCGCATCTCGACATCAAGACGTTCCGCTGCGACACCGCCGTGCGCGAGACCGAGGGGGCCGTAAAAGACGCCGATGGCAATCGCGTGAAGCAGCGCGCCTTCCAGATCGACGCGGTTTGCGGCGCCCGCGTGGCAGTGCTTTCGCGCACGCTCCAGCCGGTGTCGACGTTCTACGCCAAGGGCGAAGGAACATCGCCGCGACTCGCGGCGGTGACGGAGGAAGAGCGCGAGCATGCGCTGAAAGACGCAGCGCGCTACGCAGCCATCGCTGCGGCGGAGAAAATCACGCCGCGCCGCGTGCGCGAGTCGATCGCACTCGACGAAACCGCACCGGCATTCGCCGAGGGAATGGCCATGATCGAAGCCGGACGCGTGCCCGAGGCGCGGACCATCTGGCAGAAAGCGATGCAAACCCAGCCCCGCTCCGCCGCGCTGCGATTCAACCTCGCCGCCGTCGCCGAGGCCATGGGCGACCGCCGCGCGGCAGAACAGAACTACAACGCCGCCAAGCAGATGGCTCCCGCGGAGCCCCGATACGCCAGCGAGCTGAGACTGTTTGCGAGACGGTGGATGCAGTAATCGGGAGCTGAGTTCCCGTCATCCTTAGCGAGGCGGCTGGGCGGGCGTGAGCGTAAGGATCTCAAAATACGAAAACCATGGCCTGTGCCGTGTTTTGGGTATTTTGAGATTCTTCGCTCACACCCACCCATCCCGCCTCACTCAGAATGACGGGGGAACGGGATGACGTTGCCCCCCTCCCGTGTTGTGCCCGCCGCATGACAGCAGTCCCCGATCAAACCAACGCACAACAGGACGAGCTAACTCGGGAAGTGGCCCGGCGGCGGACGTTCGCCATCATTTCCCATCCCGACGCCGGCAAGACCACGCTCACCGAGAAGCTTCTCCTCTACGGCGGCGCCATCGAGGAGGCCGGCTCCGTGCGCGCGCGGAAGGCGCAGCGCCACACGACCTCGGATTGGATGGCCATCGAGCAGAGCCGCGGCATTTCCATCACGTCGACGGTCCTCCAGTTTGAATACGAAGGCGCGGTGCTCAACCTCCTCGACACGCCCGGTCACCAGGACTTCAGCGAAGACACTTACCGCACGCTGGCGGCTACCGACAGCGCCGTGATGGTGCTCGACGGCGCGAAAGGCATCGAGCCGCAGACGCGGAAGCTCTTCGAAGTCTGCCGCATGCGGCACATCCCCATCCTCTGCTTCATCAACAAACTGGATCAGCCCGCGCGCGACCCGTTCGAGCTCATCGGCGAGCTGGAGCGGGAGCTCAATATCTCCGCGGTGCCGATGAACTGGCCGATCGGCGACGGTCCGACGTTCCAGGGCGTTTACGATCTGCGCCATCAGCAGGTTCTTCGCTTCGAGCGGACGAAACACGGCGCTTCGATCGCGCCGGTGATGGTGAGCGGCCTCGATGACCCGACGCTCGAAGACGCGGTCGGACCGACGGCATGGCAGGAGCTGCGCGACGCCGCGGAGCTGCTGGAAGGTGCCGGACACGCGTTCGATCGCAAGCAGTTCGAGTACGGCCGCGTGATCCCCGTCTTCTTCGGAAGCGCCGTGAACAACTTCGGCGTGGAGCCGTTCCTGCGCGCCGTGATCGAGCTCGCGCCTCCGCCCTCGCCGCGTCATGCGAAGCAACACGGTGAAGAGATCGAGCTCGATCCAACGTCCGCGATGTTCACCGGCTTCGTTTTCAAGATCCAGGCGAACATGGACAAGCGCCATCGCGATCGCCTGGCCTTCATGCGCATCACGTCGGGCGTGTTCGAAAAGGACATGGCCGTGCAGCACGCGCGGCTGCGGCGCGAGGTGCGGATGACGCGACCGCATCGACTTTTTGCACGCGAGCGCGAGACCATCGAACGCGCCTATCCCGGCGACGTGATCGGATTCGTGAATCCCGGCCTCTTTCAGATCGGCGATGCGGTCTCATCGGGCGCACCCGTCGAGTTCGACCGCATCCCCCGCTTCGCCCCCGAGCACTTCGCAACGTTGCGCGCCAAAGTCACGACGCGGCAGAAGCAATTTCAGAAGGGGCTCGAGCAGCTCGAAGAAGAAGGCGCCATGCAAGTCTTCGTGCTGCACGACGGACTGAAATCCGAGCCGATTCTCGCAGTGGTTGGTGAGCTGCAGTTCGAAGTCCTGCAGTCGCGCCTCGAGACCGAATACAACGTCGAGACCACGATGACCAGCCTCTCCTACAAACTGGCGCGCTGGATCGACCGCGACGTCGATGAAGTCGCGCGCATGACCCTGCCAACGCGGGCGCGCGTGGCCACCGACAGCTCCGGCGAAGCGGTCGTCCTCTTCACATCGGAGTGGGAGCTCGAATACGCCCAGAAAGAAAACCCCGGCGTCGAGCTCAAAGTAGCGTCCTGAAGTTCAGGTGTATTCTTCGCCCCATCGCAACCCGGGAGCTCCTCCATGAAAGCCATTGTCCTTGCATCCCTTGTGTTGGCCGGCTCGACGTTCGCGGCTCACGCCCAATCCGCCGGCAACATCCAGAAACTCATCACCGATGAAGCGGCGCGCCTGCAGACGTGGGGCAGCGATCCCGCCATCGTGGCCGCCGTGAAGGCACAGAACGCCAAAGGCGTCTCAGCGGCACAGGTGAAATCGCTCGATGAGCAATGGGCGGCCGGCAAAGCGGAAGCGCTGGTGAAGCAAATCACCACCGGCACCTGCGCCGATTATCTGCGTACCCTCGTCGCCGCCAATGCCGCCTTTGGCGAGACGTTCATCATGGACGATCAAGGCGCGCTCGTCTGCGCCACCGCCAAGACCACGGACTACTGGCAGGGCGACGAAGCCAAATGGCAGCGCGCCTACAACGAAGGCAAGGGCGACGTCTTCATCGACCGCCCCAAATTCGACGACAGCTCCGCGCAACGACTAGCGCAAATCTCGGTGCCGGTGATCGACAAAGGCATCGCCATCGGCGCGATTACGATCGGCATCTCAATCGACAAGTTGCAGAAGTAGCTCCGAGACGTAAGCGCGTGCTGCCGCTCGAATTTGTGGTCATGGGTACGCCGATTTCGGCTCAGGGCTCGGGAGAAGCCAAGCGCCTTTGGACGAATCGAGTCAGGTTGGCGGCAGACGACGTGCTGAAACGTGGCGATCAGCCATCGAACGACACTCTCGTCCTTCGCATTGCATACTTCTACATGGACGCTCCGGCCGCAGATCTCGACAACATCGTGAAACCCATCCAGGATGCTTTGAAGGGGATCGCATTCGCAGATGACGTGCAAGTCGTCGATCTGATCGCGAGCATGCGACCCAAGGCGGGTAACGATCGCATCGAGATGTCGGCGAACCTATCGAGAGGCTTCGCCGGACACAGCGATTTCGTCCATGTCGTTGTCGACTATTCTTCACGTATTGAGGTGTTCCGATGACTCTGAGAGAAATGGAAAAGGAACGGGTCGAGTCACTTGCGTCCGAGTACCGGCGGAAGGGATACGACGTCCACATCGAGCCGACCGAGAGGGAGCTGCCCGCATTTCTCAGGTCCTTTGAGCCCGATATCATTGCCACCTCAGATCACGGCAACATCGTCCTCGAGGTCAAGTCGGCACGAGATTACGACGGAGATGAGGTGAGACGATTGGCCGAGGTGATCCAGTCCCAGCCGCTTTGGAAATTTGAGGTCGTACTCGTGAATCTTCCAGGCGCTCCCGACGTGCCGGCGCAAGAAGAGATCGCGGCCGATGAGCAAGTCGATCGACTCATCAGCAATGCAGAGCTTCTGGCGATGCAGAATCAAACGGAGGCGGCAGCTTTGCTCGCATGGTCGGCAGTGGAAGCGATTTTGCGGCGCACCGCGCGATCTGCCGCACCGGAGCTCGAGCGCCAAAGCTCGGCCCGAGTGCTAAAGCATCTGTACTCGCTTGGCCACATTCAAAGTGACGTCTACGAGAGACTTTCACGCCTGATGCAGTTCCGCAATGCCGTGGCCCATGGATTCGCGCCCAGCGGAAATGCGCCGAGCCTTCCGGACATACTGGCAGATATTCGCCGCCTGCAAAGCGCCGCCTAACGGTCAACCAAATCACCGCATTGTTGCCGGATCCAGCACCTGCCACTCAAAGACCCATCGGCGCGATCACGATCGGCATCTCGCTTGACACGTTGCAGAAGTAGAATCGATAGCCATGGAAAACCTCTCGGAGGTTCTACCGATCAGCGACGAGGTACGCGACGAGCTCGATCGGCGCTTGGCAGCCTATTACGCAGATCCGTCTACAGCGCGCACGTGGGACGAGGTCAAAGAAGAGCTGTTCGGCACCCTCGACAAGCTGCAGAAGTAGCG
>JALYJW010000136.1 GCA_030775085.1 Acidobacteriota bacterium | reverse complement strand
GTCGGCAGGAGAGAAGCCCCGAGGAGAACTGTCTTCTGGTGCCTTTCTACTGCCGACCGCCGACTGCCGACCGCCCGACTATCTTCTAGTCGAACGTCAAATACGTCTGATCCTTCAATCCCCGCTCGTAGTCCTGGAGCAGGCGCATTCCCTCGTTCGGTTTCAGGCGGTCTTCCTTGATGGCCACGTCGATCTGCGCTTTCATCCGTTTCTCGAGATCGCGCTGGTCCCACTGCGTCATGGCCAGCACTTCGCCGATGGGCTGGCCAGGAATTTCTTCTTCGATGTAGAAACCGGCCTCTTCATCAGGATCGAGGAAGACGTGGACCTCGTTCACGCGTCCGAAGAGGTTGTGGATGTCGCCCATGATGTCCTGATAGGCGCCGGTCAGGAAGATGCCGAGGTAGTAGGGCTCCGTGGTCTTGATCTCGTGCAGCGGCAACGTCTCGCGGACGTCGTTGAGATCGATGTACTTCGAGACCTTGCCGTCTGAATCACAAGTGATGTCGACCAGCGTCGACTCCAGTTGCGGCTGCTCGTCGAGGCGGTGAATGGGAACGATCGGAAAGAGCTGTCCCAGCGCCCAGTGATCGAGCAACGACTGGAAGACCGAGAAGTTGCAGATGTGCTGATCGGCCAGCTCGATGTTGAGGTTGCGCAGCTCCTCCGGCACTTCCTCGGGGTCCATGCTTTTGGCGATGAGCTGCAGCCGCTCGGCGATCTGCCAGTAAAGCGATTCCACGCGCGCCTTGACGTCGAGATTGAGCAGGCCCAGCTCGAACATCGTCTGCACCTGCTCTTTGATCTGCTGCAGGTCGTGCCAGGCCGGCATGATGTTGTCGACCGTGAGCGTCTCATCGATCTCCAGCAACTCGCGCACGAGCTTGTGGTCGGCGGCGCGCAGATCGCGTCCTTCCAGAGGCGTCTTTTCGATGGCACCGAAGGCTTGCACCACCAGTACGGAATGGTGGGCCACGGTGGCCCGCCCCGACTCCGAGACGATGATCGGATGCGGCACCTTCTCGTCGTCGCAGATGTCCATGATGTTGTAGACGATGTCGCTGGCGTACTCCTCGACGGAGTAGTTCATCGACGAGTGGAACGTCGAGCGCGAGCCGTCGTAGTCGATGGCCAGCCCGCCGCCCACGTCGACGTACTCGAGCGGATGGCCGCTCTTGTAGAGCTTCGCGTAATACATCGCCGCTTCGCGCACGGCGCGCTTGATGGTGAGGATGTCAGGGATCTGCGAGCCGATGTGGAAGTGCAGGAGCTTGAACGCGGAAGACATTCCGGCCTGCTCCATTGTGTCGATCGCTTCCAGGATCTCGGCGGTGGAGAGCCCGAACTTGGCGTGCTCGCCGCCCGAGGTCGCCCACTTGCCGGCACCCTTCGAGAGCAGACGCACGCGCAGGCCGATCCACGGCTCCACGCCCATCTCCGCGGCGATCTTCGTGATCATCGCCACTTCGGAGATTTTCTCCGCGACCAGGATGATCTTCTTCCCGAGCTTGCGCCCGATCAGCGCCATGCGGATGTACGCGCGGTCCTTGTAGCCGTTGCAGATGATGATCGACTCGGGATCGCTGTGAACGGCCAGGCCGGCGAACATCTCCGGCTTCGAGCCCACTTCCACGCCATGGTGGAACGGGCGGCCGGCGTCGAGGATCTCTTCGACGACCTCACGGAGCTGATTGACCTTGATCGGGAACACGCCGCGATACGAGCCGCGGTAGCCATGATCGGAGATCGCGCGCAGGAACGAATGGTTCAGCATCTCCACGCGATGCCGCAGCAGATCCTGGAAGCGGACCAGAAGCGGCGTGGCCAGGTTCATGGCCTGCGCTTCGCGCACCGCTGCGAGGATCGGCACCGCGATGCCTTTCGTCTGCAGCGGCGCGACCGTCATGTCGCCATTCGCCGCGACGTCGAAATACCCTGCTCCCCAACGGTCGATCATGTACAGCGAGACCGAGTCGTCGACCGTCCATTCTTTCTGCTGTGCGTCGATGATTTCCTGCGTGGTCAATTCGTTTCGTGCGCCTCCGTTCGGTTGATGCTGCGTCCGCGCGAAGAATAGTCGGAAAGCCGGAGAGTCTCAAAGTCTCAAAGTCGCAAAGTCTCAAAGAAGGAGACGGCCGCGACGAACCTCTTTGAGACTTTGCGACTTTGAGACTTTGAGACTGCTTACGTCCGATCGAAATCGCTTTCGTCGATCGCCTGTAAGTCTTCAACCGACAACACCAGATCGGCGGAGCGCGCGCTGTCGGTGGCGTGCTCGATGGTGCGTGCGGCCGGGATCGGCACGACCGTCTTCGATTGCGCGCGGACCCAGGCCAGAACGACAGCATGGACGGAGCAGTCGTATTTCTGCGCGAGCTCGATGAGCACGTCGAACTGCGGCAGCCTTTTCGTCAGCCTTCCGCCGCCGACGGGGCTGTAGGCGAGAAACGTGAGGTTGCGATTGGCGCACTCTTTCGCCACGGAGATCGATTCACGGAAGTAGGGATTGAGGCGGTTCTGCACCGAGACGACCGAAAGGATCTTCCGCGCCTGTTCGATCTGTTTGACCGAGACGTTGCTCAATCCGAACCAGCGGAACTTGCCGGCGCGCTGCAGCTCCGCGAAGGCTTCGACGCTCTTCTCGAACGGCACCTTCGGATCAGGCGCGTGAAATTGATAGAGCCAGATCTGTTCGGTCTGCAGCGCGCGCAGACTCTTCTCGCACGCGGCGCTGATGTGCTCCGGAGTGCCGTCGTTCGTCCATGCGCCGCGCGGTCTGCGCAGCCCCGCTTTCGTGGCCACGCGAATCTGATCGCGATCCGGCCGCTCGGCCAGCACCGATGCGATCAGCCGCTCGTTGTGTCCGATGTCGTTATCGTCGAGGCAGTAGACGTCCGCTGTATCGACCAGCGTCATCCCGGCATCGATGGCCGCGTGCAACGTACGCTTCCCTTGCTCTTCCGCGGGACGGCCCTGAATCGAAAGCGGCATCCCGCCGAAACCGATCGCCGGAATCGATTCGCCCGTGTCACCCAACGTAGTTTCTTGCATAGTCCACTCCGAAAACGGTCCCGATGGTAACGCGTGTGTTGTCGTTTTGGAGTGCGGTAGCCGCAGCTACCGCTTTTGTATGTCAACGCGCTGCACGAACATACAAAAGCGGCGGCTGCGGCCACCGCACTCCAAAACGAGGCGAAAGATTTCCTGAGCTTCCGTGGTTCTCCCCACTTCCAATGGAGAGACCCGATCGCATCATTCAGGGGATGGCACTCGATGGCCATTTCCGTGTCATCGCGGCGCAGACGACAACGGCCGTCGAGACGGCGCGCGAGATTCTCGACTTGGCGCCAGTGGCTGCCGACGCGCTGGGACGGGCCATGACCGGCGCGCTGCTGCTGGCGCGTCTGCTGGACAAGGATGTCCGCAATCAGTTCGTCTCGCTCCGTTTCGAAGGGAACAGGCCGCTGGGAACGGTGATCGGCGACGGCACCGTGGCCGGCAATGTGCGCGGCTACGTCGCAAACCCTGTCCCCGAGGATCCGATGCTCGACGTCGAAAGCGCGATTGGCAACGGCAGCCTCACCGTCGTGCGCGGCACGCCGCCGGCCGGCAAGCCATACACCTCGCAAATCCTGATTGCCGGCACCGGCATCGCCACCGATCTGACGCGCTATCTCATGCGCTCCGAGCAGATCGCGTCCGCCGTGCTTCTCGGCGTGTTCAACCGCCGCGACGGCGTGGCCGCCGCCGGAGGCATGATCGTGCAGGCCTTCCCGCACACTCCGGACGAAGCGATCCGCACGATGGAGACTCACATCAAGGGCGTGGCGTCGTTCAGTACGCTCATGGCCACGATGCCGATCGAGGAAGCCGTGGCCACCGTGCTGCAGGACACCGGTTACCAGCAGATCGATGCCGGCCACGAAATCCCGGTTGCCTACGCCTGCTCCTGCACCCGCGAGCGCGCCCTCGCTCCGCTGACCCTGCTCGACCGAAACGAGCTCGAAGAAATGATCGCCGACGGCGGAACGGAGATCGTCTGCCAATTCTGCGGCCGCAAATACCGGTTCGGCGCCGAGGATCTGTTCGCGCTCACGGCGGAGCATGAGGCGTAAGAGTCGCGATAAGCTCTCCCTACACCATGAACTCACTCATCACCGGCACCGGCATCGGCATTCCGAAAAACGTCGTCACGAACCATGACCTGACGCGGGTGATGGATACGTCGGATGAGTGGATCCGTACGCGCAGCGGCGTGGAGGAGCGGCGTTACGTCGATGACGGCCAGGGCTCCGCGGACCTCGGCATGATGGCGGCCGCGCAGGCGCTGGCGGCAGCGGGCCGGACCAAAGACGACATCGACGCGATCATCTTCGCCACGATGACGCCCGACCATTTCTTTCCCGGCAACGGCCCCGTGCTGCAGGCCAAGATGGGTTTCGCGGAATCGACGCCGACGTTCGACATCCGCCAACAGTGCTCCGGATTTCTCTACGGACTGGACCTGGCGGACTCACTTCTTCGCAGCGGCAAATACAAACGCATTCTTCTCATCGGCGCGGATGTCCACACGCCCTTCATGCCGTGGCAAAACAACTGGGACAGTGTGATCGGAAAATCGACGCGCGAAACGACGCCGGAGGAGTTCGCGGCCAATACCGCCATCCGCGATCGGACCGTGCTCTTCGGCGACGGCGCAGGCGCAGTGGTCATGGAATCGTCGACCCAGGACGACGGCCGCGGACTGCTCTCGGCAAAGCTCTTCACCAACGGCTCCAACATCGAAGCGCTCTACACCGCCGGCGTCGGATTCCGCCGCCGTCCATTCGTCGATCATCAGCAACTCGACGCCACCGAGCACATCCCGGTCATGGAAGGCCGCGAAGTGTTCAAGCAAGCCGTGTCGAAAATGCCGGCCGCCGTGCGTGAAGTCTGCGCCGCCGCGGGAATCGAGCCCTCGCAACTCGATCTGCTCATCGTGCATCAGGCCAACCTGCGCATCATCGAAGCCGTCGCCAAACAACTCGGCCTGCCGCCGGAAAAAGTGCCCCACAACATCGAGCGCTACGGCAACACCACCGCCGGCACGCTCCCAATCCTCTTCCACGAATGCGTCACCGACGGCCGCATCCAGCCCGGCATGTTGATCTGCTTCACGGCCCTCGGCTCAGGTTTGCACTGGGGCGCGGCGCTGTATCGCGCGTAGCGTCGATCTTCCTCGCGAAAGACCTCATTCCCCATTGATTGCACCTGTGTATTCACCACAGAGACACAGAGAACACAGAGGGGGACGGAGTAAAGCAGATCGGTTCAAAGACGGCGATCAAGTCCATCGCCTTCCTCTGTGTCCCCTCTGTGTTCTCTGTGTCTCTGTGGTGAAGGTGCGCCCGTGCATCGACGCGCAAGAAGTTCTTTGCTCAGTGCGTCGAAATCGCGGGCTAGTAGTCCGTTCGCGAGATATCGATCGCGTCCGTGCCGCGCTGTGAGACTCTTACGCGCGATGCGATTCGCAACCATCGCCCTTCTCGTTCTCACCCTCAACGCAAACGCCCAGATCCTTCCCTTCCTCACCGATGCCGAAATCTCGTCTCTCGCGACAGAGATCTCGGGCGAGAGCGCAAAACGCAACGTCGAAGGTTTGTCGCGACAGCACCGGATGCGCGGATCGCACGGGTTTCGCGCTTCCGCCGAACAGGTGTTGGCGGAGTTGAAGCGCTACGGTTTCGAGGACGCACACCTCGAGTCGTTGCCGGCGGACGGAACGATCTTCTACGGCACGCAGCGCTCGCGGCCGGCCTGGAACGCGGAGTTTGCGGAGCTGTGGGAAGTGGACGCGGACGGCAAGCGCGTCGTGCGTCTGGCGAGTTGGGATGCGGCGCCGATCACGCTCGCGCAGGACAGCGACAGCGGCGAAGTCACGGCGGAGTTGATCGACGTCGGTGCCGGAACGGCCGAAGCCGATTACGTGAAGAAAGACGTACGAGGAAAACTCGTGCTGGTCTCGGCGCAGCCGGGAAGTGTTGCGCCGCTGGCAGTGGGACGTTTCGGCGCGGCCGGAATCGTCAGCTACGCGCAGAACCAACGCACGGCCTGGTACGGCGAAGACGACACGCTCATCCGATGGGGTCATCTGGAAACCTTCGCGCCCGACAACGCGCGGACGTTCGCGTTCATGGTCTCGCTCAGGACTGCACGCGCGCTGCAGCAGCGACTGGCCGGCGGCGAAGCGATCCGCATGCATGCCGTCGTTCGCGCCGGACGCGAGCCGGGAGCGTACGACATCGCCACGGCCACGATTCCGGGGAGCGATCTGCGCGATCAGGAGATCGTCTTCAGTTGCCATCTCGACCATCCGCGCCCAGGCGCGAACGACAACGCCTCGGGCTGCGCGACGATCCTCGAAGTGGCGCGGACGCTGTCGAAGCTGATCGCGGAGAAGCGCATCGCACCGCCGCGCCGCACCATCCGCTTCGTCTGGCCTCCCGAGATCGAAGGAACGCTGGCGCTGCTCAACGGGCGCCCGGAAATCGCGTCACGGATCAAGGCCGCCATTCATTTGGACATGGTCGGCGGCGGTCCGGAAACGAAGTCCATTTTTCACGTGACGCGCGGACCGGCCAGCCTGCCGTCGTTCGTCTATGACGTCGCGCAGTCCGTGGGCATGCTGGTCAACACGCAGACCGCCGCGTACGCGATGACCGGCACGGCGCGCTGGCCGCTCGTGGCGTCCGACGGCACAAAGGACCCGCTGCGCGCCGCCTTCGTACCGCTCACGCTGGGCAGCGATCATCAGGTCTATAGCGATAGCTCGTTCGCCATCCCGAGCATTTACATGAATGACTGGCCGGATCGCTACATCCACACGAACAAGGACGTGCCGGCGAACATCGACTCGACCAAACTGGCCCGCGCCGCCTTCATCGCCGCCGCCAGCGGCTACGCGCTCGCACGCATTGGCGCCAACGACGCACCTGCGTTGCGCGAGATGATGCAGGCCTTCGCCCTCGAGCGCGCCGCCGTGACCATGCGTCGCAAAGACCCCAACGTCACGAAATTCGGCCAATGGTACGAGCAGGAGATGCAGGCCTCGCTCACGCGTTTCCTCGGCGCATCCTCACCTCGCGCCGCCACGCCGCTCAAAGGCACCTACCGCCGCAATCCGAAGATCAAAGGAACGATGGGCGCGTTCGGCTACGACTACTTCACCTCGCATTACCCGAACCACAAAGAAATCCGCCTCGGCGAGGAGTACCGCTACGAAGCGCTCAACCTCGTCGACGGCAAGAGAACCGTGACCGAGATCCGCGACGCGCTGTCCGCGATCTATACGCCGGTGTCGGTGGAGGACGTCGAGCAGTATCTGGGGGCGCTGGAGAGCATTGACGTGATCACGAAAACACCCTGAGAGTCGCAAAGTCTCAAAGCCTCAAAGTCTCAAAGGGCTTCGCACGACGCACGCTCCTGCGGAACGCGGAGCGTCCTTTGAGACTTTGAGACTTTGCGACTTTGAGACTCTCACTCCCGCAGATACCGCTCCATCAACGTCGCGTTCTCATTCATGGCGCGGATCTGGATCCAGTAGGCGCGCAAGAACATGAAGATGGTCGCAAGCGTGAGCGCGTTGTGCAGCCACACCGGCGTCTTGCCGCTACCGACGCCGCCACCGGTGATGAAGGTGACCATGATCGCGGTCATGGCCCACATGGCCGCGGGGAAGACGCGCGTCTTGAATGCTTTTGTCTGTTGCACGACACCGGGGTCCTGCTCGGACTTGTCCTTCAGTTCTTTCCCCGTGCCGATGAAGAAAAACATGGTCATGGACTGGGAGAAGAGGCCGATGACGACGGTCACGATGGCCACGATGATGTGATCGGCCGCGTGCGCCGGCGTGGCCCGGAAACCCATCACCACAGTGACGATGAGACCGGCGATGGTGACGAGGGTGCTGATGAGGAGTGCTTGAGCCATTGGGGGCGCATTGTAGTCGGCGACGCAGTAGCCTCTGATATCCTCGCGCCCCGTGACGAGCTACCGCGATTCAGGTGTCGATATCGATGCGCAGGACGAGGCGCTGCGGGAGGTGCGGCGGATTGCGCGCGATACCTACACGCCGGGCGTGATGTCCGATATCGGATCGTTCGGCGGGCTGTTCCGCGGGACGTTCGAAGGGATCGAGTCGCCGATTCTGGTCTCGTCGACGGATGGCGTGGGGACGAAGCTGCGCGTGGCGCAGGCGATGAAGATTCACGACACGGTCGGCTACGACCTCGTCTCGCACTGCGTGAACGACATCCTCGTGCAGGGCGCGAAGCCGCTGTTCTTTCTGGACTACTACGCGACCGGCAAGCTGCGTCCGCCGGTGATGACCGATGTGATCCGCGGCATGGCCCGGGCCTGCAAGGAAAACGGCTGCGCGCTCATCGGCGGCGAGACCGCGGAGATGCCCGGTTTCTACGGCGACGATGACTACGACGTGGCCGGGTTCATCCTCGGCGTGGTCGACGCGAAGAACCTCATCGACGGTAAGGCGGTCCGCGAAGGCGATGTTTTGATGGGCCTCCCCTCCGCGGGCCTGCACACGAATGGATATTCGCTGGCGCGACGGGTCCTCTTCGACAAGCTCGGCTACGACCATCAGTCGATCATCCCCGACATCGGCAAGGCCGGCGAGGTGCTGCTGGCGCCGCACATTTCGTACCTCAAGCCGCTGCTGCCGCTGGTCGAGCAGCGCGCCATCCACGCGATGGCCCACATCACGGGCGGCGGGCTCACAGACAACGTCCCGCGCGTGCTGCCGGAGACGCTCGACGCGCACGTCAAGCTCGGCTCCTGGCCGGTGCTGCCGATCTTCCAGTTGATCTACGAAAAAGGCGGCGTGGCGCGGGACGAGATGCTGCGCGTCTTCAACATGGGCATCGGCATGGTGCTCATCCTAGGCCCCGAGGAAGTGGATCGGGTGTCGAAACGCTTCGGAGAGATCGGCCAGAAGTTCTACTTCATCGGTAATGTCGTGAAGGGATCGGGACGCGTGGTCTACGACACCCCGCCGAGCGGCTTCGCAAGCTGGATCGAATGACGCTGCACTCTGCAAAATGCGTCTAGCGATCCTCCTCTCCGGCCGCGGCTCCAACTTTCAGGCAATCCATGAGGCGGTGCAGAGCGGGGCGCTCGACGCGGAGATCGCGCTCGTCGTCTCCAATCGACCGGATGCGCCGGGGATTCAACGCGCGCGCGAGTATGGATACGCCGCGCACGTCATCGACCACAAGACATTCGCCAATCGCGCCGCGCATGAAGAGGAAGTGCTGCGCCTGCTCGACGCGGCCCGTCCCGACTTCATCGTGCTGGCCGGATACATGCGTTTATTCAGCGCATCGTTCGTAGAGCGCTGGCGCAATCGCATCCTCAACATCCACCCCTCCCTCCTGCCCGCGTTTCCGGGAGTCGACGCGCAGGCGCAGGCAGTCGCGTACGGCGTGAAAGTCTCCGGCTGCACCGTCCACTTCGTCGATGAACACCTCGACGCCGGCCCGATCATCGTCCAACGCACGGTGCGCGTGCATGAAGATGACGATGCCTCGACGCTTGCGGCACGCATCCTCGAAGAGGAGCATGCAGCGTATGTGGAGGCGTTAAAGTTGCTGGCTCGCGGATTCCGGATCGAAGGACGGCGCGTGGTGGAGCGGTGAAAATGAGCCGCGTAACACGACTTCCACCACTGCTGCTCTTCGGAGCATCCTCCGCCGCGAGCGCGGGGATCTTCGGCAGCTCTTTGCTGGTCTGCGGCACCACAATCGTGCCGACGATTGACCCTTCTTCACTGGCGCGGCTGCCCGCGAGCCTTGGCAGGCCCGGTAACACCTTTTCCTGGCCGCGTTTCACGAGCGCTGTGGCGTCGCTGGCCGAGTTCACCGGCGCGTAACAGCGGCGCGAGAAGCGGGATGATCGGTCGTCCCTTCGCTGTTACGGAATTCATGCTCAGAGTCGCCGCTGCCGCACTACTCTTCCTGCAGGCCACCACTATGTGTGGAAATCCAGCGCGCAAAGAACTCATCGCGCGTTATGCAACGCCCTTCACGGTCTTGTCAGAGCCGGCCACGGCCACGTTGGATGTGGCGCGGAGCAAGGCCAAACTCGCCTCGGCCGCGAAATCCGACCAAGCAACGGTCGTGCTGGAGATCGAAGGTGCCGCCGCGGATCATCCACCCGGTTTCATTGTAGCGGTGTTCGTCGGTGAACACCGTGTCGGCGAAGTGGCGCTCTATGCCGTCGACCAACCGCAGACCTTCGCCTTCGGCGTCGACGATGTCGTGGCGATGGCTCTTCGCGGCGGTAACTCGCTGGAGATCCGTTTCCTGCCTGAGTCCGGTCTGCAAGGGCAACCGACCCGTCCCGAGGCGCCGGTACGGATCGCCGCCGTGTCCCTCAGCATCGAGCGCCAGTAGCGCTTCTGTCCGGCTGGACTTAAGTTTCTCTTTACCGAATGACGGAAAGGAGAACGTATGTCCAAAGCAACGCTGACCCGGAGGAAATTTTTGTCTCGCACGGCCATGGCGGCCGGAGCGGTCATCGCCGGCCCCTCCCTCTTCGACATGGACGAATTGTTCGCCCAAGCCACCTGGGTGCGTCCGGATGTCGCCACGGCGCAGGCTTCGATTCTCAACAGCTACCGGATTGGCATTGCGGCCATGCAGGCGCTTCCTGCGACGAATCCCCGAAGCTGGGCCTACCAGGCAGCCATTCACGGAACAGTCACCACTCCGGTGCAGCCGGCGTGGAACACCTGCCAGCATGGGAACTTCTTCTTCTTCTCCTGGCACCGCATGTATATCTATTGGTTCGAACAGATCGTGCGGACCATGTCCGGTGACTGCGGCTGGGCGTTGCCGTACTGGAACTACAAGCCGCTGCCGGCGGGAAACAACCAGGCGGATGCCATCGCCTCGCGACGAATCCTCCCGGCGCCGTTCCGCACGCCGGCCAATGCCGCCACCAACAAGCTCTTCATCCCGAACCGCAACGCTGCCATCAACGCCGGCACGGGCTGGCTCAGCGCAACGATCTGCGACCCGGCCAACGCTCTCAGCCAGACGGCATTTACCGGACCAGCGGTGAATTTCGGCGGCAACAACCCCGGATCCGGACAGCTCGAGATCCGGCCGCACAACAACGTGCACGTGGCCGTCGGCGGCTGGATGGGCAACCCGAACACGGCCGCTCAGGACCCGATCTTCTGGCTGCACCACGCCAACATCGACCGCTACTGGAACGTATGGCTCAAGCAGGGTGGCGGCCGCGCCAATCCGGTCAACAACGCCACGTGGCGGAATCGCGTGTTCACCTTCTTCCGCGGGGACGGCTCGCAGGTTACGATGACCGCCTGCGACATCCTCAATGCGTCGGCGCAGCTCAAGTACACCTATCAGGGTGAGGTCCTGCCGCAGGTGGTCTCCAGTTGCCCCATCCCTCCCATCGTCTTGCCGCCGCCAGTAGCCCTGGTCCGCCGGGCGATTGCGATCCCGATTCCCGAGCCGGAAATGATCGTCTCCGACGCGACGCCGGTGACGCGCACGATGGACTTGAAGGCCGTGCCCGCCGCCGTGGTGAAGCAAGCCCGAAGCGCCATCAGCGCGCGCCAGCAGAACATTGTTCTGACGTTCGGCACCGTCGAAGCCGACGTCCCGCCGGGTGTGATCTTCGAGGTGTGGGTGGGGATGGAAGGGAATCCGGACGAGAAGACGCCGAAAGTCCACCACATCGGCGACATTGCCCTGTTCGCCCAGGGGGTCCACAGCACGGCCCACAACGACGAGGACTCGCACAAGGCGTCCTTCTCGTTCATTCTCGACCCGGCCATTGGCCCCGCGCTGGCTCGCAACGTGGACAAGATCCGCATCACCGTCGTCCCCCGCGATCCGGTCGAGACCGGCGACGGTCCCAGGCGTTTGAAGAAACCGGAAGCGGCGCTGCGCATCACCGACATCTCGGTGAGCGTGGAGGATCTGGGCAATTAGCGAATCAATGCGGACCGCCGGCGGAAGCGCGGGCGGTCTGCACACTCGCCCACATGGAGCGAACGCAACCGCTCGTCGACGGCATGACAAATTCGGGCGCGAAACTTTCGCGATCCGCACACACCTTTTAAGCGCCGGCATCCTCACGGCCGAGTTGAGCAGCCGGAGTTAGCCGGGCAGCGACATCTCCGCGACCTCGGCTTAGAACGGCCAGAACGATTTCCACCACTGCTGCTTGGCCACTTCCTCGGCGGCGAGTGCGGGGATCTTTGCCAGCACTTTGCCGTTCTGCTGCACGACGATGGTTCCGACGACCTGACCCTTCTTCACTGGCGCCGCAGCGCCCGTTCCCTGATAGGCAACGGTGACGCCTTTTTCCTGGCCGCGTTTCACGAGCGCGGTGGCGTCGTTGGCGGGCGTCACCGGCACGGTGGCGGCGCGGCCTCCGGTGACCGGCGCCTGTCCGACGATTGCGCCCTTCTTCGCGGGCACGACCATGCGGTTCTGGATGAAGGCCTGGTTCATGAGACGTGAGGCGATCGCGAACGAGCCGTTCGATCCGCCGCCGGTCTTCGCGCCCATGACCACCGCCACGATGTCGAGGTTGTTCCGGCGCGCGGATGCGGTGACGCAGAAACCGGCCGGACCGGAGTAGCCGGTCTTGATGCCTGTGGCGTCCTGCATGTAGTTGGCCTTGCGTGGATTGATGAGGTGATTGGGGTTGTAGATTTTTTCGAGCGTCCCGTTCCGGAACGGCATCTCCGCCACTTTCGCCAGGTCAACAAGGAAGGGATACTTCATCATCTCCAGGCCGAGGATTGCCAGATCGTGCGGGCACATCGTGTTGACGCGCGATGGGTCGCTCGGATTCGGCAGACCATGCGGATCGTAGAACTGCGAGTGCGTGAGCCCGAGCTCCTGCGCGCGCGCATTCATCATGTCCGCGAACGATTCCGAGGAGCCGCCGATCTGTTCGGCCAGCGCCTGCGCCGCGTCGTTGGCCGACTGCACCATCGTGGCGATGATGAGGTTCTTGACCGGCCAAACCGAAGCCGCGCGCAAATAGATCTGAGAACCACCCATCTTGCTGGCGCGCGCGGAGATCGTCACCGGCGTGTCGTGCTTCAGATTGCCGGCCTTGATCTCTTCCATCGTGATGAGCAGCGTCATCATCTTGGCCATCGATGCAGTGGGAAGCGCCCGATGCTCGTTCTCGGCGAACAGCACCTGCTTGGTCGACGTCTCCATCACATACGCCGCGGTGTAGCCTTTGCCGGTGGTATCGACGGCGGCGCCCTGCGCCTGGCCCGGTCCCTCCTCGCTCTGCGCAAGGAGTGGTGTCGCGGCGGTCCCGAGGATCGTGAGCGCTGCGGCGAAGAATGCGTTCCTGAACAGCTTCATGAAGTGAGCTCCCAACTGTGGTTTTCGTCAGACGCCGGACTGCATGGCGCGTACCACGGAAGCTGAGCTCACTCGGCGCTCATTTTGGCAAGAGCCGTCTTCTTCGTGGCCCGCGAAGTGCGCGGGATGGAGCTGATGACCGTCCAGTCGTGCTTATGCACCACGATCGGTTCCTGCGCCTTGGGCCAGAGGTCGATGGGGATGTAGTAGATGCCGTCACCGAGGACGCGCGACTTGATGGCCAGATCGCGCATGCTCTTGCAAAGGCCCTTCTTTCCGCGGATGGCGCGACGCTCCACCATCACACCGGTCGTCTCGCCGACACCCTGAAACACGCTGATCTCCGCACAGAGAGAGTTCACCAACGTCATCGCTCGCACTCCCAAACAACCGAGCCCTTCC
This sequence comes from Acidobacteriota bacterium, assembly GCA_030775085.1. Lineage (GTDB taxonomy): Bacteria > Acidobacteriota > Thermoanaerobaculia > Gp7-AA8 > Gp7-AA8 > QHVT01. The sequence goes on along the minus strand of JALYJW010000136.1, from coordinate 92 downwards.
GGACAGAGCTGTACATCGGTGGATTGCGATAGCAAGAAGCGGCCCAGGTATCAGACGAGTCGGCGGTCGGCAGTCGGCGGTCGGCAGTAGAT